>NZ_JBEHFW010000007.1:0-163696 GCF_040225475.1 Corynebacterium sp. KPL2861
GTTCCACCTCTTACCGTGAGCGCGAAGGTCGGGGGTTCTTTATTGGCCACCTCCCTTGGCGCTCACTGGGTGGTGATTTCACGGGCACACTGCTTTCCCGGTGAGCGCGAAGGGTGGGTGGGGGCGCGGGTGCGCATGGGTAGCGCAGGAGTAGTTGTAGACAAAAGGAAACCACCGCGGGCCATCCAAATACTGGACGACGCGCGGTGGTGAAAAGGACCGAGGAACTACCTAGGCACCGTGGCCAGGGGTTTCTCCCTCCAATTGCTTCCGGTTGGAGCGGATAGGCTCCCACGCGGTATTGGAGCGCATCGGGGTGGTGCGTTCATCGCGGGAGCGGTACACCACGTAGGGGCGGGTGACGTAGCCAACCGGTGCCGAGAATGCGTGGACGAGGCGGGTAAAGGGCCACACGGCGATGATGGTGAAACCGCAGAGGACGTGGACCTTAAATTGCCATGGGGCACTGGCCATGAGGTCGGGCTGGATGTTGAAGATCAACAGCTGGCGCAGCCACGGGGAGATGGTTTCGCGGTAGTCGTACCCACCGGTGCCGGCGAGGTCAAAAAGCTGCAGGGTAAAGGTGGCAAAGGAACCCGATACCAGCGCGAGGCCGAGCAGCGCGTACATGACCTTGTCCGAGGTGGATGTGGACAAGAACACGGAGCGGTTCTTTAGCCTGCGGTACAGCAAACCGGCAAAGCCCAGCAGAACCGCCAGCGCGGCAATGGAGCCTGGAATGGTGGCCAGGAGGTGGTAGGCGTGATCGCTGATGCCAACGGCCTGGGTCCAAGACTTGGGGAATGCCAAGCCCATCAGGTGGCCGATGACGACGAAGACCATGCCCCAGTGGAAGAGCGGCGAGGATAAACGCAGCAGCTTGGATTCATAGATTTGGGAGGAGTGGGTGGTCCAACCGAATTGGTCGGAACGCCACCGCCAGAAGATGCCCACGAAGAACGCCGCGATGGCTAACCACGGGAAGGCACCCCAGAGGAAGTTATCAAACATAATGTGGCTCCTAGACGAGGTCTGGTTGGGTAGTGGGGAAGGGAAGGTCTGCAATGCCGACCATCTCGGCGGGTGGGCCGGTGCGGATGAGATCGACGTACTTTTGCGCGGTATCAGAATCGACTTCTGGAAGGGCCTTGCACAGCGCGACGATCAAGCTGACATACGGCGAACGCTCGCGAGCGAGGGCCGCGCGCAGCACCTCGATTCCTTCGCGGTAGCTGGCCACCAATTCAACGGCGCGCTCGTGGGTTTACCCCTCGCTCATGGCGAGGGCTTCGAGGACCACGCAGAGGTGATCGGGTAGTTCTTCATCCGAAATCTCGAAGCCGAGCGACTCCAATTGCTGGCGGAAGGACAAAATGGCCATTCCGCGCTGGCGGGTATCGCCGACGGCGAAGTAGGACAGGTACAGCGCGCAGCGTCGGCGCTGGTCAAAGGTCTCGACGTAGTGTTCTTCCAAGCCGCGGGGGCCGATGCTGCGGGCCCATTCGGCGAAGTTGATGAAGTCGGTGGCGATGGCCAGCGGTAGGTCATCTACTTGGTCTTCGACCGCGGAGAGGCGGTCAAAGATATCTTCGCCGGGGTAATTCAGCAGCACGGACACGGCCATGGCGACGATTCGCCGCTGGTCTTCGGTGACTTCGACCGGCGTGACAAATTCATTGGGGACTTGACCTGTGTGGGTGCGCAGCGTCTTTTCGACGTCCTTGGCACCGCCCATGGAACCGATGCCAGCGGGTGTTCCGAATCCAGCCACGGGGGCATCGCCACCCTGCGGGGCCGATTGCCGCTGCAGGGATTCCTGGCGCTTGCGGAGTTTATCGAAGATATTCACGGCTTAACCTACTTCCGCGGCGGGAACATGGCATCGGGCCGGTCACCGCTCCAGGAGAGTAGCGAGACCTTGCCCTGTGGTTCGGCGCCGTGGGTGCAGGCTTCGGGTGCGCCCATGCCCAGGTCGTGGAAGACGTCTTCGGAGGCCTTGGCCGGGTCCACATCGCCGAACGGGTCCAAGTCGGTAATGCCGCGCGGGGATTCGGGCGAGGCGGTGGGGATGACGTAGCGGTCATCGTATTTAGCGATGGACAACAGGCGGTACATGCCTTCCATCTCCCTGCCTGTCATGCCTACTGCCTGGGCGATTTCCTCCTGCGGCTCATTGCCCAGGTTGATATCGCGCATATACGAGCGCATGGCGACGAGCCTGCGCAACGACTTTTCCACTGGGACGGTATCGCCGGCGGTAAACAGGCCAGCCAGGTATTCCAGCGGAATGCGCATATTCGATAGCGCCGAGAAGAGGATCTTGTGGTCCTCGCCGTCGTTGCCGGTCGCGGTCACCTTGTCAACGATGGGGGACAGCGGCGGGATGTACCAGACCATCGGCAGCGTGCGGTACTCCGGGTGCAGCGGCAATGCGACGCCGTACTTGAAGATGAGGTCGTAGATCGGGGACTGCTGTGCTGCATCGATCCAGGAGTGCGGGATGCCCTCGGCCTGGGCCGCGCGGACTACCTCCGGATCGCGGGGGTCGAGCATGATCGACTTTTGGGCCTCGAAAAGGTCCTGTTCATTTTCGGTAGAGGCGGCCTCGGCGACGCGGTCGGCATCGTAGAGGATGACGCCCAAGTAGCGCAGGCGGCCTACACAGGTCTCGGAGCACACAGTGGGTTGGCCAACCTCGAGGCGCGGGTAGCACAGCGTGCACTTTTCGGCCTTGCCGGTCTTGTGGTTGAAGTAGACCTTCTTATACGGGCAGCCGGATACGCACATGCGCCAGCCGCGGCAGCGGTCCTGGTCCACTAGGACGATGCCGTCTTCGGTGCGCTTGTACATCGCGCCAGAGGGGCAGGAGGAAACGCAGGTCGGGTTCATGCAGTGCTCGCAAATACGCGGCAGGTAGAACATGAACGAGTCCTCGATTTCCTTCTTGACCTCGAGGTTCATGTTGTGGAGCACGGGGTCATCGTCAAGCGTGGCAGTAGAGCCACCCAGGTTATCGTCCCAGTTGGAGGACCATTCGATCTTGCCGATGTCCCGGCCGTCGATCTGAGAGACCGGTTTGGCGGTGGGCTGGGTCTTCTGTCCCGCCTCGGCGCCCATGAGGTCCTCGTACTGGTAGGTCCAGGGCTCGTAGTAATCCTGGATGGTGGGCAGGTTGGGGTTGTGGAAGAGGGTGGCTAGCTTTTTGAGGCGCCCGCCGGCCTTGGGCTTGATCTTGCCAGACGCCGTGCGCTCCCAGCCGCCCTTCCACTTTTCCTGGTCCTCCCAGGTGCGCGGGTAGCCGAGGCCGGGGCGGGTTTCGACGTTATTGAACCAGATGTACTCGGTGCCTTCGCGGTTGGTCCATGCCTGCTTACAGGTAACTGAACAGGTGTGGCAGCCAATGCACTTGTCCAAGTTCATGACCATGGAGATTTGGGCCATGACTTTCATTAGTAGGATACCTCCTGGGAACGGCGGCGAACGCGGGTGACTTCATCGCGGTTATTGCCGGTAGGGCCGATGTAGTTGAAGTGGTAGGTTAGCTGGCCATAGCCGCCAGCGATGTGCACCGGTTTGATGGAAATGCGGGTCAGCGAGTTGTGCGTGCCGCCGCGGCGGCCGGTGTGCTCGTTGATCGGCGTGCCCACGGTGCGCTCCTGTGCGTGGTTGCACAGCATGGTTCCCTCTGGGATGCGGTGGGAAACGATGGCGCGGGCGGAAACAACGCCGTTGCGGTTATATACCTCAACCCAGTCATTGTCCGTGACGCCGATTTTCTCGGCGTCCTTATTGGACATCCAGACCACCTGGCCACCGCGCGAGATGGAAAGCACGTGCAGGTTGTCAAAGTACTGCGAGTGGATGGACCACTTATTGTGCGTGGTGAGGTAACGCAGGGTGACCTCGGCCTCGCCCCGGTCATTGGTCAATTCCGTGCCCGGCGCGAATTCGCCGTGCATGTGGACGTGATCGAGCGGCGGGCGGAAAATCGGCAGCGATTCGCCGTAATCCATGAACCAGTCGTGGTCGATGTAGTACTGCATGCGGCCGGTCAGCGTGTGCCAGGGCTTATCAAACTCGACGTTGATGGAAAAGGCGGTGTAGCGGCGCTTATTACGCTTATCGGCGGTCCACTCCGGGGAGGTGATGACCTCCTTCGGGCGTTCCTTGATATCGTCCCACGTGATGCGTACGTCTTCATCGGGAGCGCCCAGCGGGGTGAGATCCTTGCCGGTGCGCGAGGACAGGAACTCAAATCCCTGCTTGGCTAGCTCGCCGTTGGAGACACCGGAAAGGTGCAGGATGGCGTCGATGACCTTGGTGTCCTTGGACAGATCCACCAGCTCGCCCATCGAGGTCTCCGTGGTGCCACAGATGAGCTCGAGTTCTTTGACCTGCTTTTCCACGTTGAACTTGGTGCCGTGCACGCCGGTGCCGGCCTTGGCGGGAAGCGGGCCCAGGTGCGCCCACTTTTCGTAGACCTTGGTGTAATCGCGCTCGACAACGTGCAGCTTTGGCATCGTGACCCCAGGGATAAGGCCCTGTTCTTCGGGGTCGGGGACGATGCCGTTGGGCATGCCAAGCTCGTCCGGGCTGTCGTGGTGGCTCGGCTGGGTAATGACATCGCGTTGCACGCCCAGCCACTTGGTGGCTTTATCAGAGAGGGCTGCGGCCAAGTCCCGGAAGACCTCGTAGTCCGAGCGGGCCTCCCACGGCGGGTTAATCGCCGCGTTAAATGAGTGCAGGTACGGGTGCATGTCAGTAGAGGACATGTCGTGCTTTTCGTACCAGGTTGCGGCCGGGAAGATGAGGTCCGAAACCAGCGTGGTGGAGGTATTGCGGAAGTCCGTGGTCATCATCAGATCCAGCTTGCCCTCCGGTGCCTTATCCACCCACTTGATGCTGCGCGGGCGGTCTTCAGGGGCGAGTTCTTCCGCGGTAGCGTCCGAGTCGATGCCCAAGAGGTGGCGCAGGAAGAACTCGGTGCCCTTGGCGGACGAGCCGAGCAGGTTGGTGCGCCAGTTGAGCAGGATGCGCGGCCAGTTCTCCTCAGCAGACGGGTTGTCATAGGAGAACTCTAGGCGGCCGCTTTCTAGCTCTTGGACCACGTAGTCATTGATGTCCATGCCGGCCCCATCGGCTTCATCGGCAAGGAAGAGGGAGTTGCGGTTGAACTGTGGGTAGGCCGGCATCCAGCCGCGGCGCATGGATTCTGCCATGGTATCGGAGACCATCTTGTCCCCGATGGAACCGTGGCTAGCCAGCGGCGAGCCCAAGTGGGACGCGCGCGAATTATCGTAGCGGTACTGCTCTGTGGCGAAGTAGTAGAAGCCGGTGGAAATCATGTGGCGCGGCGGGCGTTGCCAGTCGGCGGCCATGGCCCACTGGGTCCAGCCGTTGATGGGGCGCAGCTTTTCCTGGCCCACGTAGTGTGCCCAACCGCCGCCATTGACGCCCTGGGTGCCGCACATGGAGGTTAGCGCCAAGAAGGTGCGGTAGATATTATCGGCGTGGAAGTAGTGGTTGACGCCAGCGCCCATGATGATCTGCGAGCGGCCCTTGGAATCCGCGGCGTTTTGTGCAAATTCGCGGCCGATGCGGATAGCGGTATCGGCAGCCACGCCCGTGAGCTCTTCCTGCCAGGCGGGGGTGCCGACCTCGCTGGCATCGTGGAAGTCCTTCGGCCAGCTACCCGGCAGGTGGAGATCCTCGCGGTCGACGCCGTAGTGGGCGAGCATGATGTCAAAGACGGTGGTAACCAGCTTGCTGTTGACCTCGCGGACGGGGACGCCGCGGTGGACGATGCCCGCGCCAATGGGCTTGTCGGTCCCCACGTCCTCTGGGTTGGTATCCAGGTCAAAGCGGGGGAAGAGCACCTCGGCGGTGTCAAAGCTATCGGTTTCTGCGATGGACATGACCGGATCGGCGTTGTCCAATGCTAGGTTCCACTTGGCGCTTTCGTTATCCCAGCGGTCTGCCACGGTGCCGCCTGGGTCAACGATGCGCCCGTCTTCTTCCATCACCAGGCCACGGTGGGTGGCGTTGGGGGAGGAATTCAAGGTGGCATCGGCAAGCTGCGAGGCGGTGAGGAACTTACCTGGGGTATATGCGCCGTCGCCGTGGTCTTCCAGGGATACCAGGAAGGGCGAGTCGGTGTATTTGCGCATGTAGTTCAGGAAGTACGGTTCCTGGCGGTCCACGTGGAAGGTCTTCAAGATGACATGCCCCATGGCAAAGGCGAGCGCGGCGTCCGTGCCCGGCTCGATGCGGGCCCACTCATCGGCGAACTTGGTGTTATCCGCAAAGTCGGGCGAGACCACGACGACTTTGGTGCCCTTGTAGCGCGACTCCACCATGAAGTGGGCGTCCGGGGTGCGGGTGACCGGGATATTCGAGCCCCACATCATGAGGTAAGAAGAGTTGTACCAGTCGCCGGATTCCGGGACGTCGGTCTGGTCGCCGAAGGTCTGCGGCGATGCCGGCGGTAGGTCGGCGTACCAGTCGTAGAAGGAGAGCGCGACGCCACCGATGGACTGCAGGAAGCGCATACCCGCGCCGTAGGAAATCTGCGACATCGCCGGGATCACGGTAAAGCCATTGATGCGGTCAGGACCGTACTTGCGGATGGTGTAGACGTGCGCGGCCGAGGCGATATCGATGGCCTCTTCATATGAGATGCGGATAAGCCCGCCCTTGCCGCGCTGGGAGATATACGCCTTGCGCTTTTCGGGGTCTTCCTGGATGGCGCGCCATGCCAGGACGGAGTCGCCGTGCTTTGCCTTTTCCTCGCGGAACATATCAACCAGCACGCCGCGTGCATACGGGTAGCGCACGCGGGTAGGAGAGTAGGTGTACCAGGAGAATGAGGCGCCGCGCGGGCAGCCGCGCGGCTCGTATTCCGGCATATCATTGCCGGTGGTGGGGTAATCCACCGCCTGCGACTCCCAGGTGATGACGCCGTCTTTGACGTAGACCTTCCACGAGCAGGAACCGGTGCAGTTCACGCCGTGGGTGGAGCGCACCATCTTGTCGAAGGCCCAGCGGTTGCGGTAGAAGACATCTGCCTGGCGGCCGCCCTTTAAGAAAAGTTGCTGACCAGAGTCGGTAGCTTCGCCTTTGCGCAGGTAGGCACCGAACTTAAAGAGCGGATTTGAAGAGCCCTTTTCGGGCGCGAAGTATGCAGTCATGGGGGTTGAAAGCTCCTAATTATCCGGGGAATGGGGCGTTGGGGCGGGCGTAGTAGATCCACACCAACACCGTGGTGATGGCAAAGTACACGGCGCAGCCCCAGAAGAACGTCGGTGCAGACATCATGGAGAGCAAGACACCTGCGACAAACGGGCCGAAGGCGCCGATGGCACCGGTCCAACCGATAACGCCGCCTGCTTGGCGCTTGGGCAAAATCATGGGCATCTGCTTAAACGTGCCGGCATTGCCCAGGCCAGTGAAGAAGAAGAAAATGAGCATGGTGCCCAGGAACCACCAGACCTCATCCGGCTCGTCCGGGGTGAGGAAGAAGGTGGCCACGACGGTAAAGATGGTCATGCCCAGGCAGCCAATGAAGGTCCAGATGGCGCCGCCGAACTTGTCGCACAGCGGGCCCCACAGCGCGCGGACGAGCGCGCCGATGAGTGGTCCCAGGAAGGCGTAGCTCGCGCCGGCAGGTAGGTTGTCGTAGGTGCCGGCAAATTCGGAACCTTCGCCGAAGATCTGGTTAATAAGCAGCGCGGTTTGCGCCGCGAAGCCGGAAAATGCGCCAAAGGTCATGAAGTAGACGACGGTAAGAATCCAGGTGTTCTTATTGCCAAAGATGTCCATCTGCTGGCGGAAATTCGCCTTCACGGGAACGTCCTTGAGCAGGGTCCACGCGAGGAATGCGCCGACGATGGCCCACGGCACCAGGAAGATGGCGGGGTTGTGGACAAAGATTTCGCCGTCATCGGTGCGCTGCGGGGCGACAAAGCCCACGCCCAGCAGGGTAAAGCCCATGAGCCATGGGGCGACCAGCTGGATAAAGGAGATGCCGAAGTTACCGATGCCAGCCTGGATGCCCAGCGCGGTACCGGACAGGCGCTTGGGGAAGAAGTAGCCGGTCGAGGGCATGAATCCGGAGAACACGCCGCCACCGATGCCGGAGAGGAAGGCGAGGGTCAGCAGCCACCAGTATGGGGTGGAGGAGTCTTGCACCGCGAAGAACCAACCCAGCATGGGGATGATA
The DNA here is from genome assembly GCF_040225475.1 of Corynebacterium sp. KPL2861. Lineage (NCBI taxonomy): Bacteria > Bacillati > Actinomycetota > Actinomycetes > Mycobacteriales > Corynebacteriaceae > Corynebacterium > Corynebacterium sp. KPL2861. The sequence goes on from NZ_JBEHFW010000007.1 coordinate 8,219, forward strand.
AATAGCAGCGACGAGCTGAAGACGAGCTTGCGCGTGCCCAAGATGGGCGGCAAGAACATGAAGATGAGGCGGAAGATACCACAGGCCAATCCGGGGATGGCGGTCAGCCAGTAGAGCTGGCTGCGGGTTAAGTCGAAACCAATCTGGTTCAACTGCGGAGCAATTGCCGATACGAGGTACCAAGTGGCAAAGCCAATGATAAGGACAAATGTGGAGATCCACAGTGTGCGCCAGGCAATTTTGGAATCCCAGTGGTCGGAATCTTCTGGATCCCAACCTTGGATGACTTTGCCTGAGGTATCAAGAGCAGTCATGATTTCCTCACAGGTAGTAGGTCGTTCAACTCCTCAATCTACCGGCGACTATGCTCGAACGGGTAAATAAAAACGGTAAAATCCGTATCTAATTACGGCATACAAATGTTGCGTAATTCTTGATCGATTCCGATACCGCAGGTTAGCCCCATGCCCCAAGTGTGTTCGTATCGAAAACTGAATGATGTGATATTAACCACACTCCACAGTGGGAAAGGAATGAGACTTATGTCCCAAAGAAAGGCACAGATAATCGTCAGCTCGGACCGCATTTTGTCCGGGGAAAAACCGAACCGCGCCGGGGAGAAAGCGGTAGAAATCCTGCGCACCCACGACATCGATGTCGCGCCACCGAGCATCGTGCCGGAGGGCTATACGCCAGTCGACGACGCGCTGCGCACCGCCCTGGATACCGGCACCGATATCGTCGTGGTCATTGGCGGCACCGGTATCGGGGCGACGAACCTGACTCCAGAGGTCACCGAGCGCTATATCAAGGCCCGCCTCTACGGCCTGGAGACCCAGGTGCTCCTGTGCGGGCTCGGGTCCTCGCCCAAGGCGGGCCTCTCCCGCGGGATCATTGGCATGACCGACCACGGCGGCGGCAGCCTCATCATCAATTGCGCCTCATCCACCGGTGCCGTGGCAGATGCCCTTGGGGTTATTGCGCCGCTGCTTGCCGATGTCTTCCGCTCCCGCGGCGAATAATTCTCCCTCACCCTCCCTTCGCGCTCACGGAGTGGGCGGACTGTGGCTGCTTTAGCCGCGCCGGTGAGCGCGAAGGGCGGGGTGGGGCGGAATATCCTGCAATTCGGCAGGGGTATCGTAATCGTGCTCGGCACCGGTGCCGGCCACCTCGACGAAATCGGCGCCGCAGATAAGCCTGCGCACGGAGACATTGCGTGTTGACTGCAGCGCGCCCAAGCGTTCAAAGAGCGCAGCGGTATGCCATAGCGAACACAGGGGTTGTAAATACCCATCCGCGGCGCGGGTAATCGCGGCGCCGGCGGTGGGCGCGGCATGCAACGCGCCATTAAGGCGCGGCAGCAGTTGCGGCGAATCGGGCGCATCGACCGCGAAGAGCGCTAGGCGGTCGCAATGCGACAAAGCGCGCGCACCGGCCTCGATACCGGCTACGGGGCCGCCGAAAAGCGGCGACTCGCACACCTGCGGCAGGCCGAGGTAGTGCGGGGAAATAACGATAGACGGCATGCCATAGGGAAGCTGGCGCAGCAGGCGGTCCACCAGGCGCAGGCCAAAGGCACGCACCTGCGCCTTATCGGCCCCGCCCATGCGGCGCGATTGTCCACCGGCCAAAATGATCGCGCCGTCCATTAAGCCTCCGGGAGGGTCCTGGACCAATCGCCGGAGCGCCCACCCGATTTCGCCACGATGCCACAGCGGCGGATAAAAGCAGAACGATCGACGCCCTTGACCATGTCAATGAGCGCCAAGGCGGCAACGTTAACCGCGGTCAGCGCCTCCATTTCCACGCCGGTGCGGTCGGCGGTGCGCACGGTGGCGGTGATCTTCACGTGGGCATCGGCAAGCTCGAGATCCACCGCGCACCCATGCACGCCGATGGTGTGGGCGAGCGGCAAAAGCTCTGGGACCTTCTTCGCCGCGGAAATGCCGGCGATGCGTGCGACCGCCAGCACGTCACCCTTGGGCACGGTGCCCTCGCGCAGCGCGGTCATGACCTCCGGGGAGCAGGCGACCTCGCCCTCGGCGGTGGCGGTGCGCACGGTCGGCTGCTTCTCGGTCACATCGACCATGTAGGCGGTGCCGGCGGAATTGAGGTGGGTAAACTCCATGAAACATTCTCCTCGTTAGTACAGATAGACGGTGGTTTCTTCGCCCGCGGCGGGGGCGGGGCCTTCGATGATGCAATACCCATTGGTACCGGCCAGCGAGACCACGCGGTGGCTGCCGCGGCTTAACGCGCCAGTAATCCTGGGGTTTCCCGCAAAGCTCACGGCGACCGGAACGATGATGGGGCGCGTGCGTGCAGGTGGCAGCGGTACCTCGACCTTTGCGCGCAGTTGGACGGCCTCCCGCGGGTGGGGCTGCCCCGATAAGGCTGCGATAAGCGGGCGGGCATAGAGCTGGAAACCGACGAACGCCGCCACCGGATTGCCCGGCAGCGCGAGTACTGGAACACCCCGCCACGTGCCGATGCCCTGCGGCGCGCCGGGCCGCTGGTGAACGTGCCCGAACCACGAATCGTCGCCCGTGCCCAGCACCCCGTGCACCACGTCGAAGGCGCCGGCCGATACCCCGCCGGAGGTAATAATGAGGTCGTGGGATTCGCTGAGCTCATCGAGCAGCCGGGATAACTCCGCGGGGTCGTCGCCCACGTGGGAGTAGGACTCCGTGTGGGCGAGGGAGGCGAGCATCGGCCCATTGGAATCCGGCAGGCGCCCTGGGACAAGTTCATCCGGATAGGCGGATAGCTCATTGCCGGAAGAAATCACCGCGATGCGCGGGCGCTGGTAAGCCTTTACGGAATAGATACCGGTGGAAATAAGCGCTGCGATAACGGCGGCATTGGCGGTGGTGCCGGCAGTAGCAACGACGGTGCCGTGTTGTATATCTTCTCCAGCGGGGCGGATGTGCGTTTTTGCAGGCGCGGCGGTGATGGTGACCTCGCGCGGCAACTCCGTGGGACCAGGCGGGACAGAGGTGTTTTCTACTGGGACGACTAGAAGGCCAGTGGCATTGCCTACGGGCGCGCCGGTCATGATGCGCACCGCATGGCCTGCGGGAACTTCCTGGGCGGTAGCTCCGGCGGGGACATCGCCTGCAACCGGCAGCGTCCACGGACCTGGGCCCGCGCCCGAAATATCTGCGGCGCGGACGAGGAAGCCATCCATGGCGGAATTGGCAAACGGCGGGACGGGAAAGCGCGCTGTGGCATCTTCCGCTAATACCCGGCTTTGCAGCGCGGGGCCAACGGGAACGGCCTCCGCGCGCGGTGCCGGAGCTAGTGCCAGAACCGCGGAAAGGTGCTCAGAAATGGAACGCGATGCGGACATAAATAATTAGATTAGCCGCCAATGGCAGACATGGGACGATCCGGCTGCAAAAAGCCCTCATCATCAATGCCGTGGCCTGGTTTCTTCGTCCACATTTCCCCGGCCCATGCCTCCATCAACTCCTTGTCGCTGGCGCCAGAGCGCATGAGATCTCGCAACTGGGTTTCGGAATTGCCAAACAGGCAGTTGCGCACGGCACCATCGGTGGTAAGCCGCGTGCGGTCGCAGTCGCCGCAGAAGGGGTGGGTTACCGAGGCGATGATGCCGAGCTTGCCGGCGGTGCCGTCGGGGGCGATGGCATCCCACAAAGCGGCCGGGGCCGATCCGCGCGGCTCGCGCTCCGGGCGCATGGAAAAGTGGCGTTGTAGCCGGTGCAAGATGTCATCTGCGGTGACCATGTCTTCGCGGCGCCACTTTTCCCGCGGGCCGAGCGGCATCTGCTCAATAAAGCGCAGCTGGGCGCCCTGGTGCAGCGCATAGTCCGCCAGCGGGACGATATCTTCTTCATTGACGCCGGGCATGACCACGGCATTGATCTTGACGGGATTCAATCCGGCCTCGGCCGCAGCGGCGGTGGCCTCGAGCACGTGGGAGAGACGGTCGCGGCGGGTGAGTGCGGCATAGCGCTGTGGATCGATGGTATCCAGCGAGATATTGATGCGGTCGAGGCCTGCTGCGGCAAGCTTTGCGGCGCGCTTTTCCAAGCCCAAGCCGTTGGTGGTCAGCGCCGTCGACGGCGCGATGCCTTCATCCGTGGTGAGTTCCTTGGTAGCGGCGATGATTTTTTCCAAGGATTTGCGCAGCAGCGGCTCGCCGCCGGTAAAGCGCACCTGGCGGATGCCGAGCTTTTCCACGCCGAGGCGGATGAGTCGGATGGTCTCATCATCGGACAGCGTTTGCTGCGTGGGCATCCACTCTAAGCCTTCGGCTGGCATGCAGTACGTGCAGCGCAGGTTGCAGCGATCCGTCAACGATACGCGCAGGTCGCGGGCCCTGCGGCCATAGCGGTCAACCAAGGCGCGCGTGCCGTCGCTTGCCGCAGCAGGTAAATCCTCCGGCGGCTGCGACCGGCCCACGGTGGGCAGGGGCAGGGAGACCGCTGAAGAAGACGTTGGTGAAGTCATTGCTGCCAGTCTAAGAGTGGGGAACAAGGTACACCAAGCTACAACGCAACCTGGCCGGGGATTATTCCTCGTTTTCCCGGTTAAAATCGCTTTCGTCGATATCGTCAAGGCGCTGCGCTTCACCCGGGCCCTTGAGGCGGATGATGTTGTATTCGCCTTCGGCCAAGTGGGTACGCAAATCCTTTTTATCGAACTTGCCCACTGAGGTCTTATCGATCGACTTTACAAAGGTCCAGTACTCCGGCAGCATCCAGCTGGGCAATTCCTTGTGCAGGCTCTGGCGCAATTTTTCGGCCGTTTCGATGGTGGGAGAGGCTTTCTCATCTAAGACGGTCACGGCGAGGGGGCGTTCCACCCACTGCTTGTCCGGGTAGCCAATCACCGCGGCTTCCACCACATCGGAATTGGCCATGATGAGGTTTTCCAACTGCACCGAATAGATCCACTCGCCGCCCGAGCGGATGACATCGCGGGCGCGGTCCTCAACGGTGAGGAAGCCGTCCTTCGTCACAGATCCGACATCGCCGGTGCGCAACCAGCCATCCGCGGTGAACTTGGACTCCGCGGCCTCGACCGGCTTGCCGCGGAACTCGGAGGCCACCTCGCCCGGCTCGGCGGTGGGGGAATGATAATAAGAACCGGTCACGAGGTTGCCACGCACCTGGAGCTCACCGGCATTGCGGTCGGTCTTGGATACCACTTGGCCGTCATTTACCACGCGGTACTGCAGCGAAGCTGCAATCTTGCCCTGGGAGATGCGATAAGCCCAGCGGGTATCGCCGGAGGCACCCTGCGGCGGGCGGGCGACGCTGCCAACCGTCGAGGTTTCCACCATGCCCCAGACGTGGACCACGTCGACACCGTAATGCTCCTCCCACATCTTAATAAGCTGCGGCGGCACAGGTGAGCCGCCGGCGAAGATCTCCGTCAGAGTCATGCGCTCTGGCGGATTGTGCATGTAGTGCACGAAGAGCTGGATCCAGATGGTAGGCACGCCGTGGGCCACGCGCGGCGACGTGGCCGCGATGACCTTGGCGAGTGTGGGGGCGGAGACGTCGGCATCGGGAAGCACGAGTGGGGTGCCCGTCATGAAACACGTAAAGGGAACGCCCCAGCTCAGCACGTGATAGATGGGAATGCAGCACAGGAAGGTTTCGCCGTGGGTAATGCACAGCGAATCCGAGGAACGCAGCTGCATGGCCTCGAGGTAGAGCGAGCGGTGGGAATATAACACGCCCTTCGGTGCGCCAGTGGTGCCGGTGGAATAGCACAGTGCGGCGGCGGTGCGCTCATCGAGCTCGGGCCAATCGTAGATGGTAGAGCGGCCATCCAACAGGGCCTCATAGGAATAAAACTCGATGCCGCGCGGAAAGTGGTGGGCAAAGCGCTGCGGCGATTGGGAACCGGTAAAAATCACCGAATGCACGGAAGGCGCGCCGTTTAAAACCGTGCCCAACTGCGGGGCAAGCCGGGGATCGCAGACGATGACGGAGACCTCGGCATGGCTGATGATGTGCCGAATCTGGTCATTCATCAGCTGCTTATTCAGCGGGGTAAAAACTGCGCCCTTGCAGGCGGAACCAAACATGACCTCGAGGTGTTCGGCGCAATTCCACATGAAGCTACCCACGCGCTGATCACCGGTAATGCCGAGGTCATCGTGTAAAACATGGGCAAAGGCTGCCGCGCGGGCAGCGATATCGCGGAAGGTAACCTTTTCTGCGGGGCCAAACTCGGACCCGGTTCCCTCGCCGTGCCAGGTGGTCACAGTGGTATTGCCGTGCACTGACGCGCCGTATTCCAAAATACGGGTTAAAGACAGGGGAATATCCATCATCGTGGAAAGCATGCTTCCACTGTAGCGGTGTCCAAGTACTCACCGCGAAGCGAATGCGCTATAATTGCCTTCGACTGATAGGAAAGCGGGAAAATCTTCCCAATCCTATGCAATCGGGCCCAGTGACAGGTCCCATCGTTATACATTGCCCACAGTCGTTTCTTGAATTCTTCCGCCCCCGCGTACTGGCTACAAGGGGGATTTCCCTTAAGGTAACCGGAAGAGGCCTCATACTTATTGCCCGGCAGGGTGCGCTAGCGCCTTGGCACGAGGGCGAAAAGATAAGAAAAATACACATCGGCTTCCAGTGCACCCGCCCAAGCTTCCCTGAAGTGGGGGAGGGCGGATCCCAACTATGGACCTGGTCAAGCAACGAAAGGATATCCGTGAGCGATACGGACAACACCGCGGCACAGGATCTCGCATCCCTGAAGCTGCCGGAATTGCGCAAAATGGCCGCTGAGCGCGGCCTTCGCGGCGTCTCTGCCCTGCGCAAAGGGGATCTCATCACCGCCATTAAAACCGGTCAGGTTCCCGCAAAGGCGAAGGCAAAAATAGAGCAGGCAGAAAAGGCCGAAAAGGCCGAGAAACCCGCTGAGGATGCGGCACCTGCCAAGCAGAAAGATAAACCGTCCAAGAAGGATGACCGCGGCGAGAGCGATAACGGCAAATCCGGCGAACAGCAGAACAACCGCGGCAAAGACCGCAAGGACAACGGCGACGACCAGCGCTATGAGTCGCGGTCGCAGGCCCGCCGTGCCCGCCGCAACCGCGCCCGCCGCCAGGAGCGCCAAGAGCAAGGCGATAATAACCGCGGCGAGAATAACCGGGGTGACAACAATCGGGGCGAGGGGCAGAACCAGAATCGCCACCAGGATCGCCGCGATGACTCCCAGGATGGCTCCGATAACCAGGGAGACAAGCAGGGCGAGAAGAACGGCGATAATAATCACCGCAATAATCGCAATGACGATAATAATTTTGACCGCGGCAACCGACGCGGCCGTCGCAACCGCCGGAATCGGCGGGGTGGCAGGGGCAATAATGATAACCACGGCGGCGGCAATGACCTGCAGGTACGCGAGGGCGATGAGCTGCAGGCAGTTGGCGGCATCTTGGATGTCGTAGACAATAACGTCTCGTTCCTGCGCACCACTGGGTACCGCGCGGGCGATGCGGATGTCTTTGTTAATAAGAACATTGTGCGCCGGCTGGGCCTGCGCTCTGGTGATGCCATTACCGGTCAGGTCAAGGTGGCTGGGCCTACCCACACCCACGGCAATGGCCGCAACCGCCGCAAGTACAACCAGTTGGTGCAGGTCGATACCGTCAATGGGATCGATCCTGAAGAGGCCAAGCAGCGCCCGCATTTTAATAAGTTGACGCCGCTGTATCCTAACCAGCGCCTGCGCTTGGAAACGGATCCAAAGATCCTCACCACCCGCGTTATCGACCTGATCATGCCGATTGGTAAGGGCCAACGCGCGCTCATCGTCTCGCCGCCGAAGGCCGGTAAGACCACGATTTTGCAAAACATCGCGAATGCGATTGCTACCAATAACCCCGAGTGCTACCTCATGGTCGTGCTGGTGGATGAGCGACCCGAAGAGGTCACGGACATGCAGCGCTCAGTGAAGGGCGAGGTCATTTCTTCGACCTTTGACCGCCCGCCATCAGAGCACACCTCCGTTTCCGAGCTGGCCATCGAGCGCGCCAAGCGCTTGGTGGAGCAGGGCAAGGACGTCGTGGTGCTGCTGGATTCCATCACCCGCTTGGGCCGCGCCTACAACAATTCCTCCCCGGCGTCGGGCCGCATCCTGTCTGGTGGTGTGGACTCCAATGCGCTCTACCCGCCAAAGCGCTTCTTGGGCGCCGCCCGCAATATCGAAGAGGGCGGTTCGCTGACCATCATCGCCACCGCGATGGTGGAGACCGGTTCTACTGGCGATACCGTCATCTTCGAGGAATTCAAGGGCACGGGCAACGCGGAACTGAAGCTGGACCGCGGGATCTCGGAGCGCCGCGTATTCCCGGCCGTGGATGTTAACCCCTCTGGTACCCGCAAGGACGAGCTCCTGCTGGTGCCTGAAGAGGCGCGCATTATGACCAAACTGCGCCGCATCCTATCGGCTCTGGATTCCCACCAGGCAATTGACCTGTTGATCAAGCAGCTTAAGAAGACCCGCTCGAATGGCGAGTTCCTCATGCAGGTGGCTTCTTCGGCACCAATGGCTGCGGATAAGGACGAGGAAGACTATGTCTAATCAAGTTTCCATGGTTGATGACATTGTGTCGGAATACCAGGGCATTGAAATGCAGATGGGCGACCCAGAAATCGCCGGCGATCAGCAGGCTTTTCGCAAGCTGTCCAAGCGGTACGCGGAGTTGCGCCCCATCATCATGGTCAACAATGAGCTGACCCAGGCGCGCGAGGATCTCGCGGACGCCAAGGAGATGGCTTATGAAGACCACGACTTCCAGGAAGAAGCGGACCGCCTGGCGGTATCTGTGGAAGAGCTAGAAGAAAAGCTGGCTGACCTGCTCGCCCCGCGCGATGAGCAGGACTCGGAAGACATCATCATGGAGATCAAGGCCGGTGCCGGCGGCGAAGAAGCCGCGCTCTTTGCCGGCGACTTGGCCCGCATGTACGAGCGTTTTGCCGATAAGATCGACTTTAAGTGGGAGGTCTTGGGTCTTAACGAATCCGATTTGGGCGGAGTGAAGGACATGACCATTTCCTTCCGCGCTAAGTCTCCGACGCGCGATGGCGCGTGGTCCGTATTCAAGTTTGAAGGCGGCGTCCACCGCGTGCAGCGCGTGCCGGTCACGGAATCGCAGGGCCGCATCCAGACTTCTGCCGCCGGAGTGCTGGTGTACCCGGAGCCGGAAGAGGTGGAATCGGTCAATATCGATGACAAGGATATCCGCGTCGATGTGTACCGCTCCTCCGGTAAGGGTGGTCAGGGTGTGAACACCACCGACTCCGCGGTGCGCATTACCCACCTGCCCACGGGCTTGATTGTTACCTGCCAGAAGGAACGTTCGCAGATCCAGAACAAGGCCCGCGCCCTGCAGGTGCTGCAGGCCCGCCTGGATCAGATGGAACGCGAGGCCCGCGAGGCCGAGGCTGGCGAGCAGCGCGCCTCCCAGGTGCGCACTATGGACCGCTCCGAGCGCGTGCGCACCTATAACTGGCCCGAAAACCGCATTACGGATCACCGCATTGGTTATAAGGCCAATAACCTGGATTCCGTGTTGAACGGCGATATGCAGGATCTCATCAAGGCCCTGCAGGACCAGGAACGCGCCGAGCGCCTTGAGGCCGAGGGATAATAGCGGTCGATGGAATCGTACGGTGAGGCGCTGCGCTATGGGGTGCAGCGCCTTCGCGTTGCTGGGGTAGGAAGCCCCGAGTGGGATACGCGCATCCTCATCTCTCACCTCATTCACTGCGGGCATTTGGATATTCCGCTGCATGAGCTACCTATGCCCGGCTTTGACGTGGCCTTTGAGGCGCTTTTGCGCAGACGGGAACAGCGCGAGCCACTGCAATACGTGCTGGGTACGGCGTGGTTTGGCCCCCTGGATTTGAAGGTGGGTCCGGGCGTGTTCATTCCGCGCCCGGAAACGGAGGTGATGGCGGATTGGGCGGTCCACCACGCACCAGGCTCGCGCATGGTGGATTTGTGCTCGGGTTCGGGCGCGCTGGCGCTCTACCTGCAGCATTACGTACCGCAGGCGGAGGTTAAGGCAGTAGAGCTTTCCGATGCCGCCCTCGAGTTCACCCGCGCCAATACCCACCGCACCGGGGTAGAGGTGGTGCAGGCGGATGCGACCGACATCCAGACTCTGGCGGACTGGAATGGCACGGTCGATCTCGTAGTGAGCAACCCGCCTTATGTACCGGAAGATCCGAATTTGCAGCCGGAGGTGTATCACGATCCGCACGTGGCCGTCTTCGGCGGCGATGACGGCATGGGAGTAATCCGCGGGTTGATTCCCACGATCGCCAGGCTTCTGCGGCCTGGTGGGATCATGGCGATTGAACACGACGATACGACTGGCGATGCAGTGTGTGATTCGGTGCGTGACCACGGTGGCTTTTCCCATATCGCTCCGCTTAAGGACTTAACTGGCACGCCGCGCTTTATTACCGCGCAGCGCGCGGTAAACTAAGGCATCACCGTCGGGCAAGAAGGGGACTATTGATGCAAGGAAAAATTTATAATTGCGCCGATGACACTGAGCGTGAGGAAGGCGTGAGCATCGCCACCAAGGCCGCCAAGTCTGGGCGGCTTGTGGTCATGCCCACCGATACGCTTTATGGCTTGGGCTGCGATGCCTTCGATAATGACGCGGTAGCCAATCTGCTTGCCACCAAGCAGCGTGGGCCGGATATGCCGGTTCCCGTGCTCGTCGGATCCTGGAACACCGTGCGCGGCCTCGTCGCCTCGTATCCCGATTCCACCCGTGACCTCGTTGAAGCCTTTTGGCCAGGCGGACTATCCATCGTCGTGCCTCAGGCCCCGTCCCTGCCGTGGAACTTAGGTGATACCCGCGGTACCGTCATGCTGCGGATGCCCCTTCACCCGATTGCCATCGAGCTTTTGCGCGAGGTAGGGCCGATGGCGGTTTCTTCTGCCAATATTTCTGGACACCAACCGCCGACGACCGCGCAAATGGCCAAGGCTCAATTGGGCAAGGCCGTCACCGTTTATTTGGATGGGGGAGAAACGGACATCGGCAAGCCCTCGACCATCATTGATCTCTCTGGTGACCATCCATTCCTACTGCGCGAGGGTGCATTATCCGCGGAAGAGATTGGTGAGGTCCTCGGCGTCTCGGCTGACTCGTTGCGCACACGGCCCCAAGGATAGAAGGAGCATTTCGCGTGAGCGGCACTGGCGTACCGCTGCGCGAGTTGGCCTTGGTCATCCTCGTTGCAGCGACATTTACCTACCTGACCACCGGCGTAGTGCGATCCTTTTTGGTCCGCACGGGCCGGGTGGCAGAAATTCGCCTGCGCGATTCCCACTCCCAGCCCACACCCCGCATGGGCGGGCTCGCCATGTTTACCGGCTTTGGCGCGGCGATATTCCTCGCAGCCCAGCTTCCAGCCTTGACTCGCGGGTTTATGCCCGTCACCCCCGAGATGAGTGCGGTGTTGTGGGCGGCGCTGGCCATCGTGCTTTTGGGGATTGCCGATGACTACCTGGAACTCGGGGCCCTCATCAAGCTTTTTGGGCAGCTCTTTGCCGCCGCCCTTATGAGTGGCTTGGGACTCACGTGGACGCTGCTCTTTATCCCCTTCGGTGGCGGCACCACGGTAGTCCTTGACCAGATTCAAAGCACCCTCCTTACCGCTTTTTTCACGGTCCTTCTCATCAATGCCATCAACTTCGTTGACGGCCTCGATGGCCTAGCCGCGGGCCTTGGGCTCATTGCAGGCGGCGCCATTTTAGTCTTTTCGCTCACCGTTCTGCATGACCAAGGCGGGGCGGTATCGGCGTATCCACCCGCCATTATCAGTGCCGCTTTGGTGGGGATGTGTGCGGGCTTTTTGCCTCATAACTTTGAACCCTCTCGAATTTTTATGGGCGATTCCGGCTCCATGCTTATCGGCCTCTTGCTCGCCGCGGCCTCCACTTCCGCCTCCGGCAAGATCAACATGTCCCTCTACGGCACCGTGGACATGGTGGCGCTTATGTCACCTATCCTCGTGGTGATCGCTGCGGTGTTTATTCCAGTCTTAGACCTTGTCTGGGCGGTAATTCGCCGCCTATCCCAGGGGCGCTCGCCGTTTTCTGCGGATAAGGCACATATCCACCACCGCCTTTTGTCTCTGGGGCATACGCACCGGCGCACCGTGCTCGTGTTGTACCTCTGGGTGTCTGCGGTTGCCTTTGGTGCGGTGTCGTTTTCCATCGTGCCAGCCCCAGTGGCAATCGGCCTGTCCATCATGGCGTTGTTGATTGCCTTTGGTGCGACGCTGATTCCACTGCGGCAGGGCAAGATTGGTCTCAGGTCGTCGGATGATTGCGTAGTGCGTGACTCTCCGAGCGCGTGATGTAGGGTGAATGTCCGTGAGTGACACAACGGAAAATGCTAATTTCGATGACCCGCGCCTGCCGCTGCAGCGCGCCGTGAAGAGGGGGGCTACCGCCCTCGGCATCTTTACCATCATTTCCCTCGCCGTCTGGGGTGGGGCACAAGGTGTCGCCGGGCTCTGGGGCGTTCTCGTCGGCGCTGCCCTCGGCGGCGGCTTTGTCTTGTTTACTGCGCTGTCGGTGCTCTTTACCGCCCACTCGACGCCCTCCACCACCATCGCGGTGGTATTGGGCGGTTGGCTTATCAAGTTGATCGTCCTCATCGGAGTTCTGGCGATTATCCGGGACATGGATTTCTATGACACGTGGGCGCTCTTTCTCACCGTCGTCGTAGCGCTCATCGTTACCTTAGGTACCGAGGTCTGGGCCGTGGTCACTTCTAGGGTTACCTACGTGTCTTAACTGGGAAAGAGATGGCTAAGCCGTCGCGTGCTGGGCTGGTGCGCGGCGGTCTTTTTATGCCTGCATGCTGGCATTAATGGAAAATGGCCACCCCCGAGGAGGTGTGTTGTCCCGAGGGTGTGATCAAATGCACGTTTGTGAATTGAGCAGGAATAGCGCGGTTTTGTATGGCAAAAGACGGAAATGGCGCTATCGGGTGTGGCTTATGGGGCCCCCACGTGCGAAAACTGTTGATCCAGCTGATACGATTTGCAACGGGTTACCGCGGGGTTAAGTGTTGCGCTTGAATCCTGCACGGTAAATCCCTGTCTTGTTCACGCTGATGTGCGACGGAGTCCGTGTTCAAGGCAGAGAGTTTGAGACGTCCATCGCACCACAGAGGCCAGCTATTGGCTGTGTGGCCCGAACACGGGAGAGAACGCTGAGCGTTACAACATTGGCTATGAAAGGGCACTTCCATACGCCCGATCTAGGTGAAGAATTCTTCCCGGGGCAAATTGATGCCGACCATCTGTTTTTCGGCGACTTCGCCGATGGATGGTTCGCGCTTGATCGCCTGATGCTGATTCGCATTTTGATGACGCTAATTGTGGTGATCCTTTTCTGGGCTGCCTTTAAGAACCCTAAGTTGGTTCCTTCTGGCATTCAGAATGTAGGCGAGAACGCGGTCGACTTCGTCCGCGTCCATATCGCCGAGGACATTTTGGGTAAGAAGGAGGGAAAGCGATTCCTGCCAATTATCGCTAGCATCTTCTTCGCGGTTCTGTTTATGAACGTCGCGACCGTTATCCCGGGACTGAACGTCTCGCCCAACGGTCGTATTGGTATGCCAATTGTGTTGGCAGCCGTTTCGTACATCGTCATGATTTACGCCGGTGCCAAGCGTTACGGCTTTGGTAAGTTCATTCGCTCCTCCGTAGTGATTCCGAACTTGCCACCGGCATTGCACCTTTTGGTGGTACCGATTGAGTTCTTCTCTACGTTCATTCTGCGACCGGTTACCCTTGCAATTCGTCTCATGGCGAACTTCCTTGCTGGACACATCATCCTGGTTCTTCTCTTCTCTGCTACGAACTTCTTCTTCTGGCAGCTAAATGGTTGGACCGTCCTGTCTGGGCTGACCGTGGTCTTGGGCTTGGCGATGAGCCTGTTCGAGATTCTGGTCATCTTCTTGCAGGCGTACATCTTCGCCTTGTTGACGGCGGTGTACATTGAGTTGTCCTTGCACGCTGATTCGCACTAAGGGCGAGGTCGACGAGCGCGACCGAGTAATCCACCTAATTACACAACACTGACATTCGGTCCGGTTCGGACTGAAGATTTTTACGAAAGGGAACGACTTTCACCATGAACGAAATCATTCTGGCACAGGATGCTGCTACGACGTTCGAAGGCTTCGGCACCATCGGTTACGGCCTGGCTGCTATCGGCCCTGGTATCGGTATCGGCATCGTCGCCGGCAAGACCGTTGAGGCTATGGCTCGCCAGCCGGAGATGGCCGGCCAGCTGCGTACCACCATGTTCCTGGGTATCGCCTTCACCGAGGCCCTGGCCCTTATCGGCCTCGTTGCCGGCTTCCTGTTCTAAAAGTACGAGTTTTCCAAACCGAAACTTTTAAGACGGGAGACCTATGAATAACGTCGTTTATTTGCTTGCAGCAGAGGGCGAGGAGAACCCAGGTTCGGGTAGCTTCTCCGTTCTTCTGCCCAAGAACTATGACATTTTCTGGTCTTTGCTGTGCTTCATCGTAATTCTCTGGTTGTTCTGGAAGTTCGTACTTCCTCGTTACACCAAGTTGCTCGAAGAGCGTGAAGACCGGATTGAGGGCGGCATGAAGCGCGCTGAGGCCCAGCAGGCCGAGGCCAAGGCTGCTCTAGAAAAGTACAATGCTCAGCTGGCTGATGCCCGCGCAGAGGCAGCCGAGATCCGCGAGCAGGCGCGTGAGCGCGGCAAGCAGATCGAGGCTGACGCGAAGAGCCAAGCGGAAGAGGAATCCCGCCGCATCGTCACCAATGGCGAAAAGCAGTTGGAAGCTTCTCGTGCGCAGGTTGTTACTGAGCTGCGTTCCGAAATGGGACAGAACTCCATCAACTTGGCAGAAAAGATTCTGGGCGGCGAGCTTTCTGACGCCTCCAAGAAGTCCTCTACCATCGATGGCTTTTTGTCCGAGCTCGACTCTGTGGCACCGGCCGGAAAGTAGGCAACTATGAAGGCAGCTAGCCGCGAAGCACTCGCGAACTCACAGTCCCGTGT
Source organism: Corynebacterium sp. KPL2861 (assembly GCF_040225475.1). NCBI lineage: Bacteria > Bacillati > Actinomycetota > Actinomycetes > Mycobacteriales > Corynebacteriaceae > Corynebacterium > Corynebacterium sp. KPL2861. The sequence goes on from NZ_JBEHFW010000007.1 coordinate 23,291, forward strand.
GGATGAAATCCTCGCTGGCGATAAGAACGTCGCTAGTGCAGTCCAAGCGGGCCTAGACATTTTCGAGGTCGTCGACGTCTTGGATGGGGACCGCGAATTGCGCGTGTCCTTCATTGACGTCGCAGCCCCGGCTGAAGCGCGCAAGTCCTTGGCCGAGAATCTCTTTGGCTCCAAGGTTTCTGCCGGTGCGCTAAGCATCTTGCAGGAAGCAGCGGCGAACCAATGGTCTTCGCCGAAGGACTTTGTCAACGGGCTTGTTTCCTTGGGTCGCCGCGCATTGCTGCGTGCCGCCGAGGCACAGGGCCAGTTGGGCCAGGTCGAAGACGAGCTTTTCCGCTTGGCGCAGATTTTGGACCGCGAGGGCGAGCTTACCCAGCTGCTTTCCGATCGAACTGCTGAATCCGCACGCAAGCGCGGATTGCTGGCAAACGTGCTCTACGGCAAGGTGACGATGTTTACTGAAGCGCTCGCGCTGCAGGCCATCAGCCGCCCAGAGCAGAACCCAATCGATGACATAGCCGGATTGGCCGATGCTGCAGCAGCCCTGCAGGATCGCACCATCGCGCGCGTAGTCGCTGCGGGTGAATTGAATGAAGGCCAGCAGGCAGTACTCGCTGAGAAGCTGGGCAAAATTTATGGTCGTGCGATGTCCATTCACTCTGAGGTTGACACCAGCCTCCTCGGTGGCATGCGCATCCGCGTCGGCGATGAAATCATTGACGGCTCGACGGCAGGCAAGATTGCCCGCTTCCGTGCCCAGATGGTGTAGCCGAAACGACAGAAACGATTTAAGTAAGTGCTGGAAGATACTACCGAGAGCAGGAAGAACATGGCGGAGCTGACGATCTCCTCCGACGAGATCCGTAGTGCGATTGCGAACTACACCTCGAGCTACTCCGCGGAGGCCTCCCGTGAGGAGGTCGGCGTGGTCATTTCGGCAGCTGACGGTATTGCGCAGGTTTCTGGCCTGCCATCCGTTATGGCGAATGAGCTGCTCGAGTTCCCCGGCGGCGTAATTGGCGTCGCACAGAACCTTGACACCAACTCCATCGGTGTCGTGGTCCTGGGTAACTACGAGTCCCTCAAGGAGGGCGACGAGGTTAAGAGGACCGGAGAGGTCCTTTCCATCCCCGTGGGCGAGGACTTCCTCGGCCGCGTTATTAACCCACTGGGCCAGCCCATCGACGGCTTGGGCCCAATCGAAAGCGAAGAGGAGCGCGTCCTCGAGTTGCAGGCACCTTCGGTGCTGCAGCGCCAGCCGGTTGAAGAGCCAATGCAGACCGGCATCAAGGCTATCGATGCGATGACCCCGATCGGCCGTGGTCAGCGTCAGCTGATCATTGGCGATCGTAAAACCGGTAAGACCGCGGTGACCATCGATACCATTTTGAACCAGAAGGCCAACTGGGAGTCCGGCGACAAGGACAAGCAGGTCCGTTGTATTTACGTCGCCATCGGCCAGAAGGGCTCGACCATCGCCAGCGTGCGCCGCACCCTTGAGGAGCACGGCGCGCTGGATTACACCACCATCGTGGCGGCCCCAGCTTCTGATTCCGCCGGCTACAAGTGGCTGGCACCGTTCTCCGGTGCCGCATTGGGTCAGCAGTGGATGTACCAGGGCAACCACGTCCTGGTCATCTACGATGACTTGACTAAGCAGGCTGAGGCCTACCGTGCAATTTCGCTGTTGCTGCGCCGGCCACCGGGACGCGAGGCCTACCCAGGTGACGTCTTCTACCTGCACTCCCGCTTGCTGGAGCGCGCTGCAAAGCTTTCCGATGACATGGGTGCCGGTTCTATGACCGCACTGCCCATCATCGAAACGAAGGCTAACGACGTCAGTGCCTTCATTCCGACCAACGTCATTTCCATTACTGACGGTCAGGTATTCTTGGAGTCCGACCTCTTCAACCAGGGTGTGCGCCCGGCTATTAACGTCGGTGTGTCCGTCTCCCGTGTTGGTGGTGCGGCACAGACCAAGGGCATGAAGAAGGTTGCCGGTAACCTCCGTCTTGACCTGGCTGCATACCGTGACCTGCAGGCATTCGCTGCCTTCGCATCCGACCTTGACTCTGCGTCCAAGGCGCAGCTGGAGCGCGGTTCCCGCCTGGTCGAGCTGCTGAAGCAATCCGAATCCTCGCCGCAGCCGGTGGAATACCAGATGGTATCTATCTACCTCGCTGAGGCAGGCATCTTCGACGTCGTTCCCGTCGAAGACGTTCGCCGCTTCGAGGTCGAGGTGCACGAGTACCTCAACGCCAATACTCCAGAGGTCTTTGAGCAGATCGCCGGCGGCAAGGCGCTTAGCGATGAGTCCAAGGAAGCACTCGAGGCCGCAGCCAAGGAGTTCGCTCCTACCTTCCGCACCTCCGAGGGCCACAATTTGGGCACCGAAGAGCCTGTAGATCCTTTGGACGAAAACGACGTGAAAAACACCGAGCTCAACGTCTCCCGGAAGACGGCTAAGTAGAGTTCAGCTCTCGTAATTAACCGTCTATATGAAAGAAGGGAGGAGAAACGATGGCTAATCTTCGCGAATTACGCGACCGCATCCGGTCCGTGAACTCGACTAAGAAGATCACTAAAGCCCAGGAGCTCATTGCTACCTCGCGCATTACCAAAGCGCAGACTCGGGTGGAAGCCTCTCAGCCGTATGCGATTGAGCTGACCAATGTCATGAACAGGTTGGCTGCAGCGTCGACGCTAGAGCACCCTATGCTGCGCGAGCGTGAAGACGGCAACGTCGCCGCGATTCTCGTAATCACCTCTGACCGAGGCATGTGCGGTGGCTACAACAACAACGTCTTCAAGAAGGCAGCCCAGCTCAAGGCCCTCCTCGAAAGTAAGGGCTACGAGGTAGTTCGCTACGTCACCGGCAGCAAGGGCATCGGCCACTACAACTTCCGCGAGGAAGAGGTAGCGGGCAGCTGGGATGGTTTCTCTCAGGATCCAACCTGGGAGGGCACCCACGATGTGCGTCGCCACATGATCGATGGCTTCGTTGCTGGTTCGAAGGGCACTACCAAGGGCCGCGAGGGCCTGCATGCGGAAGGTGAAGGCGCAGGTGTTACCGGCTTCGACCAGGTGCACGTGGTCTACACCGAGTTTGAGTCCATGTTGACTCAAACCGCGCGTGCGCAGCAGCTTTTGCCTGTTGAGCCGGTAGTGCAGGGCGAGGAGTACGAGATGGGTGACTCCGCACTGGAAGATCCGGAGCCGACGGAAAACATTTCCGCTGACTTCGAGTTCGAGCCGGACGCGGATACCCTGATGGAAGCGCTGCTTCCGCAGTACGTCTCGCGTATCCTGTTTGCTATGTTCTTGGAGGCTTCGGCTTCCGAGTCCGCTGCACGCCGTACAGCTATGAAATCTGCTACTGACAATGCAACCGAGATGGTCAATGACCTGTCTCGCGTGGCCAACCAGGCCCGTCAGGCGCAGATTACCCAGGAAATTTCAGAGATCGTCGGTGGCGCTGGCGCGCTATCTGACAGCGCAGAAAGTGACTAGATTATGACTACAGCTCTGCAAGAGCAGAATGCACAGTCTTCGGCAGTCGCCGGTCGTGTCGTGCGCGTCATCGGTCCGGTGGTGGACGTGGAATTCCCACGCGAGGCACTTCCGGCCCTGTACAACGCACTCCACGTCGAGATTAAGCTCGAACCTGTGGCAAAGACCGTCACCCTCGAGGTCGCTCAGCACCTCGGTGACAACCTCGTTCGTACCGTGTCCATGGCACCTACCGATGGCCTCGTCCGTGGCGCCGAGGTAGTCGACTCCGGAGAGCCTATCTCCGTTCCCGTCGGCGACGTTGTCAAGGGCCACGTCTTTAACGCCCTCGGTGACTGCCTCGATGAGCCGGGCCTCGGCCGCGATGGCGAGCAGTGGGGCATCCACCGCGAGCCACCAGCGTTCGACCAGCTCGAAGGCAAGACCGAAATCCTCGAGACCGGCATTAAGGTCATTGACCTGCTGACCCCATACGTTAAGGGCGGCAAGATCGGCCTCTTCGGTGGTGCAGGTGTGGGTAAGACCGTCCTGATTCAGGAAATGATTACCCGTATTGCCCGCGAGTTCTCCGGTACGTCGGTCTTCGCCGGCGTCGGCGAGCGCACCCGTGAGGGCACCGACCTCTTCCTGGAAATGGAAGAGATGGGCGTTCTGCAAGATACCGCACTTGTCTTCGGCCAGATGGACGAGCCACCAGGAGTTCGTATGCGCGTGGCTCTGTCCGGCCTGACCATGGCGGAGTACTTCCGCGATGTGCAGAACCAGGACGTGCTGCTGTTCATTGACAACATCTTCCGTTTCACCCAGGCCGGCTCCGAGGTATCCACCCTGCTGGGTCGCATGCCTTCCGCCGTGGGCTACCAGCCAACCTTGGCTGATGAAATGGGTGTGTTGCAGGAGCGCATTACCTCCACCAAGGGTCGTTCCATTACCTCTCTGCAGGCCGTTTACGTGCCTGCCGATGACTACACTGACCCGGCCCCAGCCACGACCTTCGCTCACTTGGATGCGACGACCGAGCTGGACCGTGCCATTGCTTCTAAGGGTATTTACCCGGCAGTGAACCCGCTGACCTCTACCTCTCGTATCCTCGAGCCAGGCATTGTGGGCGAGAAGCACTACGAGGTAGCACAGCGCGTCATCGGTATTCTGCAGAAGAACAAGGAACTGCAGGACATCATCGCCATCCTTGGTATGGACGAGCTGTCTGAAGAAGACAAGGTGACTGTGCAGCGTGCCCGCCGTATCGAGCGCTTCTTGGGCCAGAACTTCTTCGTTGCGCAGAAGTTCACCGGCTTGGAGGGCTCCTACGTGCCGCTGCAGGACACCATCGATGCCTTCGAGCGCATCTGCAACGGTGAGTTTGACCACTACCCAGAGCAGGCCTTCAACGGCTTGGGTGGCTTGGACGACGTCGAAGCTGCATACAAGAAGTTGAACGAGAAGTAGGGAGAGGCACATGGCTGACATCACCGCCGAATTGGTTTCCGTCGAGCGCTCATTGTGGTCTGGTCAGGCCTCCATAGTGACGGCTGAGACCACCGAGGGTGAGATCGGCGTGCTTCCCGGTCACGAGCCTGTGATCGGTCAGTTGATCGACAATGGCGTAGTGACCATCCACCCAGTTGATGGCGCGCGGCGCGTTGCCGCCGTCCAGGGTGGCTTCCTCTCCGTTACCCAGGACAAGATTACCGTCCTCGCTGATTGGGCCATCTGGTCCGATGAGGTGGATGAGGCCAAGGCGGAAGAGGACTCCTCTTCGGCTCATGAGCTCACCAAGTCCCGCGGTGAGGCTGCATTGCGTGCACTTCGCCGCGCAGCAAAGGCTGAATAAACCTTGGATTGGTAGGAGAGGGCAGCAATAGCCGCCCTTCCTGCTCTCAGAAGAGCGCACCGGAATTTATCCGGTGCGCTTTTCACGTTTTCTTTGCCTTTTCTTATTGGCGCAGAAGCGGAATCAGGCGCTACAATCCAAATAAATGTTCTTTCACTAACCAAGGATGGCGTGTGGAGCCCATGAATTCAACGGTTATCTCGGTGGTCCTGTGGGCCTTAGCGTTGGTGGTACTGCTGGTAGTCCTGCTGGCGGCCCTGCGATTTTTTACTCTGCGCTCGCGGGGAACCGCGGTATTACTGCGCTCAATGCCGGCGAAGGATAGCTTTTCTTGGCGCCACGGCGTGCTGCGCTATACCGGAGAAGTTGTAGAATACTTCAAGCTGCGCTCCGTATTCCCACGCTATAACTTGTGGTTTAATCGCCTCGACATCACCATTTTGAACTCTCGTTCTTTGGATGATGACGAGGCTTCTTTCATGTCTGATGCCACCGAGGTGGTGCACTTTAGCACCGGGGATGCGGAATACGAGCTGGCTTCCGATGCCCGCGGGATCATGGCCTTCGAAGCTTGGGTAGAGGCGGCGCCGTCCAAGCGGCAACAACGCTTCGACTACAAGCAGTTGCGAGAGCGAGCCACCCGGCAGTCCAAGCGCCAATAGCAACAGGCTAGGGTAGTAGCCATGCGCTTAGTAATCGCCCGTTGTTCAGTTGATTACGTGGGACGGCTCGACGCCCACCTGCCCTTGGCGGACCGCCTGCTCATCGTCAAAGCAGACGGCTCGGTATCGGTTCATGCCGATGACCGCGCGTATAAGCCGCTGAATTGGATGACGCCGCCGTGTACGGTGCAAGAATCCGCCATCGAGGACGTGGATGGCAATGACACCGGCGAGGTCTTGTGGCTAGTGGAAAACCCGAAGGGTGAGCAATTGCGCATCACAATCGCGGAAATCCACGAGGATATCTCCTATGACATGGGCGAAGACCCCGGCCTAGTAAAGGACGGCGTGGAGGCGCACCTACAGGAGCTTTTGGCCGAAAAGATCGACACGCTGGGCTCCAATTTCACCCTCGTGCGCCGCGAGTATCCCACGGCCATTGGCCCAGTGGACATCATGGCTAAAGATGCGGATAACCGGAATATCGCCGTAGAAGTCAAGCGTCGCGGTGGCATCGACGGAGTAGAACAATTGACCCGCTACCTTGAGCTATTGAATCGCGATGAGTTAATCGCGCCTGTATCTGGCATCTTTGCGGCGCAAGAGATCAAACCACAGGCCCGAACGCTGGCCGAAGACCGCGGCATCCGCTGCGTGGTTTTGGATTACCAAGAGCTGCGCGGACTCGAGTCGAAAGAATTGCGGTTGTTTTAATGCCACGGCGAAATAGGCGAAAACCACAGGAATTCCGGCCGCTGCCCAAGGACGGCTCCACCTTCTTTGGTTCGCAGACGGTCGAGGGCCCCAGCTGGACGCACGGGGAGCCCTATATTATGCGGCACATCGGTTCCGCGCGGGCGCAAAAATTCTATATCTGCCCTGGGTGTAACCAAAATATTCCGCCTGGGGTGGCCCACATCGTCGCCTGGCCGCGCGATACCGGAAGGCAGGGTGATGACCGCCGCCATTGGCACCGGCATTGCTGGGAGCGAAGGTAGACTTGCGGGCATGATTGTTGCATTTTCAGTAGCACCCGCAGTGGTGGATAATGACTCCGGCGAGATGGCTGATGCCGTGGCGGAGGCGGTCCGCGTGGTGCGGGAATCCGGCCTGCCCAATGAAACCAACGCCATGTTTACCCTTGTAGAAGGCGAGTGGGACGAGGTTTTCGGCACGATTAAGAAAGCCACCGAAGCGGTGCGTGCGGTATCGCCGCGCACCTCGTTGGTTATTAAGGCCGACATCCGCGAAGGCGTGACGAATCAATTGACAGATAAAGTAGACGCCGTGAATCGTCGTTTAGCTAAGGAGGATTAATGACTTCTGCGAATAATGCTTATGTAGGCGGTGCCCTCGATCTCAGCCAGGTCAAGGCGCGTGCGGAAGCCCGCCAGCAGGCGCAAGAGCAGCCGCAGGCTAGTGGAGTCCAGCCATTTTTTACCGTCACCGAGGCGAATTTCGAGACCGAGGTGGTGCGCCGCTCCACTGAGGTGCCGGTCGTCGTCCTTATCGGCACCCCGCGCTCTACCCAATCCGATCAGCTGAAGCAGGACCTGCAGGAATTAGCCGCGGCGGGAAACCTAAGCTTCCTCGTAGGCTACGTGGATGCGGACGCCACTCCACAGGTCGCGCAGGCCTTCGGCGTGAAAAACCTGCCTACCGTGGTGGCCATTGGCGCCGGCCAACCGCTGACCAATTTCGAGGGAGCCCAGCCGAAGGAGGCCCTTAAGCAGTGGCTGGATAGCTTGGTAGAAAACGTTGGACCGCAGCTTAAGGGGCTCGAGTCTGCACCGGCCGCAGCGGAGGAGGAAGAAGAGGACGACCCTCGCCTGCAAGAGGCAGAATCCTTCCTGAACTCGGGCGATTTCGATGGCGCTATTAAGGTCTACGAATCCATCTTGGAAGCGGAACCGGATAATACCCAGATTAAGCAGGCGCGGGACACAACGAAGCTTCTCGAGCGGCTGGACCCAGCCAATCAATCCGAGGACCCGATTGCTGCCGCGGATGGGGATAAGGGGGACATCGGCAAGCAGCTGCGTGCCGCCGATGCCGAAGTCGTCGCAGGTGCCCCTGAAAAGGCCTTTGACCGCCTCATCGAGGCCATGAAGGTTACCGCCGGCGATGAGAAGGCCCAGCTCAGGGAACGCCTGCTCGAGCTTTTCGGCCTCTTTGCCGGCAATGATCCGCGCGTTCTTGAAGCGCGTACGAAGCTGGCAAGCGCGCTGTATTAAAGCCGGCGGAGCTGTGTCAATTACTGCGGGCGGTGAATAGATCAGTCACAATGGAAGGCGTGAACGACGTAACCCCAACTGATCAAGACTGGCTCATCGACTTCCGTGGCGTGGAGCTTCGCCGCGGTGGCAAGAACTTGGTAGGGCCCGTGGACTGGCAGGTCGAGCTCGATGAACGCTGGGTCATCATCGGGCCGAATGGTGCCGGAAAGACTTCCCTGGTGCGCATGGCGGCCGCGGAGGAATTTCCCTCCAAGGGCACGGCCTTTTTGATGGGCGAGCAAATTGGCAAGACTGATATGCGTGACCTGCGCGCGCTGATTGGTCTTTCCTCTGCTGCCGTGCAATCGCGCATTCCCGCGGATGAGCGGGTCTATGACCTCGTCATTTCCGCAGGTTACGCGGTTTTGGGTCGGTGGCGCGAAGAGTATCAAGACATGGACTTTTCCCGCGCCGATGACATCCTGGCCCAGGTTGGCGCTCGCCACCTAAAGGACCGGACGTGGACGACGCTTTCGGAAGGCGAGAAGAAGCGCGTCATCCTCGCCCGCGCTTTGATGTCCAATCCGGAGCTGCTCATCCTCGATGAGCCTTCTGCCGGCATGGACCTTGGCGGGCGCGAAGATCTCGTGGGATACTTGGGCGATCTCGCGATGGATCCGGACGCCCCAGCCATTGTCATGATTACCCACCACGTGGAAGAAATCCCGTACGGCTTTACCCACGCGATGCTTCTGGATGAAGGAAAAGTGGTAGCAAAGGGGCTCATTAACTCCGTGCTGACCTCGGAGAACCTATCCCAGGCCTTTCACCAACCCATCCAAGTAGATCGCATTGGGCAGCGTTACTTTGCCCGCCGGATATCTTAATGACCAACCAGATTCATGACCGGCTCGATGCGATCGACGCCAGCGATACCACCGGGTTTAACGGTGGGCGCATGGCGGCGACCGTGCTCTTGCTTCGCGATGGCCCCGACGGGCTCGAGGTCTGGGTCCAAGAACGCGTGAGCACCATGCGTAACTACCCGGGCCATGCCGTATTCCCGGGCGGTGGGGTAGACCCGCGCGATTTCCCACCGCGTTCGTGGGATTCCGGTGACTTGTGGGCCGGAAAGTCCGTTGTGGCTATGGCTCGGCGGATGGGAGTCACCAAATACAAGGCCCACGCTCTCGTTTTCGCCGCGGCCCGCGAGCTCTTCGAGGAATCCGGTACCTTGTTTGCGATCCGGGATGACGGCACGATTTCTAATGCGCGCCGGTATCACCGCGAGCGCAGGCTCCTAGAAGACCACACCATCTCCTTTACCGAGTTCCTTAGCAATAACGGGATGCGCGTCGATGCCGATATGCTCCTCCCATGGGCCCGGTGGGTGGGGCAAAGCAAAAACCATTGGTTCGATACTTTTTTCTTCGTTGGCCTGCTTCCGAGCGGGCAGGAGCCGGACGGGGACACTCACGAAGCAGATGATGCCGGATGGTTTTCGCCGCAGCTCATCCTGGAGGGCTGGCGGGCCGGTCTCGTCCGCCTCGTAGTTCCCACGTGGGCGCAGATGCAACGGTTATGCAAGTACTCCACCGTCCAAGAGGTGCTTGATGATGCTTCCTCGTCCGACCTTCGCCCCGTCATCGGCGACCTCCGCGACGATCCGCAATATGCGGAATATTTCGCCACCACCCCTACAGAGCGTATATGAGTTTTAACCTCGATGAAGTCCGTTTCTTAAGCGAGCATAACGCCGAACTGGCTAGCTGGGACTTGGAGCTGAGCAAGGCTTCGCAGCTGAAGGATTTGGAAAAGCTGAAAGCAGCCTACGGCGATTATGCGCGCTGTGCCATGGAGCTACTTACTGCTCGGCGGGGCAGAAAGTTGCCTGAGACCTGGTTAATGGATGCCGATTCCGCGCAGCAAGCCACCCCGCTACCCGTCGCACGATATCGTTCCGAGTTCTTGCAGCAGCGGGGAATGCGCACCGTCCACGATGTCACGTGTTCCATCGGCACCGAAGGCTATGCATCGTGCCTTGACTACTTCGGCTCCGATATCGATGCCTCCCGCCTTGCCATGGCCCGGCATAATTTAGATTCTGACTCTTTTTTTTCAAGCAGATGCACTCACCACCACCTCTACGGCGGATGTCATTATCGCCGATCCCGCCCGCAGGAAGGCAGGGCGGCGGATTTCTCGCCCGGAGGATTTGCTGCCACCGCTGCCGGACCTGATTGCCGCGCACAGGGACGCACACGTGGCCATCAAGTGTGCACCCGGCCTTGATTTTAGTGACTGGGACGGGTTGGTCACCGTCAGCAGCGTCGATGGGGCAGTTAAGGAAGCGTGCCTTTACACACCAGGCCTCGGAACGGGCAGGCACGCGGTGATGATTCAGGGCGAGTCAGTTGACGTTCTCACGGATCAAGAGCAGAACCTGCCTGAGGCTGGCGAAATCGGCACCTACCTCATTGATCCAGATGGGGCAGTGGTGCGCGCGGGACTCGTGCAGCACTATGCGGCGCGCGAGGGCTTGTGGCAGATCGATCCGCGTATTGCGTACCTGACGGGTGAACGTATCCCGCGGGGAATGTCGGGATTTCCATTCATAGAAAGGGTCCCCCTAAAGCGCCTAAAATCGGTATTAAAATCTTATGATGCAGGTAGCCTAGAAATCCTTGTGCGCGGCGTCGATATTGACCCTGACCAGCTAAGAAAACAGATGAAGTTGAAGGGATCGCGGCCTTTCGCGGTCATCATTACGCGAATTGGCTCACAGGGTATCGCTTTGCTCTGCCAACCCCGAGTATTATCGTCCGAAGATAATTACGCAACATAAATCTATCGGAAAGGTGAGTGCCCCTAATGCCAACGATTGTGGCTCTGGTCAAGCATGTACCGGATACGTGGTCCACCAAATCTTTGGAGGATGACCACACCCTGGATCGCACCTCCGTGGACAACATCATTGATGAGATTAATGAATACTCCGTGGAACAGGCGTTACGCCTGCGCGATGATAATCCGGATGAAAACTACCGTGTAGTCGCTTTAACGATGGGCCCCGCACAAGCAGACGATGCCCTTCGCAAGGCGCTTGCGATGGGCGCAGATGACGCGGTCCTTGTATCCGATGACGCCCTAGCCGGCGCGGATGCATTGTCTACCGCATGGACGCTGAATGCGGCGATTAACACGCTAGAGGATGTCCAATTGATCACCTTGGGCAATGAGGCTTCCGATGCCTCGACCGGAACGCTTGCCGGATTGCTCGCTGAGTACCGCCAACTGCCCGCATTGACCGAGCTGCACCAGGTGGAGCTTTCGGGCAGCACGGTAAAAGGCAGCCGCGAAGACGCCCGCGGAACCTGGGAGCTCGAGGCCGCCCTTCCTGCGATTGTTTCCGTCACCGATAAGGCGGATAAGCCGCGCTTCCCCAACTTCAAGGGACTTATGGCCGCTAAGAAGGCGGAGATCACCACTCTGAGCGTGGCCGACCTGGGCATTGATGCCATTGCGCCGACCACAACGGTCACTGAATCTTCCAAGCGCCCGCCGCGCACGGCTGGCGAGGTTATCTCTGAACCGCAGCCGCAGGATGCTGCGAAGAAGATTGCTGACTTCCTAGCCGCAAAGAACTTGATTTAGGAGTAGAAATGTCTCACGTTTACGTACTTGTTGAACACGATGCAGACAGCATTCTCCCCGTTACCGGTGAGCTCATTACCGCCGCACGCGAATTGGGGACGGTGTCTGCGGTGGTCGTCGGCAAGCAGGCAGATGCCTTCGATGCCGAACTAGCCGCGCTCGGTGCCGCCCAGCTGGTGCAGGCAACGGCGGAGGATTATGACCAGCGCCTGGTGACCCCTGAGGTTGATGCTTTGCATGCCCTGGGCGCAGCCAATCCGGCACCCATCGTTCTGGCCGCCAGCCCGACGAATAACGAGATTGCGGGCCGCCTGTCCGCTCGCTTGGCTTCCGGCGCGCTCGCGAATGTGGATTCCATCAAGGCGGATGGCTCTGCAACCATGACCATTTTCGGTGGCACTTACGAGACCACCTCGCAGGCTTCTGGCAGCTGCCCGATTTATACCCTGCAGCCGGGTTCCGTTGCGGCGGAGCCCCAGCAGGTGGAAACCCAGGCGGCCCCAATGCCACTGCCTGCGGAAACCGAGAAGGACGTCAAGGTTAATTCCTTTACTCCGGCCGAAAAGTCCGCCCGCCCCGAGCTCACCGCAGCCAAGGTCGTGGTTTCCGGCGGCCGCGGCGTCGGCGATAAATTCGGCGAGATCGTAGAGCCGCTTGCCGATGCCCTCGGTGGCGCCGTCGGCGCAACCCGCGACGTCGTCGATGAAGGCTTCTACGATGCCACCCACCAGGTGGGTCAGACAGGCGTGACCGTGTCGCCAGATCTCTACATCGGCCTGGGCATCTCCGGTGCCATTCAGCACACCTCGGGCATGCAGACCTCCGGCACCATCGTGGTGATTAACCAGGACCAGGATGAACCGTTCTTCCAGATCGCCGATCTCGGCGTCGTCGGTGACCTGCACGAGATCGCCCCAGCTTTGACCGAGGAATTGAAGGCGCGCCAGTAATGCCGCACTATTTCGACTACGCAGCAACCCAGCCGATGCGCCAATCCGCCATCGACGCATGGGTTGCCGCCTCCGGATCGCTCAATTCCAGCGCCCAGTACGCCTCTGGCCGCAGGGCACGCTCCGTGCTTGACGATGCCCGTGAGAAAGTCGCCTCCCTCCTCGGCTGCGAACCCATCGAGGTCATCTTTACTTCTTCCGGCACCGAGGCGGATAATATCGCTATTCAGGGCCTTTATGCGGCGGGAAACACCAACCGCATCATCTCGACGGATATTGAGCACCCAGCCGTGCGCGATACCGTTGGCAAGCTTGCCCAAGCCGGCGCCACCGTGGACCTGCTCCCCGTAGACCGCACCGGGCACATCAGCGACGGGGGCGCCTTCGCGGAGCCTGCCGATCTTGCTACTTGCATGTGGGCCAATAACGAAACCGGTGCGATTCAGCCCATCGAGGAGCTGGCCTCCCTCGCGCAACAATCCGGTATTCCCATGCATGTGGATGCGGTGCAGGTAGCGGGCAAGCTGCCCATCAATTTTGCGGAATTGGGCATCACAACGCTCGCCGCCAGCGCCCACAAGTTTGGCGGCCCGCGCGGTATCGGCGTGCTATTGGCCAAGCGCACCCCAGCGCCGCACCCGATATCCTATGGCGGCGGCCAAGAGCGCGGACTTCGCCCAGGCACGGTGGACGTCGCCAGCGCCTCCGCGCTTGCCGCTGCGTTGGAGGAGTCCATCGCCGAAAGCGCTGCCGAGGGCAAGCGCATCACTGGACTCCGGAACAAGCTGCGGGATGGGATCCTTTCTTCCGTTGACAACGTCGTGGTGAATTCCACCGAACCATGCTTGCCGTCGCACCTACACGTTTCTTTCCCTGGCACTGATGGCGACAGCCTCATCATGCTGCTGGACTCGTTGCAGATTGAGGCATCGACAGGCAGTGCCTGCAGCGCAGGCGTCAACCGCATGTCCCATGTGCTTTCTGCAATGGGCGTCAGCGAGGAAGAAGGAATCGGATCCCTCCGGTTTACCTTGGGGCGCCTTACCTCCGAAGACGATGTGGATTACGTGCTCGCGCACTTGCCGGACGTCGTTGCTCGGGCCCGCACGGTTTAGGTATCAGCCCTTTCTTTGGCAGCATTGCGCCGCGCGGCGATTGCCTGGGCAACGGTGAGCGCCCAGTTCTTATTCTTCGCCGCTAGCGGCCCTTGCGGTTCGTCGTATTCCCACCGCCCGTCTTGGAAGAGCCAGATAATGTCTCCGCTGTGCGGATCCATGATGTAAAAGGCGCTTTTATCCGTTTTTACATTGTGATGGTGCTGGCACAACGAGGCCAAATTTCCCGCCGTTGTTTTTCCTCCCTCTGAGAAATCAATCCTGTGGTCCTTCTGGCACTGGTATGCTGGGCGGTTGCACCCTGGCCAACGACACACACCATCGCGACCTTCCACATAGGCACCGATGAGCGGCGGCGTGGAGTAGGCCGGGCTTACCCTTGTTGCCGCCTGGTCCATATCCCTTGTCGTAGTCGGGGTTAGCCGGTCTGCGGTATCAGGGTGTACCCATCCATAGCCCTGGATAAAACCGGGAGCCGCTTTTATATCGCTGGCGCGGTACATATATAGATGCACCTGAGATTTATCTTCGACGGTTCCGAGGATCAGCTGGGCTAGGGCATCGGCCTTGCTGATTCCGTGTTCTTCCGCCGTGCGCTGAACAACCTCGTCAATGAGGATGAGCGCGTCTTCGTCGAACTCTACGTTTAACCCTGCTCGTCCGCCCGCGGTGGGGTAGATGAAATAGGATTCATTTCGCGCGTCCTCTTCCTCGGGCTCCTTGTCTCCCGTAGAGTCCGGGGATTCCATTGTGATGAGCCCGTTGAGCTTGCGGCGCAAGGCAGCATTTGATGGAAAACTTTGGCCCGGTTTTGTAGGGGTGAGATACTCTTCTAATTCGGCGTCTATGCGTTGAAGGGTGCCGCTGTCTACTTCGCCGAGCTTACTTAAGACGGCGTCGATGGTGATAAGCCGAGAGAAGTCGAGGAAGTAGTAGGTTTCCTGCAGTAGTTGGGTGCGCGGCAACTCTTCTAAGCGGTACAGGGCCATGGTGATATCCCTCGTGCGCCGTTCGCTCAAGCCGGTGCGCCCGGCCAAGGTATGGCACGAAATATCGAAATCGTCTTCTAGGTTGGGTCGAATTTCCTTCCAGAGTAGGTAGTCGGACTTTCTATTGCAGGTGGCACTAACCGCGATGTCATCGTGTGGGTCAGTGATGAGGTAGTAGGGTTCCACGGCGATTATCCCCCGAATTTCGCACTAAGTTTCTAATTTCCATAGATTTACCATAAGGCAACCACTAGACCCGCGCAAGCTGAAAAGCGAATATATGTTCTAGATGGTACATTTCCAGCGATACTGTCTACGCGAGTGAAAAATTTGTCTCCATGATGCGTGTGTTGCACATGTGGTTAGTGTGAATGGTTGTTAGACTCTCGCGCATGACAACTATGAGGGCATTCCGCAAGAGCATCATCGCGATTATCGCTGCAGTTGCAGTCACGGTGAGCGGGACCGCTGCCGCGCAGGCAGCACTGGGAACCAACGCACCGAAAGGCATTGATATTGCTGCCCACCAGCACCCCGGTGGCATGCCTATTGACTGGAATAAGGTGAAATCTGACGGCCAGTCCTTCGCCTTTGTTAAGGCAACCGAGGGTGGAGACTGGATTAACCCGCACTACGTTAAGGATATTCAGGCGGCCAATGTGCACGGCCTGAAGACTGGCGCATACCATTATGCGCGCCCGGCTGGCGATGCGAAGACGCAGGCTGCTAACTTTGCGGCGCAGATTGCGTTGGCGCCGAACCAGACGTTGCCGCCGGTGCTTGATATCGAGGTCTCCGAAGGCAAGTCGGCCTCCCAGCTGGAGAGCTGGATCGAGGAATTTACCTCCGAGCTCAAACATCTGACCAACCGCACCCCAATGATTTATACCTACAAGTACTTCTGGATGGGCGAGATGAATAACTCCCAGAAGTTCTCCAATATGCCACTGTGGTTGGCGGCATACCAGGATGAAGCCCCGGATCCAGTGGGTGGGTGGCAGAACCTGTCCTTCTGGCAGCGATCCGGATCAGGCAAGGTCGCTGGTATTCCCACCGACGTGGACATGAACCTCTTTAATGGCTCGAAGCAGCAGCTAGAGTCTTTTAGCGGCGGCAATTACGTTGATATTGGCGGCGCGCTCGATAGCCTCGTCCTCGACGATGGTGTGGACCTGAGCTCCGATAGCACGCCGCTGATTGGTGCAATCTTCGCCCTTGCGGCTGGTCTCATCGCAATGCCCCAGTTTGCCGATGCCGCCAAAGACGCCGGGCTCGATGCCCAGGCTGCTGAGGGCCTGGCAGATTTTGTGAAGGCTTTGGAAGACGAGGACGCTCTACCTCTCAAGCAACTTGGCAAGATGGCGGTTGGTGACTTCACCGTGGGCGACTTGGCGATGCTGCTAGAAAACGCTGGCCATGTCAATGGCGTCGACAAGGGCGAGGTCTCCGGCGCCCAAGTCGAAGAAGCCAAGGATGCCGCGAAGAAGGCCGGTGCCGATGTCCCCGACTTCGACGCTAATCAGGTGGCCGAGCTGCTCAATCGTGTGCTGAAGTAGCTCCCGCAAAGAATTTTCGGGTCCAGCTTTCATCCTTAAAGTGAGCTGGGACGGCCCCACCTAAGAGTGCCTTTGCCAGCTGAGCGGCTTGTATCGAGCCCTCAGCTGGCAGTTGCGTATCTGAGGCCAGCAAGATGATGTTTCCATACCGGCGCCCCTTGAGCATGGGCGGGTCAGCGATGACGGCGAGGTGGTCGAAGACCTCAGAGAGCCCGGCTAATTCTTGCTTCGCCAGCTGGAGATCCGAGTAGTCGCCGCAGTTGGCCACGTAGAGGCCGCCGGCTGAAAGAGATGACTTCACCGCGCGGAAAAACTCCACCGTAGTCAGGCTTTTCGGGGTTTTATCCCCAGCGAATACATCGCGGATAATGATATCGCGGCTAGCGGGCAGAAAACCTTCGGTCTCTTTTCGGGCATCGCCGGGGCGGATCTTGACGGTGGGGGAACGGGGGACATCGAAAAGCTCGCGGACTAATTCGCCCAGCTTGGCATCGAGCTCGACCACCGTATGGCGGCTGTCCGGCCACAGGTCGGCGAAGTAGCGTGGAAGTGAGCAGCCGGCCCCGCCGAGGTGGGTAACGCGGAGTTTATTGGGCGAGACCGTATTAAGCTGCTCTACCGCAGCTGCGATCCAGCGCATGTATTCAAAGTCGAGTTCCTGCGGCTCGCCCAAGACGATATGGCTGCTAGGAACGCCATTGACGTTAAGGATATAGGCCCCGTCGCGGAATTCATCCGGTATGACCTCGGCGGTGCCGGTGGAGATCTCGTAGGTGCCGGTAATGCTTGACCTGTTCGCGGCTCGCTTTCTACCCATGGGATTCAAGCTTAGGGAATGGAATCGATTTAAGCTGCGTTGGGGCAAGGGAGTACACTTTCGGGCCTGTAGTCGAGGTATTTAAAGGGGAATGCAATGCGAGTATTGGTAGCAATGTCTGGCGGCGTGGACTCATCTGTCGCCGCCGCCCGCGCGGTGGAGGCTGGTCACGATGTCGTCGGCGTGCACCTGGCGCTGCATAAGGACGCGCAGCAAACGCGCGAAAAAGCCCGCGGCTGCTGTTCGCTGGAGGATTCCGCCGATGCCCGCCGCATCTGCGATAAGCTGGGCATTCCGTTTTATGTCTGGGACTTTTCGGAGGAATTCAAGGAAGAGGTCATCACGGACTTCGTGGATTCTTATGCCCGCGGTGAAACCCCGAATCCTTGCCTGCGCTGCAATGAGAAGATTAAATTCCGCGCGCTGCTGCAAAAGGGCATGGCCCTAGGCTTTGATGCCGTTGCGACCGGCCACTACGCCACGCTTGATGATGATGGTTATATGCGCCGCTCAAAGGATGAGAACAAGGACCAGTCTTATGTGCTCGGCGTCATTTCTGCCGAGGAGCTGGAGCACTGCTTTTTCCCCATCGGTGATACCCCCAAGCCGCAGATCCGCGAAGAGGCTGCGGCGCACGGTTTCTCCACGGCGAAGAAGCCGGATTCTTACGACATCTGCTTCATTCCAGACGGCAATACCCAGCAGTTCTTGGGATCGCGTATCGGGCTTCGCCCCGGCATGATTGTGGACCAAGAGGGCACGGAGCTTAAGGAACATGATGGCGCGTGGAACTACACCATCGGCCAGCGCAAGGGCCTGGACATCAAGGCCCCGGCTGCTGATGGCCGCCCGCGCTATGTCACCGATATCGATGCTGCATCGGGCACGGTGACCGTCGGCGCGCGCGAGGACCTAGCGGTCACCGCCATCCGTGCCGATCGCCTGAAGTACCTGCACCCTGGCATGGACGGCGACTTCGAGTGCGAGGTGCAGGTTCGCGCGCACGGTTCAGTAGTGCCGTGCACCGCCCACGTGGACCGCGCCGCCGATTCGATGCGCCTGGAGCTCAAGGAGCCACTGTCTGGCGTTGCCCGTGGACAGGCTGCGGTGCTGTACCTGCCATCCCCGGATGACCTCGGCGATATCGTCATCGGTTCCGGCACCATCTGCGAGACCCTGTAGATGACTGGATTCGCACTCGGGCCCATGCCCGGCACGTCCATGGCGGAGGCAGCGGACATCATCATGGGTGAGACCGAGCTTCCCGCCCTCCCACAGCTGCCGGAACGCGGGTTGGGCTCCGATTCGGTGGGACGCACCGCAAGCATGCTTGAGGCCATCACCATCGATCGCGGCCCCCGGTCGTGGCGCATGACGGCCCGGCCCCAGCTGCTTACCCGCCGCGCGTGGGATCGCCTCGAGCGCGACCTCGATGAGGTACAGCAGGTGTGGGGAGAGACCGTGCCTCGCATCAAGGTGCAGGCTCTCGGCCCATGGTCACTGGCGGCCAGCATTGAGCTTGCCGATGGCCACCGCGTCCTCACCGATTCCGGTGCCTTTGCGGAGCTTTCCGATGCCCTGCTGCACGGCATCCGCACCCACGCCACCGACGTCGCACGCCGCTTCCACGGCGAGGTCGTGGTGCAACTGGATGAACCGCTGCTTGCCGATGTCATCGCTGGCCGCATTCCAGGAACCACCGACTTTGATTCGATCCCCGCCGTCCCTGACGAGGTGGCACTCGAGACCCTCCTGCGCTTTGAGGCGGATTATCTCTATTCCCCGCCGCTGTGGTCGGTGGCTAGGGCCGCGAAGACATTCCTCATTGATGCGCGCTACCGTGACCGCCTTTCTACCCCGGAGCATTTCGATGGGATGGGCGAGCACCTGTCCGAAGGCCGCCGCGTCGGTGTCGCACTTTCCGGCAAAGACGCGCGGGCAGAGGCGATTTCACTTGCCCGCCACCTAGACCGCATAGGCATGCCGCGTGAGCTGCTCGTGGATCACTTTGATGTGTTTCCGGTTCGGGCATCGGCAAGCTCATTGCGCTCTGTAACCGAGACCGCCGGAATCCTCACCCGCGATGCGGGCGACCTTTAAGCGGCTGCGGTGAGGAGCGCGCTAGGAAATTAGCGGCCACGCCGTCGAGACATCGGAGGCATCGCGGCCCTTGCCCTCTAGGTACTTCTTGAAGGCGACGCGGTCCTCGTACCACTTGACCGCCTGGAACTCCATGAGCTCGTTTTCGTCCATCTGTGCGAGGTTGGGGTAGTGCTGGCGTACCTGCTTCCAGGCCACGCGGGCGGCAGCGAGGGCATCGGCAGTGGCCTCGTGCGCATTGCCCAATTCCACGCCGTAGTGCTCGCACACCGCGCCAAGGGTGCGCTTGCCCTTGCGCCACTTATCGCTCACGCGGTCAATGACGTACGGGTCAAAGACAGGGCCGGTGACCGTGAAATCGCCGGTAAGGCTGCGCAGAACGGTAAGGTCGAAGGCCGCGTTATACACAATGAGCGTCAGGCCGTCGTCCCACGCGGACTTGATGGCATCAACCGTGTCTTTGAGGACTTCCTCGTGCGGTCGGCCTTCAGCCTGAGCCTTTTCCGTTGTGATTCCATGCACGTCGGTGGCGGCTTGGGGGATCTCGATGCCGGGATCCGCAAGGTACTCCACCTTCTGGACATCGCGGCCGTCAATGCGGACCAAGGCAGAGGTAACGATACGAGCGTCTTTGGGGTTGGCGGAGGTGGTCTCAAGGTCGAAGGCGAGCATGCGGGAGGCGTCGAAGTTCATGGTCCATACCTTAGTAGCTAGCCCGGACATGGGGGATCGCTAGACTTGGATACCGTGACTAATCCAGCTGATGTGCAACGTGAATGGAACGACCTGGCGCAGGAAGTGCGCCGCCACCGCAACCTGTATTACAACGGTGAATCCGCGATTCCCGATGCCGACTTTGATGCGCTTTTCCAGCGCCTGATGGACCTAGAAAAGCAGCATCCGGAGCTGGCGGTTCCGGATTCGCCCACCCAGCAGGTAGGTGCTGCGCCGAACGCCGGTGAGGACATTGAACACCTCGAGCGCATGATGAGCCTAGACAATGTCTTTAGCGCCGGTGAGATGCAGGACTGGTTGGATAGGACGCCCGCCAAGACCTACCTGACGGAGCTGAAGATCGATGGCCTCTCCATTGACTTGGTCTACCGCAATGGACGTTTGGATACCGCTGCTACCCGTGGCGATGGCACCGTGGGTGAGGAAATTACCGCCAATGCGCGGGTCATTTCTGATATCCCGCACGAACTTACGGGCACCGAAGAGTACCCAGTCCCGGACCTTATTGAAATCCGCGGTGAGGTCTATATGCGTCCCGAAGATTTCGAAGAAATCAATGAGGAGCGCGCGGCAGACGGCAAAGCGCGGTTTGCCAATCCCCGCAACGCTGCGGCCGGCGGGCTGCGCATGAAGGATCCCGCCGAGGTGAAAAAGCGCCGCCTGCGCATGGTGTGTCACGGCCTAGGCGCGCGGGAGGGATTTTCCCCCTCCTCCCAGCACGATGCCTATAAGGCTATCGCCGCATGGGGGCTGCCCGTATCGCCCTATACCAAGCAGGTGCACTCCGCCGCAGAAGTACAAGAGGAAGTATCTTACTGGGCCGAACACCGCCACGATGCGATTTTTGAAATGGATGGGCTCGTGGTCAAGGTGGACGATTTGGGCTCACAGCGCCAGCTCGGGGCCACCTCCCGCGCACCCCGCTGGGCCATTGCCTATAAGTACCCGCCTGAAGAGGTCACGACGAAGCTGAAAAACATCGAGGTCGGTGTGGGGCGTACGGGGCGGGTTACCCCCTTTGCCATCATGGAACCGGTCTTTGTCTCCGGCTCCACGGTGTCCATGGCCACCCTGCACAATCAGTCTGAGGTCAAGCGCAAGGGGGTGCTCATTGGAGATACCATTATTATCCGCAAGGCCGGCGAAATCATTCCTGAGGTATTAGGTCCCGTGCGCGAACAGCGCGATGGCAGCGAATACGAATGGAGCTTCCCCACGCAGTGCCCAGCCTGCGGCACGACGCTCGCCCCACAAAAAGATGGCGATGCTGACTGGCGATGCCCCAATACCCAATCCTGCCCAGCCCAGCTCTCCGCGCGCCTGGAATACCTCGCCTCCCGCAAGGGCCTCGACATTGAGGCGCTGGGGGAGAAGGGGGCCATGGACCTCATTGAGAACGGCATCCTCACCGATGAATCCGAGCTCTTTGAGCTAACGGAAGAAAAACTGCTTGCTTCCGATGTCTATACGGCCAAGCGCGATACGAAGGATAAGCGCAGCAAAAAAGAGGGCAACGCCAAGGTCAATACCGCGGGCAAGAACCTGCTGCAGAACTTAGAAGAGGTCAAAGACCGCGACTTCTGGCGCGTGCTGGTCTCGCTGTCCATTCGCCACGTCGGCCCCATTGCCGCCCGCGCCTTGGCAGCGCGCTACGGCTCCATGGAAAAGCTGCGTGCCGCTAAGACCGAGGATCTTGCAGAGGTAGACGGTGTGGGTGCAGTCATCGCTGAATCCTTCCACGCCTGGTTCGAGGTGGACTGGCACCGCACCATCGTCGAGAAATGGGCAGAAGCCGGCCTAGCCATGGAGGTAGCCGCCGAGGACAGGAAAGAACAGACCCTAGAGGGCCTGACCATCGTTGTCACCGGCAGCCTCGACGACTTCACGCGCGATTCCGCCAAGGAAGCCATCATCAGCCGCGGCGGAAAGGCAACCGGTTCCGTATCGAAGAAAACCTCCTACCTCGTCGCCGGGGCCAATGCCGGCTCCAAGGAGGACAAGGCCCGCGACCTCGGGGTGCGTATCTTGAACGAAGAGCAATTCCACACGCTCTTAAACACCGGGGAGGTGTAGCCGCGCCGGGCTTATTTGAGGAAGGCACCCAAAATCGTGCCGATGTGGCCGAGGTGCTCTACCTCGGAGGCCAAGTATTCTGGCCCGCCGGTACGCCCCATGGCGATGACCATCCCGGTATCTCCCAGAGGAGCGGCGGCCAGGGCGGAATCGAGCAGCGCCCAACTTTCTGGCACCCACTCGTCTTTATCGGGGTGCAGGGTGCGCGCGCTGTCGATGTTGAGGTCGACCGGAATCGTATCGTCATCGGCAGGAGCCGCGTTGGAGGAGGCGACGCGGTGAATGGGCTCATTATTGTCAATGACGATGGCCCACGTGGAGGTCGCCGCCTTCGGGATGGCCGCGACGACTTCCTCCATTGCTGCCGTGACGTTTGAGGCATTGGCGGCAACGCGCGCTAATAGTTCGATCTGCCCGCGCCGGTCCACGCGGCCGCTGAAGGGCCGGATGGAATCTACTTCCACGCCTTGGACGGAGGCGGCGGCGGTAATGAGGGCATCGGCCATCGCGTCTGCGGGAAGCTCAATGACAATGTCATCCATGACGGTGCCATCCGGGAAGGTTTCTACGATGTCAACGGATTGGATATTGCCGTCAACCAGCCCGAAGGCCTCCGAAAGCTGGCCCAAACTACCAGGGGTATCGGGAAGCAGGACACGGATTAGGTAAGACATTAAGTCGCACGCTTTCAGTAGCTTGTAGTCCCATTTACGATACCTGGGTCACAGTACGGCGTTCAAGGGGCAATAATTCGGGGTGACTCGGCAACTGCGCGGGTAGGTGCAGTATTATGGAGCCTTAGCAATTTACATAGTACGCGCGGGAAAATAATTTTCACCTGCGCGTCGATTATGGAAAAAGGATGGAGTTCGCGTGTCTGAGATTTCGCGTGATGAGGTAGCCCACCTTGCCAAGCTTTCCCGCCTGGCATTAAGCGATGAAGAGCTAGCCCAATTCGCAAGCCAGATTGATGAAATTGTTGATTCCGTTTCCGCAGTAAGGAACGTGAACACTGAAGGCGTGGAACCGATGAGCCACCCGCACTCCGTGGATGCACCGATGCGCGAAGACGTTATCGTGCGCACCCTTACCGCAGAGCAGGCCTTGGACCAGGCGCCGGCCGTGGAAGATGAGCGATTCGTCGTGCCGCAGATTTTGGGAGGAGAGTAAATGACCAACGTTGTCGTACCTGCGGAGGGACTGACCTCTTTGACCGCCGCCGAGCTCGCGGAGAAGATTCACGCGCGCGAGGTGACCTCCCGCGAGGTTACCCAGGCCTTTTTGGATCGCATTGCGGAAACCAACCCGGAACTCAACTCCTTCCTGCACGTGGGGCAGGAGGGAGCATTGGCGGCTGCCGATGTCGTGGATAAGGCCCTCGACGCCGGCGAAAAGCCCGCATCGGCACTGGCCGGTGTGCCGCTGGCTCTAAAAGACCTGCTGGTTACTACCGATGCCCCCACCACCGCCGCATCCAAGATGCTCGAAGGCTACATGTCTCCGTATGACGCGACGGTGACCAAGCGCCTGCGCGAGGCCGGCATCCCGATCCTTGGCAAGACGAACCTGGATGAGTTTGCGATGGGTTCGTCTAATGAGAACTCCGCATTTGGCCCGGTTCACAACCCGTATGACACCGAGCGCACCCCGGGCGGTTCCGGTGGCGGTACCGCAGCAGCGCTGGCTTCGGGGCAAGCTCCATTAGGTATTGGTACCGATACCGGCGGTTCCATCCGCCAGCCGGCGGCGCTGACCAATACCGTGGGCGTAAAGCCCACCTACGGCACGGTATCTCGCTACGGCCTGATTGCAGCCGCGTCCTCGCTGGACCAGGCGGGTCCCTGTGGCCGTACCGTCCTGGATACCGCGCTCTTGCACGAGGTTATTGCCGGCCACGATGCCTTCGACGCCACGTCTGTAGACAGGCCTGTTGCCCCCGTGGTGGAGGCCGCCCGCGAAGGCGCGAATGGCGATTTGAGCGGTGTCAAGGTTGGCCTCATTAAGCAATTCGAGCGCGATGGCTGGCAGGACGGCGTGATGGAGAACTACCACGCCGCCGTGGAACAGCTGCGCGAGCAGGGCGCGGAAATCGTCGAGGTGGACTGCCCGCACTTCGACGAGGCCTTGGCTGCCTACTACCTGATCATGCCGTGTGAGGTCTCGTCCAACCTGGCCCGCTTCGATGGCATGCGCTACGGCCTGCGCGCTGGCGATGACGGATCCCACTCCGCGGAGCAGGTCATGTCCCAGTCGCGCGCAGAGGGCTTCGGCCCCGAGGTCAAGCGCCGCATCATGCTGGGCACGTATGCGCTGTCCGTGGGCTACTACGATGCCTACTACTTGCAGGCGCAGCGCGTGCGCACCCTCGTGGCCCAGGACTTTGCCCGCGCCTTTGAGCAGGCTGACGTACTAGTCTCGCCGACCACCCCAACCACCGCGTTCAAGCTGGGGGAGAAGGCCGAAGACCCCATGGCGATGTACAACTTCGACCTGTGCACCTTGCCGCTAAACCTGGCCGGCCTGTGCGGCATGTCCGTGCCTTCCGGCCTGGCCGCCGATACCAACTTGCCTACCGGTTTGCAGATCATGGCACCGGCTTTCCAGGATGACCGCCTGTACAAGGTGGGTGCAGCCTATGAAGCTAAGCGCCAAAGCTAGCCGCGCTATCTAAAATTGTTGTCACTGTGAAATAGCTGCGGATTAGATAACGATTCGTTTACACCCCTGTTGGATGCCCATCCGGCAGGGGTAGATTATTGGGTATGACTTTGAAAAAGATTGCAACCGCGACGATGTCCGTCTCCGCAGCTGCGCTCATGACCATGGGCGTAGCAAACGCTGAGGAACCCGCAGCAAACCCGGCACCGGCTGAGCCCGGCACCGAGGTGGCAGACACCACCGCCAAGAGCGACCTGGTGGAATCCCTGCCGGCAGACGCTGACAAGCTGGTGCCCAACATCGAGGGCCAGACCATCACCGGTGAGCTGCACTCCGTTAAGGAAGACGGTCAGTTCACCGTGCAGTTCGACAAGGATCAGTCCCTGGTTCTCGATGATGGCTGCAATACCTACACCACCTCCTACGATGTGGATAAGGATGGCACCATTCACGTAGGTGACTTCGTCTCCACCAAGGCGGCGTGTGATGACCACACCCAGGCACTTTCTGATTCCCTGCGTGACGTCCTCGAGTCCGAGCCTTCCTTCTATGCTCTGCCTGACGGCCAGGCCGCACTGGGCACTGAGGACAACGCCGTTGTCTTCAACGTTGTGGAGTAAATACTCACAAAACCATTCAGCACCATGATCCTCCTTGGCGGGGGACCATGGTGCTGTCGTGTATGTGGCGGGGTGGACTACTTGGCATCGGAAAGCGCGTAGGCAGCGCCTGCAGAGGCGGCCGTCACGGTGAGGACTGCTGGCCAGGAGCCAATCTTCTTTGCCAATGGGTGGGAGGCGCCGAATGCGCCGACATACAGGGCGGATAGGCCCGCTGTCGTGGCTGGGTTGGTCTTCTTGGCCCAAGAGCGGCCGGCCCACAGGCCCGCTGCGCCGAGGATGACGCCGCCGAGCGGGCGAATGCCGGTCTCGCGGGCGGTGACCCAACCACCGATTAGGCCGAGGGTAACGGTGGTGGCGGTGGATACGTCTTGTGGCTTTTTGATATCAATCATGGACATGGTGGCCAGTCTAGGCCTGATTTGTGTGCCCCGCTAGAATTCCTGCCATGACTGTGGAGACTAACCTGCCATCGGAGCGCCAGGCATGGCTCGCCATGTTCGCCCTATCCCTCGGTTTCTTTGTATCCCTGTTGGACCAATCGATGGTGGCCATCGCCCTGCCGGATATTCAAGCGGATTTGGGCGCCACGGTCAATGAAATCATGTGGGTTTCCGCCGCCTTTTTGCTTGCCGTGGTGGTGCCGCTGCTTTTTACGGGGCGGCTTGGTGATGTCCTCGGCCAGCGCGCCCTGTTTTGCATCGGCGTGGCGCTATTTGGGATCGGCGCAGTAGCGTGTGCGCTGGCGCCATCGATAGAAGTGCTCATCGTCGCACGCATCGTGCAGGGCCTAGGGGCCTCGCTGGAGATGCCACAGACGATGTCCGTTATTAACCGGGTATTCGCCCGCGAGCGGCGTGGGCGCGCGCTCGGGGTGTGGGGGATCATCGGCTCCGTGGCGTCATTGGCTGGGCCGCTGATCGGCGGGTTCCTCGTGGCTTCTTTTGGCTGGCAGGCGGCCTTCTGGGTGCATATTCCATTCGTTATCGCCGCCATCGTGCTGGCCCTGCTGTGGATACCGAAGCTGCCGACGACAGCCCAGGACATCGATAAGCCTTCTGCCGTGGTCTCGCTCATTGCGCTTGGTTCCATCGTCTTTGGTATCCAACAAGGCCCAGAGCTGGATTGGGATTGGCGGGTGCTGGTGGTGCTTGCCATTGGCATAGTTGCAAGCATCGCGTTCGTGCGCCTGCAGGCTAGCGCGCAGGATCGTGGCTCTACGCCGCTCTTTCCGGTGGAGCTCTTCCACAACCGCAATTATGCGGCCGGTTCCGTGGGCATTTTGACCATGGGCTTTATGGCGGCTTCGGTCATGTTGCCGGTGATGTTGTGGTTGCAATCGGTTAAGGGGCTATCCGCCGGGGAGGCCGGCATCATCGTGGCTCCCATGGCGCTGGTCTCTATGCTGATGTCACCTATCGCGGGCATTCTTACGGACGCGGTGAATCCGCGTCTGATGGGGCTGGTGGGATTTAGCCTCATGATCGCCTCGCTGTGTTTGGCTTGGTGGGTCATGCATGCCGATGCCAATCCGTGGTGGCTGGCATTGCCCATCGCAGCCCTAGGAATTGGCCAGTCCTTTATCTGGGGATCCAACGCGGCAACGACGCTGCGCGATATTTCACCTCATCACATGGGTGCCGCGTCCGGAGCGTATAACACCTCCCGCCAGGTGGGATCCGTGGTAGGCGTGGCTTTAGTCTCCGCCGTGATGCAAACGGGTAATCCCACCACGGCGATTATCAATTCGATCCTGGTAATTGTTATCGCGCTGGTGGTGGGGCTTATCTCTTCGCTGCGCTACGTGGACACGCTGCATGGATAAAAATCCTGCGCTAAATTGGGGTTATGCGTCTAGCTGTACTGACTTCCGGTGGCGATTGCCCCGGCCTGAATGCTGTAATCCGTGCGGTTGTGCGAACCGCATCCAACGAATTTGGCGATACCGTCGTGGGCTATGAAGACGGGTGGGTTGGCCTTTTAGAAGACCGTCGGCGCGATCTCTACGACGATGCCAGCATCGACCGGATTCTTCTGCGCGGCGGCACCATCTTGGGCACCGGCCGTCTGCACCCCGATAAGTTCAAGGCCGGCTTGGAGCAGATCAAGACGAATATGCGCGAGGCCGAGGTCGACGCCCTCGTCGCCATCGGCGGCGAAGGCACGCTCAAGGGCGCGAAGTGGCTTAACGATAATGGCATCCCCGTCGTGGGCGTGCCGAAGACCATTGACAATGACGTCAACGCCACCGACTACACCTTCGGTTTCGATACTGCGGTATCGGTGGCAACTGATGCGATCGACCGCCTGCACACGACGGCGGAGTCGCACAACCGCATCCTCATCGTGGAGGTCATGGGCCGCCACGTAGGCTGGATTGCTCTGCATGCCGGCATGGCCGGCGGCGCACACTACACGGTGATCCCAGAAGAGCCCTTCGATATCGCGGAAATCACCAAGGCGATGGAACGCCGCTTCCAGATGGGCGAGAAGTACGGCATCATTTGCGTGGCCGAAGGCGCCCTGCCGAAGGAGGGCACCATGGAGTTCGAAGCCGGCGGCGTCGACCAATTTGGCCACCAAACCTTCAACGGGATTGGCCAGGTCATTGGGGATGAAATCAATAAGCGCACCGGCTATGACGTGCGCACCACCGTCTTGGGGCACATTCAGCGCGGCGGCACGCCCACCGCGTATGACCGCGTTCTGGCGACCCGCTATGGCGTGCATGCCGCCCGGGCGGCGCATAATGGGGATTCAGGAATGTGTGTGGCCTTGCACGGCGAAGATATCGACCTCGTGCGACTAGAAGAGGCCGTGGGCACACTAAAGACGGTGCCAGATGCCCGCTACCGCAATGCGCAAGCGCTCTTCGGCTAAGGTCCTTTAAACCTCGACCGTCTCGAATATTAAGATCACCCTCTCACATGGTGGGAGGGTACTCTTTTGTATATGAGTACCGATAGCGCTACAGAAAAACAGGAAGAACGACAAGCGCTCATCGCGGCGCTGGGTTTTCCCATACTCGTAATCATCGGCGGCATTATTGGTTATCTTGCCCCTGACACCGCGGCATCCTTTGCCCCGCAGGTAACGCCGCTGCTGGGCATCGTGATGTTTGGCATGGGGCTTACACTCAAGCCCGTCGATTTTGCGCTCGTAGTACGCCGGCCGCTGCCGGTGGCGCTCGGCGTGGTAGCGCAATTCGTCATCATGCCGCTTATCGCGCTCGCCGTGGTGGCAGTCATGGATCTGCCAGAGGCGGTTGCGGCTGGTGTGATTTTGGTCGGCTGCGCCCCAGGTGGCACGAGCTCTAACGTGGTGTCCTACTTAGCGCGCGGCGATGTCGCGCTTTCGGTGACCATGACCTCCATATCTACGCTCTTGGCTCCCATCCTCACCCCGCTGTTGACCTTGTGGCTGGCGGGTGAATACATGCCGGTTTCCGCGGCATCGATGGCGTGGTCCATCGTGAAGGTGGTGCTCGTCCCGGTCATCGCGGGCATCGTCATCGGCATGCTGCTTCCCCGGCTCGTGGCAAAGGTTCAAGCGGCTTTGCCGTGGATCTCCGTAACCGCGATTGCCTTGATCGTGTGCATCGTGGTCGGCGGCGCGCATGACAATATCGCCACCGCCGGTGCGCTGGTCTTTGCCGCCGTGGTTATTCACAATGCGTGCGGCTATGGCCTGGGCTACCTCGCGGGCCTCTTTACTCGCCAGCCGGTTCCGGTGCGCCGCACCATGGCCGTGGAGGTAGGAATGCAAAATTCCGGGCTGGCCACCAGCCTTGCCTCTTCCTACATGAGCCCACTGGCTGCCTTGCCCGGCGCCGTCTTTTCCGTGTGGCACAACTTGTCCGGCGCGATCCTGGCTGCGCTGTGCCGTTTTAGCGATGCCCGCAAGGCCAAAGTCAGCTAAAAATTAATGGTGACAGCGGGGAAGTTCTGGTCTACGAACCAGGGCTCCTCCGTGATGGTGAGTGGGGCCTGGCCTTCCTCGAAGGCCAAGGTATCGCCGCCTTTGACGGTGGCGCCTTGCAGGATGTGGTTGGCGATATTTGCCAGCTTGTAATAAAGATCCGTGGGATCCATCGAGCTGCTGCGGGCCTGGATTTCCGGGTGGCCCGCTTGGACCAGGCCCACGGAGTAGCCGCGGAGCTCGCCACCCGATTGCGTAATCCATACCGGCGCGATGTGCATGGGGGCGAGGTTATTGCGCACGGCGTCATTAAACATCGCCGGGGAGATGGAGACGTTCCCGCGCGGGTTGTGGATGATGAGGCAATTGGGGTGCTGGGCTACGGCGGACGTCGCCTGGGACAGCAGATCGAGGTGCTCGCGGCGCGGCTCGCGAAATTGATGGGAAAGGTCGTGTTCCTTGTTATCAGGAAGGACCGAGACGAGCACCTGGGATCCCGCAGTGTTGAGGTCGCAGGCATCGGCGCTCAAAATGGGGTGGAGGCCGTAACTATCTGGGGTGGGTGCAGAATCAATGGTCTGGTAATGCAAGAGAAACGCGCCATCGATAGGAACTACAAGGCTGCCTGGGTTCTTGCCGGGAGTGATTTCGCCGACGCGCGCAGAAAAGATGCCGCTGACGGCGTCTTTGATCTCATCGGTAGTAGGGGCGGTGGAAAAGACCGCGATGTTGATGAGTGGGGCATCGACAAGCGAATTGTCTACGGTATGTGGAGTCGTCATGACAGTCACCCTAGGGGCTAGCGCGCGAGAGTGCACGGACGTATTAAGATGGCACGCATGACTGCTGCGATGTATGACCTGATGGACTTTGACGAGGTCCTCGACAAGTATGAACCGGTAATGGGCATGGAAGTCCACGTGGAGCTGGATACGGAAACCAAGATGTTTTCCACTTCTGCCACGAACTTCAGCGCAGCCCCTAACTCCAATACCGATCCGGTATCGCTGGGCCTTCCCGGGGCACTTCCCGTGGTTAATTCCAAGGGCGTGGAGGGCGCAATCAAGATCGGCCTGGCGCTCAATTGCTCCATCGCGGAATCCTCGCGCTTTGCCCGCAAGAATTACTTCTACCCGGACCAGCCAAAGAACTACCAGATCTCCCAGTACGATGAGCCGATTGCTTATGACGGCTACCTCGACGTCGTGCTGGAAGACGGCACGGAATGGCGCGTGGAAATCGAGCGCGCCCACATGGAAGAAGACACCGGTAAGCTGACCCACCTGGGCGGCGCCGATGGCCGCATCCACGGCGCTACCGCATCCCTGGTGGACTGCAACCGCGCGGGCATCCCGCTCATTGAGATCGTTACCAAGCCCATCATCGGTGCCGGCGAGCGCGCCCCCGAGGTGGCGAAGGCCTATGTATCGGCGCTGCGCGAGCTCGTCGCGGCATTGGGCGTGTCCGATGCCCGCATGGACCAAGGTTCCATGCGCGTGGACTCCAACCTTTCCTTGCGCCCTATCGGCCAAGAAGAATTCGGTACCCGTACCGAGACGAAGAATATCAACTCCATGCGCTCGGTCGAACAGGCCGTACGCTTTGAGATGCAGCGCCAGGCACAGGTATTAGAAGATGGCGGCAGCATCGAGCAGGAGACCCGCCACTACCAAGAAACCGATGGCTCTACCTCTAAGGGCCGCCCGAAGGAGACCGCGGAAGATTACCGCTACTTCAATGACCCGGATTTGCCGCCGGTCATCGCCCCGCGCGAGTGGGTAGAAGAGCTGCGCGCAACCCTTCCGGAGCTGCCGTGGGTCCGCCGCGCTCGCATCCAAAAGGAGTGGGGCATTAAGGACGAGGAGATGCGCGACCTAGTCAACGCGGGCGCGCTGGATCTCATCGTGGAGACGGTCGAAGTCGGCGCGAAGCCGGACGAGGCTCGTTCCTGGTGGGTGTCTTATCTTGCAGGTAAGGCCAATGAGCAGGACAAGACCCTGGCTGAGCTGGATATCACCCCGGCCCACATCGCCCGCGTCATCGCCTTGGTCAAGGAAGGCAAGCTGACCACCAAGCTGGCGCGCCAAGCCGTCGATGGCGTGCTGGCGGGCGAGGGCGATGTTGATGAGGTCGTCGCCAAGCGCGGTCTCGAGGTCGTGCGCGATGATGGGGCCATCGAAAAGGCCGTGGATGATGCCTTGGCCGCAAACCCGGACATCGTGGAGAAGTACCGCGCCGGCAATAAGAAGGTCACCGGCGCGATCGTCGGTGCCGTGATGAAGGCGACGCAGGGCAAGGCGGATCCGGGTCAGGTTAATAAGCTGATCGCGGAAAAGCTGAGCTAATACGCCACTAATCTAGCCAGTCTTCGTCCCTGCTTCCACAAGGGGGCGGAGGCTGGCTTTCGTGGTTTTTAAATTGACCACAGTTTTCATTTGGGCAGGTCAGGACGGCAAAGCGTAGACTATGTGACATGCCAATTAAATCTAAAGTTCTGCAAAAAACGAGCCCAGATGCACCTTTTCGCACCGTAGAAATCGAACGGCGCGATCCGCGCGAAGATGACGTCGTCATCGATATCAAGGCGGCAGGCATTTGCCACTCGGATATCCACACTATTCGCAATGAGTGGGGCGAGGCCCACTTCCCGCTGACGGTGGGCCACGAGATCGCTGGCGTGGTCGAAGCAGTAGGGGACAAGGTCACCAAGTTTAACGTGGGCGACCGCGTGGGGGTCGGCTGTTTGGTCAACTCCTGTGGGGTGTGCGAGCAGTGCCGGAATGGGCAAGAGCAAAACTGCTTGAACGGCTCGGTGGGAACCTATAACTCTGAAGACGTTGATGGAACCATTACCCAAGGCGGCTATGCGCAAAAGGTTGTGGTCAATGAGAATTTCGTGTTGACGATTCCAGAAGGCCTCGACTTTGATGTTGCTGCCCCGCTGTTGTGCGCCGGAATTACCACCTACTCGCCTTTGGCCCGGTGGCAGGTCAAGGAGGGCGATAAGGTAGCCGTCGTTGGCCTTGGCGGTCTGGGCCACATGGGTGTGCAGATCGCCGCCGCCAAGGGCGCTGAGGTCACCGTGATTTCCCGTTCCCTGCGCAAGGAAAAAGAAGCCTACAAGCTCGGCGCGCAGCGGGTGTTGGCAACGGGTGAGGCCCCCGACTTCTTTGCCAACCACAAGGGCGAGTTCGACTTGATTTTGTCTACCATTTCCGCCTCCTATTCCCTCAATGACTACCTGCAGCTGTTGAAGCCGCGGGGGATCATGTCTGTGGTCGGCCTGCCGCCGGAGGAACTGGGAATCACGATGGGCAACCTCGTTGGTGGCGGTAAAGTATTGACCGGAAACAATATTGGCGGCATTGCCGAAACCCAAGAGATGCTGGACTTTTGTGCAGAACACGGCATCGGCGCGGTCATCGAAAAGGTGGGCGTTGATGACGTTGACGCAGCCTATGAGCGGGTTGTTGCCGGTGATGTGAAGTTCCGTTTTGTCATCGATACGGAAACTTTCGCGGACTAAGTATGTAAGCTACTTCATCGACAAAAGATGATGTATTGTATTTCACGCACGTGCAAGTAGGATTTCGCTATTGGCTTACGTACCATGTGCACAGGAGCACACTCCTGCGCCGCGCCTCCCCGCACGTGTCGGGGGATAAGGAGGGGGCCTGGGACGCGCGCACTGGTGTGTGAAAATTATCCGCTACAAAAGTTAGGCAACTGTGTCTTATAAAAATATTCTCGCCATGGCCATGTCCTTCGTGGGCCTGCTGGTAGGCGCAGGCTTTGCTACGGGCCAAGAGGTCGTGCAATATTTCACCGCCTTCGGCACCTGGGGCATTCCCGGCATCGTGGTAGCAGCGGCCATTATGACGCTGGCGGGCACTGTGTTCTTGCAATTGGGCAGCTACTTCCACGCCACTGAGCACAACACGGTGTTCCGTAAAGTCACCCACCCAATCGTGTCCAAGCTGTTGGACGTCGCCGTTATCATCACGCTCTTCGCCATCGGCTTTGTGATGCTTGCTGGCGCTGGTTCCAATATGGAGCAGCAATTTGGCTGGCCGGCGTGGATTGGCTCGACGGTGATGCTGGGGCTCGTGATTGCCGTCGGCATGATGGACGTCGATAAGGTGTCCAAGGTCATCGGTATGCTCACCCCGTCCATCATCATTGCCGTCGTTGGTGTGGCCATCTACACCATGTTCAATATGCCTGATGATGTCAGCGCGGCCATGGACGCCTCCAGCCAAATCGATACCCCGATTGGCAACTGGTTGGTCTCCGCGCTGAACTACAACGGTCTGGCTTTGATGCTGGCGGTATCCATGTCGTTGGTCATCGGCGGCGATAACATTAGCCCGCGTGAAGCTGGCTGGGGCGGCGTCGTAGGCGGCGTTGTCTACTCCATCATGATGGGCCTGGCAGGCTTCTCGCTGTTGATGAATGCCGAGACTATCGGGGACTCTGACATCCCGATGCTGTCCTTGGTCGATGACGTTCACCCAGTGTTGGGCGCGATCATGGCAATCATTATTTACCTGATGATTTTCAATACCGCCATTGGTATGTTCTACGCATTGGGTAAGCGCCTCTCTGCAGGCAACGAGGCTAAGTTCCGCGTTATCTTTATCGCAGGCTGTTTCGCAGGTTTCGGCGTCTCCTTCTTCGGTTTCAAGACCTTGATGCAGTACGTCTACCCGGTCATTGGCTACATGGGCATTGCGATGGTGGCCGTCTTGGTATTCGCGTGGTTCCGCAGCCAGTCCAAGATTCAGGACGAGGCACTGCGCCGCGAGCGCGTGCGTTCGCTGATGCACCTCAAGCTGAATCCGAATAAGGATTATGACGCAGAGCGTTACGACGATGAGATTGGCCAGCACCTCGAGGATTCCAATATGGATAGCGAGGCGCTCTATGAAGAGCTCGTGACCGAGGTGACGGAGAAGCTCGACAGTGATGACAACGTGGACTTTGATAAGGAAGAATTTGAGAAGGAAAACCAGGACGATCACACCTACTACGTCGAGCGCGAAGGCGTAGAGCACGACCGCTCGCCGGAAGAGATTGAACAGTGGATCGAAGAAACCGGTGCTATCGGTGACCCAGAGGAAGATGATGAGTCTTCCGAAGCGGAAAATTCCCAGAAGTAATCTCGCCTTAGAGCAGTAAGTATCCCTCCCCAGGATTTCCCGGGGAGGGATTTTCTTTGCCTTGTGCTTGCCGATGCCCCCCCTTTAGCGGCAGGTAGCAGATTAAAGCAGGAGGAGCTTGAGGGTCAGTCCAATCATGATGACGCCGATACCAACGTTAATCCAGCGCCATACCTCGGGGCGGGAGAGGACGTGGGAGAAGCGGGCTGCGCCAAAGCCAATGACGGGGAACCAGGTAAAGCTGGCGGCGATGGCGCCGCCGGCGAAAAGCCACCGGCCAGGGTTGCCATACTGGTTGGCGATGCCCCCGAGCATGACCAAAACATCGACATAGGCGCCAGGATTGAGCCAGGTCAGTGCGAGCGCGGTAAGGAGCGGCTTGACCCAAGAGGGCGAGCGCTTTATCTCTTGGCGCTGGGTGGTGGTAGCGGTGGCTACAGAGCCATGGCCGGTGCCAGCCCCACCCGAGGTGTCCCCGTCGCCGTCAAAGGTCGCAACTTCCTCGGTGGCATTGGGAGGAGTGGATTCCACGTCGATGGCCTCGCCCTTGGTTTTGAAGGCATCGCGGAAGCAAGTGAAGGTAAAAAACGCGAGGTAGGCCGCGCCGATGTACTTAAGTACCTCAAGCGCAGTGGGAAAGCGCTCCACCAAGTAGCCGACACCGGCGGTGCCGGAGGTGATAAGGATGACATCGGAAAGCGCGCACACCACGGTGATGAGCCCGATGTGATCGCGGCGGATGCCGTATTTCAACAGCATCGCATTTTGGGGGCCGACGGCCACAATGAGGGATAAACCAAGCACAAAACCAGCTAGCACGATGGACATGCCTCTAGTGTGAGTCCAAGCCGTAAATAAGTCCAGTTAATCCATCTTCATATGGTTTAGAATAGCTTCATGAACCCCGTACATTTGGAAACCTTGCTGGCCATCGTGGAAGAAGGGAGCTTTGAGGTTGCCGCTTCGGTCCTGGGAATTTCTCCGTCTGCGGTAAGCCAGCGCATCAAGGCATTGGAGGCGAGCACCGGTCGCGTTTTAGTACGGAGAGCGAATCCGGTGGGGGCGACGGAGGCCGGGGAGATCTTGGTGCAAGCAGCCCGGCGTATGGCGTTGGTGCAGGCGGAAACCGATGCCCGGTTGGGCCAGCGCCTAGCGCGCGTGCCCCTGTCGGTGGCCATCAACTCCGATTCGCTGGCTACATGGTTTACGCAAGTGTTAAGCGATACCGCGCAGCGGGGCGACGTTGCGCTGCGTATCCGCATCGAGGATGAGGCGCGCACCCTAGCTATGCTGCGGCGAGGCGATGTCCTAGGAGCCGTGACGAGGGAACATTCACCGGTTTCGGGGTGCGATTCCACGTTTTTGGGGACCATGCGCTATTTCGCCGTCGCCGCCCCACACATCGCGGAGCGCTTCCACGCGGGCAAGCTTACCTGGGAGACGATGCCGCTGGTGGGCTATGGCCCCAATGACCAGGTGCTCGATGATGCTATGCGGGAGCGCTTTATTGACTCCCACGTCGTGCGCGCGCGGGTTTCGCAGATTCCCTCTTCGGAAGGCTACCTGGAGGCCGTGCGCGTGGGCCTGGGATGGGGACTTTTGCCGCAGGCCCAGGCCCAGCCGCTGGTAGAATCGCAAGAGCTGCTGCTTCTCGATGACCACCAGCTCGACATTGACCTCTACTGGCAGCGCTGGCGCCTAGAATCCGAGGTCTTAAGCGATCTGACACGGTCTGTGATTAACGCGGCTGCGGCGCTGGGAAGAGCTTAAGCTGGAAGTCTTCTGGATTCTTTACTTCCTCGCCAGCGGGAATAGGCTCTGGGAGTCGCGTGCCATCGGCAAAGGGCTGGCCGCCAAAGCGGTCGCGATCATGGGCCTCGGCTAACCAGGACATATCCGGCCCGACCGGGACGACTTGGGTGGGGTTGATCTCGGTGTGCGTGGCAAAGTAGTGCTGCTTGATTTCAGTAAAATCGGCGGTATCACCAAAGCCGGGTAGCTGGAATAGTTCTTGCAGGTAGCCGCGCAGGTTTGGCAGTTCCTGGATCTTGTGGCGCGAGCACTTGAAGTGGGAATAATACACGGGGTCGAAGCGCACCAGGGTAGCGAACAGGCGGATATCGGTTTCTGTAATGTGTTCGCCCACCATGTAGCGCTGGGTGCCCAGGCGGTTGTCTGCCCAATCGAGCGCCTCCCACAGCTGGGCATAGGCTTTTTCGTAGGCTTCTTGCGAGCCGGCAAAACCGCAGCGGTAGACGCCGTTATTGATGCCGTGGAAGATATAGTCGTTGAGCTCTTCCATCTCCTCGCGGTGCTGCTCCGGGAAGAGATCTGGGGCGCCTTCTGCCTGGAAGTCTGTCCACTGTTCAATAAAATCGCGCACCATCGAGGGGTAAT
This sequence comes from Corynebacterium sp. KPL2861, assembly GCF_040225475.1. NCBI lineage: Bacteria > Bacillati > Actinomycetota > Actinomycetes > Mycobacteriales > Corynebacteriaceae > Corynebacterium > Corynebacterium sp. KPL2861. The sequence continues at coordinate 60,254 of NZ_JBEHFW010000007.1, forward strand.
CATTGGTGACCACCCGGCCCGTGGATTCTTCTACCAAAGCGGGCACGGTAATCCCGCAGGGATAGTCCGGGAAGCGCTTGAAGTAGGCTTCCTGCAGGCGTGTGTAGCCCAACACCGGGTCCACTTTGTCTTCGTCCAAGTCGAACGTCCAAGACCGCGCATCGTGCACGGGGCCGGCGAGGGCGAGGGAAATGGAGTCTTCTAAGCCCAACAAGCGGCGGGCGATGACCGCGCGGTGTGCCCACGGGCACGCGCGGGCGGCAACCAAGCGGTAGCGGCCAGCCTCCATGGGCCAATAAAAGGTGCCATTGTCTTGTGCGGTCACCTCGGATACCTCTGGGGAAATGCGGTCTTCGATATAGGTGGTATCGCGAATAAACTCGCCGTCTGGTGAAGCATTGCGGGCATCTCCGGCCCAATCGGAGTCGTGTGAAGTCATCGATTCATTTCCATTTCTCGTGGATGCCAAAGGCGGGTGGTTCCCCACCGGCAATTAATGTTTATATGTCAACTATATAACCTTGTTGTTGGTGCAACAAGATTCGGGGCAAGGGGGACGGGGATGTAGGCTCGATTGCGGCGCGCCGTTAAAGGTACCGCAAAACTGCAGGCAAGTGTCTTAAATTGGTCATATGAGCGATAAGCAGCAACCGGATAAAGCTAATCCCCTAGACGAGGATCTCAACGTCCCAGCCTACGATTCTACGCAGCGGGATAATCCTGATGTCTTCGCACGCGCAGGTCGCGCCGAACCACAGGAAATTCGGCCACAAAACCAAGAGGCGGCGGAGACGGAAGTACTGTCCAATCCTGCCGCAAGTGGGACTGCGCAGGAGAAAAACCAGGGATCCACAGGTGAGGAAACCGCCGTGTTGGGCCCTGCGAGCTATGGCGCTGCTCCCGCAGCGGCGACACAGACCGAAGGGATTGCGCCGGAGGATGTTGGCCTGACCCCAGAAGAACAGGCAGAACAAGAGCGCAAGCTACAGCAGGAACAGGAGGACAAGGAAGGTTATAAGCGCTATGGGCGCCGCGGCACCATTGACTTTGGCCTCTTCTTCGTCCGCTTGGCGGTGAGCGCCTACCTCATAGTTGCCGGCGTGGCCACTTTCTTCTCACTGGGCGATGGTAGCGGAGTCTCCGGGCTGGAAAGCGATTACTCTCAGTACGCTTGGGGTGATTCGTTTGCCCTTGCGGTGCCGACCGTGCAGCTGATCGCCGGAGCATTCCTCCTATTGGGCCTGATTAGCCCGCTTGCGGCCATGCTTGGCTTGGTCGTTACCGGTTTCACCGCCTTGCACGAACTGGCGGAATCGGGTGCCGGTTTGCAGGTCTTTGACTGGCCGGACTCGGTATGGCTGTCCTTGGTGCTTTTTGTTATCGCGATTGGCCTGCAATTTACTGGTCCTGGTTTCATTTCCTTGGACTTTGGTCGCTCTTGGGCGCGACGCCCACTGGGTACGTCGTGGGTCTTTGTGGTGGTCGGTATCGCCATCTTGGTTGCCGTGTGGTTCTTTGGCGCGGCTGTAAACCCCATTGCTTAGGCCGTTATTCGCTACCGAGTGAGTGGATCCCCGCTGCATCGCATGCGGCGGGGATTTTCTTTCTACCCTTACTTTCCGGTATGGAGAGTGATAGGATTGCTATAATAGAAAGTAAGGAATGCTGGATTTCAGATGGTGATAGAAGATGGATGATGAGCTAAAGAAATCACTTGAGTTTAATGACAGCCTGCAGGATCAAGGTGCGGAGCGCAGGCGTCTCATGCAAAATATCCTTTTCGTTCTCGCATTGGTGGCGTTTTATGTGGGGATAAACCTTTTTGCTGAAAAAATTCACCCCGCAGTGGCGATCATTTTCTACTTCGCCCTTATAGGCATCTTGGTGTGGGCGCTGCTTCATCATCAGAGCAAGGTTCGGCCCAGCTATCGCCAGGATCCATATACACAGCCTAAAGCCGATAAGAAATACTATGCTGGGATGGCAGTAATGCTTGCGCCGATCTTTGGCGGTACCATGCTGCGCGAGCACACTTGGATCCATTTAATCGTCATCGCGGTGTGGGGCGTGGTGATGGTGTGGGTGCTGCAATCCCGAGCCTTGGATCTTCAAGCGCGGCAGGGGGAAAACGACGATGTTAAGTGAGATCGACCCTGTCATCTATCCGCTCAATCGCTTCAAAATCTGCGCGGTATTAAATGCGCGGGGCGCGGTTGAAGGGCAGGTGCGCCGCGAAATGCGCTTCGCTGCGCTCCGGGAAGAGGTGGGGCAATCGGCCGCCACCTTATCCAAACAATTAACCGCCTTGGAAAAGGAAGGCTATATCAGCCGGTTTCGCGAATATGGTTCTTCCCGCGATAAGGACACCGTTTGGGTCATGCTCACTGCTCGTGGCAAGTCCGCATTCGATGCCCACCTCGCGGCTATTCAAGAGATGGCGCGTTAGTTTACATAGCCGTCTACCACTCGAACCGCGCCGCGGTCTGCGGAGGTCGCCATCGCGGCATAGGCGCGCAGCGCCTTGGTAATGGGGCGGTTGCGGTCCACCGGCGTCCACGGCTTGTCGCGCTGTTCTTGCGCGGCGCGGCGGCGTTCCAATACATCATCGTCCACGTCGAGCGTGAGCTCGCGCTCGTGAATATTGATGGAAATGGTATCGCCATTTTCGATGAGCCCGATGAGTCCCTGGTGGGCGGCCTCCGGGGAGATGTGGCCGATGGAAAGGCCGGAGGTGCCGCCGGAAAAGCGGCCGTCGGTAATCAAGGCGCAAGCCTTGCCTAAACCTGCGCCCTTGAGGAAGGACGTCGGGTGGAGCATCTCCTGCATGCCGGGGCCGCCGGATGGGCCCTCGTAGCGAATGACGACGACATCGCCGGGCTGGACCTCTTTATTCAAGATGATGGACACGGCCTGCTCCTGGGACTCCACCACGCGGGCTGGGCCAGAGAAGGTCCACAGTTCTTCCTCCACGCCGGCCGCCTTGACGATAGCCCCGTCCGGCGCTAGGTTGCCGCGCAGGACCACCAGTCCGCCGTCGGAAGAAAAGGCGTGGTCAGCATCGTGAATGCAGCCATTGACCGCGTCAGTATCTAGTTCATCCCACCGGTTGGACTGGGAGAACGGCTCCGTCGTGCGCACGCCACCGGGGGCGGCGTAGTACAACTCGCGGGCCTGATCGGTTACGCGGGGATTGCGGATATCCCAATCATCGAGCCACTGCTCCGCATTGTCATAGAGGGCGGTGTGCACCTTGAGATTGAGGTGACCCGCGCGGCGCAGCTCGCCCAAGATGGCCGGAATGCCGCCGGCGCGGTGCACATCCTCAATGTGATAGGTGCCGTTGGGCGCGACCTTGGACAGGCAAGGCACGCGGTAGGAAATGTCATTAATATCATCCAGCGTGAAGTCCACTTCGCCCTCTTGCGCTGCGGCGAGGGTGTGCAGGATGGTGTTGGTAGATCCGCCCATGGCCATATCGAGGGCCATAGCATTGGTAAAGGCTTCCTTCGTGGCGATATTGCGCGGCAGGACGGACTTGTCTTCTTCGCCGTAGTAGCGGCGGCACATATCCACGATGGTGGAGCCGGCCTTTTCAAAAAGGTCACGGCGCGCGCTGTGGGTGGCCAGAGTGGTGCCATTGCCCGGAAGCGCCAAACCGAGCGCTTCGGTCAAGCAGTTCATGGAGTTAGCGGTAAACATGCCGGAGCAGGAACCGCAGGTGGGGCAGGCGGATTCTTCGACCTGGGCCAAACCGGCATCGCTAACGCTGTCGTTCGCGGATGCGGTGATTGCGGTAATCAGGTCGGTTGGCGCATGGGCAACGCCATCGACCACGACGGCCTTGCCGGCCTCCATCGGCCCGCCCGAGACAAAGATCGTGGGGATATTCAAGCGCATCGCGGCATTGAGCATGCCCGGGGTGATCTTATCGCAGTTGGAGATGCAGACGAGGGCATCGGCAGTATGCGCATTGGCCATGTACTCGATGGAATCGGAGATGATTTCGCGCGAGGGCAAAGAGTACAGCATGCCGCTATGTCCCATGGCAATGCCGTCATCCACTGCAATGGTATTGAACTCCTTGGGCACGCCACCGGCTTCGCGGACGGCATCGGCGACGATATCGCCGACGTTTTTCAGGTGCACGTGGCCGGGGACGAACTGCGTATAAGAGTTGGCGATGGCGACAATCGGCTTGCCAAAGTCATTTTCCTTGGTGCCGGTAGCGCGCCACAAGGCACGCGCACCGGAGGCTTGGCGTCCGACGGTGGTTACTTTAGAGCGCAGTGGGAACATGGTTTAAGTCACCATTCCTTTTAGATTGGTCAATGGGGAGGAGGAGAAAGTGGATTTAGTTTTCTGCCGAATCTTTAAGCTCGGGGTGTTTTTCTAGGTACGCAGCATATTCCTCTTTGCTTAGGAGGATCTGCTGCCCGTCGCGGTGTACGATGACGACCTTGTCGTCGGCTGCCTCGCGGCCCTGGGTGAGGGCATCGGGAATGCGCCCGCGGGATGCTTGTGCCAAGCGGGGCAGTGAGTTGAAGGTTACGCCAGGCAGGTTATGTTTCGCACCATTTTTAGTCTGCGCGAAGGCCCGGGCGCGCTGGAAGCCAATTCCGGCGAAATCATCCCATGCGATGGAAACGTTTTTCCGGAATGCATAAGAAATGGAGATGCCTTTCTCAGAGACCCGCGTGCGGGCCTTGATGACCCACCAGAGGCCGATAACGGGGATAATGAGCAACCACCCTAGGTATTTGGGCGCCCATCCAATGCTCAATAAGGCGATCGTGGACAAAATTAAAATGCCCAAGATGTGGTCGCGAGAAGGGGTGAAGACCTCTGCCTGGGTGGTGGACTGACGAGGTTGTTTGTCCTGTGCTGGTGGGGTCATAGTGTGCCAGCCTAATTGACCATGCGGTGGGGAAGCGAACCATTTTTTCGCCGTGTTTCAACGTATGAGAAAGTTTTCCCAAAAGGGGGTAACTGCTTCCAGATATAATTCTATCGGTATATAGTTGGAAATATGATCATTATTCGACTTCAGGTGGTACGAGCGCGGCGGTGACCGCGGCGTTTCCTGAACGTCGACGCTTTCGCCCCCGCAGACCACCGGCCGCGGGGGCTTTAGTTGTAACTAGGGCGTTTTCGATGATCAGTTTCCCTGACAGACCAAACCAAGGAGCACATACACCGTGGTAACGACATCCTCGCCCACGCCTGCTTCCGCGGCCGCTGCAACTTCTGCTGCGTCTGCGGAGCGAATGAGTGGGGCTCATGCTATTGTCCGCACGCTGGAAGATCTGGGCACCGATCTCGTATTCGGTATTCCCGGCGGTGCCGTGCTTCCGCTCTACGATGCACTGCATGGTTCAACGAAGCTTCGCCATGTGCTAACCCGCCATGAACAAGGTGCCGGCCACGCCGCCGAGGGCTATGCGCAGGCTTCCGGAAAGGTGGGCGTGTGCATCGCTACCTCCGGTCCTGGTGCGACCAACCTGGTTACCGCGCTTGCCGATGCCAACCTGGACTCCGTTCCCATCGTCGCCATCACCGGCCAGGTGGGCAGCAACCTTTTGGGCACCGATGCCTTCCAAGAGGCCGATATCCGCGGTGTCACCATGCCCATTACCAAGCACAACTACATCGTGACGGATCCCGCAGAGATCCCTTCCGCTATTTCGGCCGCCTTCCACTTGGCTTCTACCGGCCGCCCCGGTCCGGTGCTCGTGGATATCCCGAAGGACGTGCAAAACGGCTTTTTGGATTACCACTTTCCGGAAACGCTTGACCTGCAAGGCTACAAGCCGGTTACTAAGCCGCACCACCGGCAGGTGGCCCAGGCCGTGGAATTGATGTCGCAAGCGGAAAAGCCCGTGCTCTACGTCGGCGGCGGAGTCGTTAAAGCTAATGCCTCCCAAGAGTTGCTGGAGTTTGCGGAACTCACGAATATCCCTGTGGTTACCACCTTGATGGCGCTGGGGACCTTTCCGGACTCCCACCCGCTGCACCTGGGAATGCCGGGCATGCACGGCACGGTCCCAGCCGTCGCGGCGATGCAGCGCGCCGATCTCATCATTGCCATCGGTGCCCGCTTCGATGATCGCGTGACCGGCGATACCTCAACATTCGCACCCAATGCGAAGGTCGTCCACGCCGATATTGACCCAGCTGAGATTGGCAAGATCCGGGAAGTTACGGTCCCCATCGTCGGCGATGCCAAAAAGTGCTTGACCGCGTTGAGTAAGGAGTACCGCAAGAAGGATGTACAGCCGGCCGCCGAGGTGAAACAGTGGCATGATTACCTGCGCGGCATGCAGCAGCGTTTCCCGCGCGGTTATGAGCCCACCGATGATGGCCTGCTGAACCCGCAATTCGTCTTGGAAAAGCTCAGTGAGACCGTGGGGCCGGAAGCTATCTACTGTGCGGGCGTGGGCCAGCACCAGATGTGGTCCGCGCAGTTCTTGGACTTTGAACACCCGCGTTCGTGGATCAACTCCGGTGGTGCTGGAACCATGGGCTATGCCGTTCCCGCTGCCTTGGGTGCAAAGGCAGCGCGTCCAGAAAAGGAAGTCTGGGCCATCGATGGTGATGGCTGCTTCCAAATGACCAACCAGGAACTTACCACCGCCGCCGTGGAAGGCTTCCCGTTTAAGGTTGCCGTCATTAATAACGGAAACCTTGGAATGGTCCGGCAATGGCAGACGCTGTTTTATGGCCAGCACTATTCGCACACCAAGCTGCGCGAAGAAAACGCCTTCACCCCGGACTTCGTCCGTTTGGCCGAGGCACTCGGTTGTGAAGCCATCCGGGTCACGAGCGAAGAAGAAGTCGTTCCGGCCATTAAGCGCGCGCAGGCAATTAACGATAAGCCAGTTGTCATTGACTTCATCGTCGGCCAAGATGCGCAGGTGTGGCCGATGATCGGTGGAGGTGCCTCCAATGAGGAAATCCAATACGCCCGCGGCCTGCGCCCGCTTTTTGATGAAGCTGAATCCGCCGCGGAAACCCCGGCTGAGATTGACGAAACCATCCAGGAGGCATAAACCATGACGCAAAACGAGGTAACTCGGCATACCTTATCGGTATTAGTTGAGGATGTAGAAAGCATCATCGCCCGCGTGGTGGGAATGTTTAGCCGCCGTGGCTACAGCCTGGTGTCCTTGGTCTCCGCGCACACGGAAACCCCCGGAATTAACCGGCTGACCATCGTTGTGGATGCCTCTGAGGTGATCATTGAGCAGGTAACGAAGCAGCTCAATAAGCTCATTCCGGTTATCAAGGTCGTGGAACTTAAAGAAGATTCCACCGTTGCTCGCGCCATCATGCTGGTGAAGGTATCGGCCGATAATTCCAACCGCGCGCAGGTGGTGGATGCGGTAAATATCTTCCGCGCCCGCGTGGTGGACGTGGCAAAGGAATCGGTTGTCGTGGAGGCTACCGGTACGCCGGGCAAGCTCGCGGCGCTGCTTGAAGTTCTCGAGCCCTTCGGGATTCGTGAACTCGTGCAATCGGGCCACGTAGCCTTGGGGCGCGGCCCGAAGGCGACGGCTCCCAAAAAGTAAATAAAATCTCACGATGTGAACACATTGTCCCGCGCAGTGGTATATACTCTGCGTTAGGACGCTTCATTACAGCTTCTCCTACCAAAGAATTGAGGATTTGAAATGGCTATTGATACCTACTACGACGACGATGCTGACCTGTCGATCATCCAGGGCCGCAAGGTAGCTGTTATCGGCTACGGCTCCCAGGGTCACGCCCACTCCCAGAACCTGCGCGATTCCGGCGTTGAGGTTGTTATCGGTCTGCGCGAGGGCTCTAAGTCCGCAGCCAAGGCGGAAGAGGCTGGCTTCGAAGTCAAGTCCGTCGCGGAGGCATCCAAGTGGGCCGACGTCGTTATGCTCTTGGCGCCGGATACCTCCCAGAAGGAGATCTTCGAAGAGCACATTGCCCCGAACCTGGAAGACGGCAATGCACTGCTATTCGGTCACGGCCTGAATATCCACTTCAAGCTGATTGAGCCGGCTGCGTCCGTCACCGTCGGTATGGTCGCGCCAAAGGGTCCGGGCCACTTGGTCCGCCGCCAGTTCGTTGACGGCAAGGGCGTTCCTTGCTTGATTGCCACCGAGCAGGACCCGAAGAACGAGGGCCATGACCTGACCTTGTCCTATGCCGCTGCGATCGGTGGCGCCCGCGCCGGCGTTATCCCCACCACCTTCGAGGCAGAGACGGTCACCGACCTCTTTGGTGAGCAGGCCGTCCTGTGTGGTGGCGTCGAGTTCCTCATCCGCAATGGCTTTGAGGTCCTCACCGAGGCCGGCTACGAGCCAGAGATGGCTTATTTCGAGGTCCTGCACGAGATGAAGCTCATCGTGGACCTGATGTTCGAGGGCGGCATTGCCAACATGAACTACTCGGTTTCTGATACCGCCGAGTTCGGTGGCTACATCTCCGGCCCGCGCATCATCAACGCTGATACCAAGCAGCGCATGAAGGATGTCCTGTCCGATATTCAGGACGGCACCTTCACCAAGCGGCTGCTCGCCAACGTTGAAGGCGGCAACAAGGAACTGGAAGACCTGCGCGAGGAATTTGCACAGCACGAGATCGAAAAGACCGGCACCAAGCTGCGCGATCTCATGAGCTGGGTAAAGAATCCATTGGACGCTACTGCCTAGTCAGTCGCTGAAGGCATTGCGGCCCGCGGGAAAAGCCCCGTGGGCCGCTTTTGTGCCTTGGCCCTAGCGTTATTCCAGCGCTACGTCTGTGAAATACCGATGAGGTGTAACGGGTAGTATTGGCACTATGGGTTTTACGACGCCAAGCTATGATCTTAAGGATCTTTTTTCGCGGATCGACCGCGGTGATATCCAGCTTCCGGATTTCCAGCGCAGCTATGCCTGGGATGAAGACCGCATTCGCTCACTTATCGTTACGGTCCTGCGTGGCTATCCCATCGGCGCGCTGATGGCCCTGGATACGCGCAATGAAAAGATGCGTTTCCGCCCCCGAGTGTTGGCGGGTGCGCCCGAGTTTGGCGTCGAGCCCGGATTGCTCCTGCTGGACGGTCAACAGCGCCTTACCTCCCTTTATCACTGCTTTAACGGCGAGGGTTTTGTTAAGACCACCGACTTCCGGAAAAAGAAGGTTCACCGCCGCTTTTTCATTGACGTCCGGGCCGCGGTAAGCGGGGACTTGCTTGCCGATGACGCCATTTTCGCCGTCGACCAGAACGGCGAGATCTGCTCGCACTTCGGCCCCGATATTGATGGGGCTATCACCTGCCGCCAGGATGGCCTGGATAATATGTGCATCCCTGTGGCCTCGCTACTCAGCGAGGAAGGCACCAGCATGCTTTTCGAGCTCGCCGCCACACACGAGCGGTACAGCGCCGAGCTCGCTGCGTTCAATAACCGCATCGTGCGTCCCTTGGCGGGCTATGACATCCCGATGATCCGGCTATCCCGCGAAACGGAGCAGGCCGGAATCGGTTCCATCTTTGCCCAGGCGAATTCCGCCGGCCTGCAGATGGATGTCTTCGATCTCTTAACCGCCGTCTTTGCTTCTGAAGATCCCACCTTCCACCTTGCTAACGATTGGCAGCAGGTGGAAAAGGACCTGCGGGATTCTCCCGCGCTCGATGGCATCGGACGCAATGAATTCCTCTCCGCAGTATCCCTCTTGGTCACAGGGGAGAAGGGCAATGCCGGCGGCCAGCGCGAAGATATTTTGAAGCTGTCCCTATCCGAGTACAAGGCGGCCGCGCACGACCTGCGCATCACCTTCCACGAGGTCGCCGAATTCTTGGCGCAGCGCCGCATTTTAAGCCTCGATCAGGTTCCTTATACCGAACAGATCGTGCCGCTAGCAGTCATCATCGCGCGCCTAGCAAAGCGGTCCGGGGCGCTTTCTAGCCAGCAGGCATGGGATCGCATCGACCAGTGGTTCTGGTGTGGCGTCTTTGGTGAGCTCTATGGCTCTTCCGCGGTGCCGCTGCGCGCCGCCCGCGACGTGGATGAGGTGACCGAGTGGGTGGCCGGGGCCACCGATGACGTTCCCAAAACGGTCGCAGATGCAGGATTCCGGGAATCCCGCCTGCTCTCGGTCGATGAAAACGATGGCGTTTGGCACGGAATCTACGCCTTACTCATGGCTCGTGGCGCGAAGGACTGGCGGACGGGCAGCGAGTTTACTCGCCATACCTTTGAAGAGCTCAAGCCTGGATTTTTCCCAGTATTCCCACTGAATTGGTGCCAGCGCCACGGGGTGGATTCGGTCTTGGCGCAGTCGGTCATGAACTTTACCCCGATGGGCAAACGCACAGAGGTCGTCCTCGATGGATTCGCACCGAATCGCTACCTGCCACGCGTGCAATCCAAGTCCATCATGGAAGACGAGGAATTTGATGCCGTCTTGGCGTCGCACGACCTCGATGTCGCTAACTTAAGGGAATCGAAGATTCAGGAATTCTTGGCGGATCGGCGCCATCGTTTTGTGAACTTGGTGGAAGAAACCTTGGGCATTCCCGTCATTCGAGATGTCGATGAAGCAAACCTGGCCGGCGGTGAAGAGGGGCCACATGCATTTGGCCGCTAAGAGGTTCCGGGCGGCTGCAGCGGTTATCGCAGCCTCCCTTGTACTTGTCGGCTGCGGCGATGCCTTGCAGGAGCCCAAACTGGTAAAGCGTGGGCTGTCGGATCTCTCCGAGTCCGACGTTGAGCTTGAGCGCGCCAAGTCAGAGAATCAAAACCGCCTTATCGATCCCAAATTCGCTGGCAAGTTTGAAATCATCGATGATCCTAGCGGCATTGACGCTGCGCGGACTTTTTTCGAGGACTCTGACTCGATGGTGCTCTTTGCACCCGATGCTAAATCCGAACTGCGCGCGGCGACGTTGGCTATTAACCAGCACCTGCCGGCCGTGGAATACGATCGCTCGCGCCGCGGTGACATCCTCAACCTGGTAGGTGACTTGGAAGTAAAACGACTCGTCATCATTGGCGATATTCCGTGGACACAATCCAGCGGTGATTTCACTGTCATCAAGGACCCGGGAACGCACGAAGCGTTGGGAGATTTCACGGCATTCCAATATGAGTCCAAGGTGGTCGCCGCGCCGAAACAAATGGTCAAGGACATCGCGCGGCTGGATAAAACACCTTACGTTGAGTTGCGCCCTGCCTGGATTCCTTATGAGGGTGAGCCCGACGACGATGGTAAAAAGTTATCGCCCGTTCCGGCACAGTCGCGGCGCGATGGCCAGATGGCGCCCAATATTGTGGCCACGGCGGATAGCCCGGTAGCCAATGTCATTACGGCCGCGGCCTATGGTGGCTCGGTATTGGTGATGCCGACGGCAGATCCGCTGGAAGATAAGCGGAGTATGGCCATGGTGGCGGGGCTGGACGAGGGTTCACTGATTGCTTTGGGCCCGGAATTCGGTCAAGTGAAAGAATTTAAGGAAAAAATAAGGCAGGGCACCCCAAACTGAACTACACTTCCTTCACACGCGGTGATTTTCGCGTAATGCACAACGAATTGAAACGAAGGATGATATGTCGAAGCCGGTAGTTCTTATCGCCGATAAATTGGCCCAATCCACAGTGACGGCTTTGGGGGATTCTGTCGAGGTGCGCTGGGTAGATGGCCCGAACCGTGAGGAATTGCTTGCTGCGGTTCCAGAAGCAGATGCGCTGCTCGTGCGCTCTGCCACCACGGTCGACGCTGAAGTTCTAGAAGCCGCGCCCAAGCTTAAGATTGTGGGTCGCGCGGGCGTGGGACTCGATAACGTGGATATTGACACCGCCACCAACAAAGGCGTCATGGTGGTCAACGCTCCTACCTCCAATATCCACTCTGCGTGCGAGCAGGCGATTGCCTTGCTTTTGGCCACTGCCCGCCAGATTCCAGCGGCGGATCAGTCCTTGCGCGAGGGCGAGTGGAAGCGCTCTTCCTTCAAGGGCGTGGAGGTCTACGGCAAGACTATTGGTATCGTCGGCTTCGGCCACATCGGTCAGCTTTTTGCACAGCGGTTGAGCGCCTTTGAAACGAAGATTATTGCCTACGATCCTTATGCCAATCCGGCGCGTGCAGCAGCGCTCGGCGTGGAATTGGTCGAGCTGGAAGATCTGATGGCGCAGGCAGATTTTGTCACCATTCACCTGCCCAAGACGCCGGAGACCGCCGGTATGTTCAATGCGGAGCTTTTGGCCAAGGCAAAGGAAGGCCAGATACTTATCAACGCCGCCCGCGGCGGCCTCGTAGACGAGCAGGCCTTGGCAGATTCCATTACCTCGGGTCACCACCGCGGTGCGGGTTTTGATGTGTACTCCACGGAGCCGTGCACGGATTCCCCGCTCTTTAAGCTCCCGCAGGTCACGGTGTCGCCGCACCTGGGTGCGTCCACTGTGGAGGCACAGGATCGCGCTGGTACCGATGTCGCTGCCTCGGTACTCAAGGCCCTTGCCGGCGAGTTCGTCCCTGATGCGGTCAACGTCTCTGGCGGCACGGTGGGCGAAGAGGTCGCCGGCTGGCTCGACCTTGCCCGCAAGCTGGGTCTTACCGCAGGGCGCCTGCTTGATCAGGCTCCCGTCGCCGTGGAGATTGAGGCCTGCGGCGAGCTGTCCACTGAGGATGTGGACGTGCTGGGCCTTTCGGCCGTACGCGGTCTGTTTAGCGGTGTGACTTCGGAGCCGGTTACCTTTGTCAACGCGATGCAGATTGCTGAGAGCCGTGGGGTCGAAGTTTCGGTCTCCACCAACCCAGAATCCAAGGGGCACCGTTCTTCCTTGCAGGTCAAGGTCATTAGCGCAGAGGGCGTGACGTCCTCGCTCACCGGTGCGCTCATCGGTATCGATGGCACCGAAAAGTTTGTGCGCATCAACGGCCGCGGCGTGGATATGCGGGCCGCGGGCCGCAACCTGTTCTTCCGCTATGCCGATGCCCCAGGCGCGCTGGGTACCGTGGGCACCAAGCTGGGCGCGGCGGGTATCAACATCATCGCCGCGGCCTTGACGCAGGGCAAGCAGGAAACGGATGCCGTGCTCATCTTGCGCGTGGAGTCCGAGGTGCCAGATTCTCTCATCGAGGAGATCAACTCCGCCCTTGGCGCTACGTGCCAGCAATTCGATATGGATGAATAACCTCACCGCAGGCTAGGACGATTAGCCTAACCGCGTACTCATGCCCGCCCATCGCGCAGACTTACTGCGATGGGCGGGTTTTCTTTGGTAGGCTAAGGCCTAATCCACTATGTGAGAAAGGAATCCTATCCAATGAAATTAGCGGTTATTGGCGGCGACGGTATTGGGCCGGAAGTAACGGCGGAAGCCCTGAAGGTGTTGCGCGCGGTGCGCAGCGATATTGAAACTACCGATTATGACTTGGGCGCGCGGCGATACCTGCGCAATGGCGAGCTTTTAACGGACGCAGACTTAGCCAGCTTGCGCGAGCACGATGCCATTTTGCTGGGTGCCATTGGCGCGCCAGGTGAGGTTCCCCCTGGTGTCTTGGAACGCGGCTTATTATTGAAGATGCGATTTGCGCTCGATCACCACGTAAACCTGCGCCCTTCCATTTTGTATCCCACGGCCCACTCGCCGCTGGCTAATCCGGGCGAGATCGACTTCGTCGTGGTGCGTGAAGGCACCGAGGGCCTGTACTGCGGCAATGGCGGCACGCTGCGGGAAGGAACGCCGCACGAGGTAGCCAGCGAGGTTTCGCAAAATACCCGCTTCGGGGTAGAGCGCGTGGTGCGCGATGCCTTTGAGCGAGCATCGCAGCGCCGCAAGCACCTGACCCTGGTGCACAAGACCAATGTGCTCGTCAACGCCGGCGATCTGTGGCACCGCACGGTAGAAGAAGTTGCGACGGAATATCCGCAGGTGGAGGTGGACTACAACCACATCGATGCCGCGACCATCTACATGGTGACGGATCCGTCCCGCTTTGATGTCATCGTGACCGATAACCTCTTTGGGGACATCTTAACGGACTTAGCAGGCGCTATTACTGGCGGAATTGGGTTGGCTGCATCGGGTAATATTGATGCCTCGGGTAAGAACCCCTCCATGTTTGAGCCGGTACACGGTTCGGCGCCCGATATTGCCGGACAAGGCATCGCGGATCCGACCGCGGTCATCTTGTCAGCGGCGATGCTCTTGCGGCAGCTGGGCGATGAAGACAATGCGCAGAAGATTGAAAAGGCGGTGGCGGGGGACATCGCCAAGCGCGGCGATACCCCAATCAAGACCGTCGAGGTGGGGGACCGCATCGCGGGGAGCCTGCAGGCTTAAGCGTAAGAAGTCCTTCGCATGAATGCGGTGTTGGCAGCGAACTGAATAATCTTTGCAAATTAACACCGCAAACTTTGCACACATGTAAAGGCTACCTTTTAGTAGGATGGCCGTTATGCGTTTAGGACGAATTGCACACCCAGAAGGAATTTGCTTTGCCATCATTGACGGGCCACAAGACGCCCCGATGGAGGAGCTTGTAGCTAAAGAGATCTCCGGCACCCCGTTTACCCCGCCGGAGCCCACCGGCCGAGAATGGAAGCTGGGCGAGGTGCGGCTCTTGGCGCCGACCCTGCCCACCAAGGTAGTGGCGCTTGGCCGCAACTATGCCGACCACGTGGCGGAGGTATTTAAGAAGTCCTCCGATAAACTGCCTCCAACCATCTTCTTGAAGCCCTCGACTGCGGTCATCGGCCCTAATGAGGCCATCAAGATTCCGGATTATGCCACCAACGTGGAATTTGAGGGCGAGCTGGCCGTGGTTATTTCCAAGCCATCGAAGAATATCAAGGCTGAGAACTGGAAAGACCACGTGCTCGGCTATACCATCTGCAACGACGTCTCCTCCCGTGACCTGCAGTTCAAGGATGGTCAGTGGGCGCGCGCCAAGGGCATTGATACCTTCTGCCCCTTGGGTCCGTGGATTGAAACGGACCTGGATAGCTTGGATCTTGATGATCAGAAGATCAATGCGTACCTGACCCACGATGGTTCCCGTGAGCAGAAGCAGGATTCCAATACGGATCAGATGATCGTCAAGATGGGCGGCATCTTGGAAGAGATTTCTGCCGCATATACTTTGCTGCCTGGCGATGTCATCACTACCGGATCGCCCGCCGGAACCGCCCCGATGGTGCCAGGCGATACCATTGAAATTGAGATTCCAGGGGTTGGCACTTTGCGCAATACCATCTCTAGGGCGCAGTAGGTTCACCCAAAAGCAGCTGCCGCTGGCGAGGTACTGGTAGAAGGAGAACGGCGTGCCGGAGCATTCGCATCAAGGCCACCACGGGTCTGCGCCCAGCGCACAGGAAATGGAGGAGCGCTATCGGTCTGCTGCGCAGGTGTGGTCGGGGAGTCCGAATACCACGCTGGTGGACTATGCCAGCGACCTTCCAGTCGGTACCGCGCTCGATATCGGCTGCGGGGAAGGCGCCGATGCCCAGTGGCTGCACGAGCGTGGCTGGCAGGTGCTCGGCATCGACTTTGCCCCGACGGCCGTGGCTCGGACCAAGGCGCGGGGAGTGCCCGCCGAGGTTGCCACCTTTGATGAATTCAGCCACGCCCCATTTGATTTAGTCACCGTGCATTACGGCAGTGTCCGTGCCACCGCACGGGAAGTAGCACTGCTGGAAAAGCTCGTCGCCAAGGGCGGAACCTTACTCTATGTTCACCATGACATGCAGTCAGAAGAGATTGCCATGCCGGAATGGCTGGCGGAAAACCTGACCGAATTGACGGTGCAGACCTTTCGGCGATCGCCGCGCCGTGTTTCTGGCGGCGCGGGAGCCCACCACACCAGCGATGTAATCCTCGTGGCGAAGCGGCTCTAAGTCGCACCGCTTAAAGGCTCAGCGCCCGTAAGATCGTCTGGAGCTTGGCGGTGGTTTCTTCCAGCTCCGCTTGGGTATTGGAGGCACCCACTACGCCGCCGCCGGCCCAGGCGCGGGCGGAGAGGCCATCGCCGGCAACTTCCGCGCAACGGATAGCTACCATGTATTCACCGTCGCCGGAGCTATCGCACCAGCCGACGGTGCCGGCATAGAAGCCGCGGTCGGTCTCTGCGGTCTCAATAAGCGCCTGCGCAGCTTCCGTCGGCGTGCCACAGATTGCGGGGGTGGGGTGGACAACTTCTGCCAATTCCAGGGCGGTGAGGTCTTTATCCCGCAAGGTACCGGTAACCGGCGTGCCCAAGTGCCACATCTCATTGGTGTGTATGAGCTGCGGGGTATCGGGGATATCGAGGCTGCTGCACAGTGGTTCTAGCACCTTGCGCAGGTGATCTACCACAAAGGAATGCTCGAGCAGATCCTTGGCTGAGTGCAAGAGGTCTTGGCTGGCAATGTGGTCCGCCGCTTTATTGGCCCGGCGCGGGGTAGAGCCGGCGAGCGGGAATGCAGACACGGTCGAGCCTTGGCGCTTGATCAGCACCTCTGGCGAAGAACCGACCAGCATGGCCCCTGGGCGGCCCGCAGGGGAGAGATCCGCAATGAAGCCATCGCGGTTGACGGAGAGATCGATAAGGCGCGCGGCCACCAGCCGCGGATCGATGGGGGAGGTAAATTCGATATCGACCGCGCGGGCTAAAACCACCTTTTCTAGCTTCGAGGTTTCGATGGTGCCGATGGCCGCCTCCACGCGGCGTAGGTGCTCTTCGGGTTCTGGATCAAAGCCCACGACGCGGGACTTGAGCGTTTGATTGCGGTAGAACGCATGTGGCTCTAGCGGGCCGTCTTCCCGGATGATTGATTCTGGCACGGTCAGGGCGGCGGGGGTATCGGAATCAAAGGGGATGGCGCCAACGACCATCTCGGCCTCGCCTCGGTGCAGGGCGTCAACCGCAGCCTCGGCACTGGTAAAGGTGTTCCGCGCACCTTGGGTACGGACAGACCCCGTTGCTCGCGAGAGCAAGAAATCGGGGGCGGTGCTTGGTCTGTCTTCGTGCATGGGGATCTAGCTTAGTGCCTCGTTAAAAGTTGGTAGAAATTACCCTCCGCCAAGCGTGTGGGCCCCCGCGGGCACAACCGATGTAACTATTGTTACTTAAGTGGCTAATGTGACTAAAGTTTTTCTTCGATTTACCTATCTCTTGTCCGCGCTCCTAGTGGCAGGCGCAGCCTTAAGCGTGCCGGCAATGGCGCAGGAACAAGAAGATGTCGGATCACCGGTAGAACCGACGCACCCAGTGCCTGTGCCAGAACAAGACCACCACTCCGGCGAGCCCGTGATTCCAGAACCAGATGGCTCGCATTTGCTTCCAGAAGGCGTAACTGAATCGACGCCCCGCGATGTTGAGGCGCACACGCCTGATGACGGTGAGCCACCAGTTCCGGGTAATTCGGAGCCGGCTCCTCCTGCACCTTCTGCTGATCCCAGCATTAATCCTGATCCGCCCATTGCACCGGGAACTATGGAATCGCTCGAGATGGAACACGAAGGAAAACAGCGCCGCTACCTGGTGCGTATCCCCGATAATTATTCGCCCGAGAAACCATCCCCGGTGCTTTTTGGATTTGGCGGTTGGGGAGATTCCCCGGAAAACTTCTCCAGTTACGCCCGAATGGGAAATACGTCAGCCACCGATGAGGCCATCATCATTTACCCGGAGGGCTACGAACGCGCTTGGGAAGCAGCGCCATATGCCAAAACTCATGACGGTGAAGATATCCGCTTTATCAAGCGCATCTTGGATGCTGTAGATGCGGACTATCACGTGGATCGCAATCGCGTCTACGCCATGGGAATGTCCAATGGCGGGGGCTTTACTTCCGTATTGGGCTGTCACGCGCAAGATACGTTTGCTGCGGTTGCCATGGTCTCCGGAGCTTTTTATAACCCCGTTGAAACCAATTGCGGGGATGCGCCAATGCATACACTCATCATGCACGGCACCCGCGACCAGATGATGACCTATGAAGGCGGTGACCGGCACGAAGCTGGTTATCTACCTGTGCGCACCGTCTTGGGAGGGTATCTCAACCGCAATCGCTGCGATATGACCTTCCAATCCCAGGCGGATATTGGAGGAGCCGAGCGCCTGAACTTCAACGGTTGCCAGAAGGACGTGGAATTGGTCAAGGTGCCTGCCGAACACACGTGGTTTTGGCAGCCGGATACCCCAAATGTTGTGTGGGACTTCCTATCTACCAAGACACGCGTGTAGCCCTAGGCGGTACTTTTCAGGCTTCTAGTCGATGCGCGGGATCTGCGTCGTGGCATCATCGGCCTGCGGCGGCATTGGCTGTTCTGGCTCCTCAGGCTGTTCGCCGGCTAGCTTTTTCTTGCGGAAGAATTGGACATAGACCAAAAGGCCAATCCCTAGCACCAGTGCGAATGCACCGAGGCCCGCCAAAATGCCCGCCCAAAAGCTGCTCTTGGTCAGTGAGGCGGTGTAAGCGGCACCGGAAAGCGCCTCATTGTTGTGGTCCTTGCCACCCGCGGACGCGTTTGGCACCGGCGCCGTGCTGCGGTTCTCAGACTTAGCGCCCTTAGATTTGCTGTCCTTAGCTTTGCTGCTCTTGGACTTCGGGGTGGACTTGCCCGCGGATTTCTGGCCAGAACTACCGCCGGATTTGGATTGTGCAGCCTTAGAACCGGAGCGAGAGCCGCTGCTTGCCGATGCTCCCTTCGACGAGCCCCCACCCGATTTGCGCGACGCAGCACCAGAGCCGGCCCCAGAACCGCGAGCAGTGCCCTTGGTGGATCCGGACTTCGACCCAGACTTGGAGCCTTGGTTAGATCCCTGCTTCGAACCAGATTTCTTGGCTTCTTTCGAGCCTCCGGACTGGCCCTGCTTAGACGGCTTATCGCCGGATTTATCCTTGGCGTCTTTGTCCTTCTTGTTATCGCCCTCGAGGAATTTTTGGCCTTCCTTCAGGGTATTTTCCAGCTCCTTATCCAGGCCCGCGATGGCCTTATCTACGCCTTTAATATCCTTGGCCAGCTGTTCTGGGCGGGAGGTTCCGCCCGAAGGGGCACTGGCCTCGGCATCGTCGGATTCTTCGTAGTCGACACCGCACAGCTCTGCTGCATCTGCGTCATCGCCGACGAGGAATCCCGCGTGCAGGTGGTGGCGGGAGCCATCGGGAAGCTCAAAGGTAAAGCTGACGGCGTAGGTGCCCGGCTTGGTAAAAGCGAAGGCGGGGTGAGCGTGGGATCTGCCGGGATAATCCCAGGCGGTTCCGTCCTCGGTATCCATACGGACCTTGAGGTCGCCGATGCCCTCGTTTTGGAAGGCCACAATGCGGCCATCCTCGGGGCCAGACGCGATGGCCATGCTGAGAGTCGCGGTCTGCTTGGATCCGAGGTAGTCCTCGGAGAGTTCTTGGGTATTAAAACCGAGCCACGGAACATCCTCAATCTGGGTTTGCGGCAGCACCCATCCTTCCTCGGGCAAGGATGGGATATCGAGAGCAGAAATACGCTGCTTGTTCTTATCCGCTACCTCGACAGCGAATTCTTCCGACTGGTATTCCTTGCGTGCGTGGTCATCTTTGACCACAAAGTTGATATCCCCGCCATCATCTTTCAACGCCATGTCTTGGTGGCCTTCGGTAATGCGGATAAAGTCCTCAGCGCTGCAGGTCTCTGCGGCATGCGCGGTGGTTAGAACGGAAGAGGGCAGGCCCACACCGGTGAGGGTTCCCACGCTGAGGAATCCGGCGGTGCCTAGGGCAAGAGCGGTACGGCACAAGGGTTTCATGATTCGATGGTTTCCTTTCGTGGGGTGTTCTCGGAAGCGTTCGCTGGCACGCGAAGAGAAGAGTGGCCTGGCTTGCGGCGAGAGCGTAGGAAGGGATGCAGGGCCCAGACAATGAGAAAGAGGACCGTGAGCGTGAGCACGATGGTTGCGCCCGCGGGAAGATCGATGGCCCACGCCAAATAGATGCCAAAGAAGCTGCACACTGCGCCGATGATGGCGGAGAGGAACATCATCGTGGTCAGGTTGGCCGTGAGCAGGCGCGCCGTGGCGGCCGGGGTAATCAGCAGGGCGAGGACCAAGATATTGCCAATGGTGCTTACCGAAATGACCACCGCGGCGGTCACGCACAAGTAGAGGATGATATCCAGTGCAAAGACCGGCAGGCCCATGGCGCGGGCGGTCTCCCGGTCCAAGCAGGTGGCATTGAGCTGCGGGCCAAAGGCCACGACCACGGCTAGGACCACGAGGCAGACGCTCGCGGCGACGGTGATATCTGTGCGCGAAACGCCGGTCAGTGATCCGAAGAGGAAGCTGGTCAGCGAGGCGCTATAGCCGTCCGTGCGCGAGATGATCACCATGCCTAAGGCGAAGGCGGCGGCAAAAAAGATGCCGATGATGGAATCGGCGCGCACGTGGTTGCGTTGCGAAAACGTGGCGATAAGCACCGCGACGACCGCACCGGCAACCGCCCCGCCCAAGAGGACCGAGGTCTGCAGCGCAAAGGCGATGGCCAGGCCCGGGAACACTGCGTGTGAGACGGCATCACCAATAAAGGCCATGCCACGCAGCACCACATAGCAGCCGATGACCCCGCACACGATGGCGGCGATGAGCGAAATGCCTACCGCCCGGGCGAGGAAATCGAGGTGGGGATTGGTTAAATCCCGCAGGAAGTCGATAAATGAGATATCAATCATGCAGCCACTCCAATCGCAGCGAGCAACGGGGACGAGGCACTGACGCCAAACGCGTGGGTCCACGGATCTTTCTCGGCCAAAAGCTCCTCGGCGGGGCCGTCTGCAATGACCGTGCGATTAAATAGCACGAGGCGCTTGCACGTGTGCGCCGCCTCAGACAGGTTATGGGTAGACATCACGATGGATTTTCCTTGCGCCGCAAGCTCGGCGAAAAGCTCCAAAAGGGCCTCGGTATTCGGGGCGTCGAGCCCGGTAAAAGGCTCATCGAGCAGCAAGACCTCCGGCTGGATGGCGAGGGCGCGGGCGATCAGTACTCGCTGGCGCTGGCCGCCAGAAAGCTCCTCGATGGGTCGGGAGGCAAATTCTTCCATATGCACCAAGCGCAGCGCCTCCGCAGCGGCGGCATGATCCTTTTTCTTAGGGCGCTTGAACCACCCGATGAGCCCGGTACGCCCGCTGAGCACGGTGCGGTACACGTTGATGGGAAAACCCCATTCCACCTCGTGGCGCTGGGGAACATAGCCCACAGACCCGGTGACGGTACACGTGCCGGAGGAGGGGATTAGGCCCAAAATGGCGCGCATCAGCGTGGTCTTGCCCGCGCCGTTGGGGCCTAGAAGCCCAATGAATTCACCGGTACCTACCTCGAGGTTGGCGTCTTCAATCACGGTGCGGCCAGATAGCGCTACCTGCAATCCGCGCACCTGAATGCACGGCTTAGACATGGCCATCGCCTCGCTTGCGGGATTTCACGAGCACGGCAACACCGGCGATCAGCACGATAATTCCGCCGCCGACCAAAACATAAACCCATACCGGCAGGGAAGAATCTTCGGTCGCGGCGTCTGCTGGGCTCCACTCCGCATCCTGGGCGGCCTGGATATCTGCGCCATCGCCCACGGCGAAGGTCAGCACGCCATCGGTACTAAACTCCTCGCCGTCTGTGGTCTCGCCCTTGATCCGGATGCCCACCTGGTGGGTGCCAGGTTCCGTAAAAGTCCAGTTGGCGTGAGTGTGCGTATTGAGGTCTACCCAGAACTCAGACTCGCCTTTTTCTGCCGTTGACCACAGTAGCTGGGGTGCTTCAAAGCCGCCGTTTTGCAGAAAGAGGGAAAAGTCCCCTGGGCCGGAGTGGCCGAGAAATTCCATGGTGACGCCGCGATCGGCGTTATCGACAAGCGAAGGCGCCTGGGTATTCCATCCCAGCCACGGGACGCCGGCCTGCTCAGTCTGCGGGACAACCCAGACATCCTCGCCAGATTGTGCACCGACGAAGCTGAACTCATCGGTATCCGGCAGCGTTTGCTGGGCCGCATCGCCTACCGAGAACACCAGGTCATCAAGGTGGAGCCACACCGGGGAATCGCCTGCATCATCGCGGGCCAATAGCTCGGCATCGGAGCCGTCTAGCAGCGTGCCGATATCAACGTGGCCCGCATCGATGACCTTTTCTTCGCCCTCGGGCGCCACGGTTTCATCCGCGCCGACCACCTGTGCGAGGTCGCCGGCCCAAGCCGGCGTTGCGGATACGGCTAAGCCGGCGGTGACGATGCAGGCCGCCGTGCGAGTGGCCGCGCGGGTAACGGTTCGAGAAGCAAGGTTAAGCATGGTTATCTCCATTCGAAGGATGTAGGCAACGCTGCAGCGAGTCAGCATTAAATTTCATGAGATCGATATAAGTAGGCACGGCATCATCAAGCGTGTCGCCGTAAATGGGGCACAGCTCCACGTTTTGCTGCGCGGCAGCCTCCTTCAGCGTGCTGGCGCTGGCCTGTTCCACTGGCTCCACAAAGACCGCGGGAAGGTGCAGGTTCTCCAGCGTCCGGCGCAGGGCAATGACTTCCCGTGGCGAAGGTTCAATGGCGGGGTTGGGCGTCACGAACCCGGCCACCGACAGGCCATAGCCCTGCTCTAAGTAGGCATAGCCGTGGTGGGTGGTGACCAAGTGCCGGTTGCTCTGCGGGATGGAAGAGATCGCGCGGTCTACGTACCCGTCAAGCTCGCGCAGTTCTGCGATATAGGACTCGGCACGAGCGCGGTAATCGGCGCCGTGGGACGGATCCGCATTCGCCATTTCTTCAGCGATCACATCAACATAGGCAATGGCATTGTCCACGTTGTGCCATAGGTGCGGGTCCACCTCGCCGTGGATGTGTTTACCCAAGACCGCCTGGGGGAGCAGGTACGTATCCGCACCGGGCGTTCCCAAGAAGCGGTAGGCGGGATCCGGCGGAATGGGCTGCAAAACCGAGGAGGGGACCGCCACCGCGGCATCAGCGGGATCAAAATGCTGGTCTTGATCGCGCAGATCAATAGATCCCTCTGCCACGTCAGCGGCAATATCCACGTGGCCGGAATCAATGACATCCATATCCTCCGGCGGGTTCACGCCTACCGCGACGGTGAGATGCTCTACCTCAGTGCCATCTGCCTGAAAGCCCAGCTTATAGATGCCCGGTTCCGAAAAGCCCCATGAGACGTGCGTGTGCGCATTGGCTGGGAGGGTGACCGCATCATCGCTGGCGTCGATGCCATCGGCGCTATTAAACAGCACTTCCGGCGTACCGAAGGTGGAGACCACGTAGGCTGCGACATCGCCTGGCCCCTCGGCAGAGACCATGCGGAAATCCACGCCGGAGTTGCGCTGCTCGGCACCACTAATGCGCAGGCCCAACCAGATGGCATCCAGGGAGACATCTTCTACTAGCGGCACGAGGGTAGCGCCGCGGGTGGAGGCGGAGTCAGCGACTTCCACCACGGGTGCGTCCGTGGATTCGTGCAGCGTATCTATCAGCGATTGCGGTTCCAAGAGGTATCCATTGTTCAAGGCGAGGTCTGCATTGGCCACGTTGCGCACCGTGCGCAGCGTGGGCTCAAAGGTGTGCGGGTCCTTTCCACTCGGGATAAGCCCGGTGACCGAAGCATCCTCGCCTGCGACGTGGCGGGCCATATCCGCCAGAATGGGCGTCGTGGCGACCACGCTGAAGCGATCAGAGGTATCCACCGCTGCCGAGGTCGTGCAGCCTGCCGCGAGGAGGGAGACGCTACAGAGCGCCCCTACGGCCTGCAGCCCGCGCGGTACGAAACGGTAGTGGGACACTGGCATTAATTCTTTGCCCTCGCGACAGCGAGTCGTGCAATGCCCAGGCCAAGGAACAGCATGCCCAAGCCGAGCACACCGATTCCGAGTGGCATGGTGGGGGTCCCAGTATTGGCAAGAGCCGCGTTACCGCCCTTACCGGATGCGTTCGCACCGGAACCGCCAGCGGCATCCTGGCCAGCACCGGAGCCATTAGAGCCCGCGCCGGCTGCGGCGCCAACACCACAGTCGCCGCCATCCGGGTTC
The DNA here is from genome assembly GCF_040225475.1 of Corynebacterium sp. KPL2861. Lineage (NCBI taxonomy): Bacteria > Bacillati > Actinomycetota > Actinomycetes > Mycobacteriales > Corynebacteriaceae > Corynebacterium > Corynebacterium sp. KPL2861. The sequence goes on from NZ_JBEHFW010000007.1 coordinate 84,236, forward strand.
ACTTCCGCGCCCAGGTCGAAGTGGCCATTATCGAAGGAGCCATCTGGCCTGCCACCGCCGACGACAAAGTGCAGCGTTGCTTGGCCTGCTACTTGCTTGCCGGCAGAGGTCTGGGCCACCTTGCGGATCGTCACGTCATAGGTGCCCTGCTTTTCGAAGACCCAGTTAGGGTGCACGTGGGTATTGGGGGCGATATTGTAGCTGCCTTCCACAGCGCCGTTCGCGCCGCGGAACCATTCATCGCCGACGATCTTGCCCAGGCCACCCTGGCTGTAGACCATCATGGCACCAGGGCCCTTCATATCGACGAGCTCCCAAGTAACATCACCTGGAATGTGTTCGCGCATGGAGGGGCTCTGGGTATTCGCACCGAGCCACGGCACGCCATCGACCTGCGTAGAACCAATCATCCAGGCTTGGCCGGCCGAAACAGGTCCAACATCTTCTGGCAGCTCGACGCCGGAATTATCGGAGAGGTAAAAAGTTGCGCCATCGGCATCGCGCCACTGCGGCGGCGAGACCGTATCGTCTTTAATCTGCGGGATAATACCCGGACGGCACTCTGGATCCGTGGACTGTCCGCCGCTTGCAGCGTTGCCGCCTTGGCCACCCTCGGAATTGCTGTGTCCAGCGTCATTGCCGGAGTTATCTGCATCGCCAGAACCGCCCGCAGAACGGTGACCGGAGACTGCCTCTCCGCCCTCGCCCACCTGCCAGGTATAGGTGACTGCGTTACTGGTTTGGCCATTAGAGGAGGCCTGAACGGTCATCTCATAGGTACCGGCCTCACTAAAGGCCCAGTTGACGTGGCGGTGTGCAGGACTCGGCTGGTTAATAACCTCGCCGCTGGTCAGCTCCATCGAACCGGAATTGGTCACGGCACCGACGTTGCCGAACCCAGAGGTTTCAAAGACATAGACTGAGCCCGGCCCAGAGATATTGGTGAACTCGAAGTCAACGTTGGTGAATCCGCCATCGCGTGCCGGCTGAGTATCCCAGCCCGGCCAGATGATATTTGGGTCTTGAGTTTGGGGCAGGAAGTAGGTCGATTCTCCAATCTCGGGAACGGCCTCGGTGGCATCGGACCATGCCGATTCCACGACCTGGAGCAGCACGTCATCGCCAGGGCGCTGGACGTGCGAGCCGGTGACATCTTCCTGCATGGATAGGTGTAGCTGGCCATCAGGTGCCGTGACGTAGAACGCGTCGATATGTCCGGAATCAAAGACCTCATCGAAGGCCAAGGCCGGTGTGACCGGAACGAAAAACGCGATGAGGGCGGTAATCACCGCCGCGATGATGCGGCTGCCAGGCCGGTGAGCTCTGGTGCGCGAAATGGTGTTGGTATCCATGGTTGAATTTCCTTTAAAGCGCCAGGGGGTCCCCTGAGCTGTGGATTAGTAGTTAGATGCGCCAGCCAAAGCGCTCACGAATGAGATCTTGGTTGTCGCGGAAGAAGTTGTAGAAGGCCTTGAAGGTGATGCCAAGAACCGCAGGCAAGACCAGAGCCCAAGGATTAAACGATGGCCCCGCAGGAGTAGACGGCTTAGATGGCTCGGACGGCTTCGAAGGCTTAGACGGTTTCGAGGGCTTGGATGGCTTTGCCGAGTCCGAAGGCTTTTCGGACGGCGTCTCGGAAGGCTTTTCCGATGGGGCATCGGATGGCGCAGCCGTAGAACAGGACTTCACCGCGTCATCACCAATGGCAAAGGTCAACGTCTGTGGCTTGGATGCAAGTTCTTTGCCGTCGGTAGTAGTTGCCGTATAGGTTGCCTCAAACGTGTAGATGCCCGGCTTAGTAAAAGCCCAGTGGGTATGCCTATGCGATGCGAAGGTGGTCTCGATCGTGTGATCGTCTTCGGCGGAATTGGCAAGGATGTCATATCCAACGCCCCTGGTTTTATCGATATATACGCCCCACTCAGCGCCCTCTGGCGTGTGCTTGGGCTTGAGGTTCAAATTGACTTGGCCATCTTTCATCTTGGAGTAATCCAATTTTTCGGTGTTATACCCCGGCCAGATGATGGCTTGGTTCTGCGTCTGCGGCAGGTGGTAGAAACGGTCACCGATGTTGCCAAGGAAATCGAACTCCTTATCACCCAGCTGTCGGGAGCGGGGAGTAAGCGCGTTTTTGTGCACGCCAAGTACGACGTCATCCAACGAGCGGTCTACCGAGTTCTTATCAATTTGTCCTGTGTCATCGCGTAGGACGGTGCGGAAACCATCGTCAGTAGGCAGTGCCTTGATATCGACGTGCCCGCGGTCAAGTACCTGCTTTTCGCTGCAGCGCTGAGCTTCCTCGTCCTGTGGCGGTTGAGATGGTGCAGGCGTATCGCCGGGTGCGGGTGAATCGCCGGACCCAGGTTTTTCGCCTGGGGTAGCGGCGTTGTCATCCGCGCTGGTAGAAAGCTCGCCTGTCGCTTCGTAGTTTTCGCCGAATTCGAAGGGCTCAGCTAGCACCGTGCTGCCATGTCCTGCCTTGACAGTGGAGTGCGGGAAGACGTTTACTTTGGCAATCGTGTTCTTAAAGAGTTCGCCATTGGTAAAAGTTGCCTCTCCGTGCCCGTTGGTAATTGGGGCTTCCACTGGTGCCGTGGGTTCCGCGTCGTTCTTGTCGTCATAGAGACCACCAGTCATCACGCCGCTGAAGTTATTGTCCTCCATGTCGATGATGATTTTGGTTCCTTCTTCGCCCTGTTTGCGCATCCGCACCGTATAGCCGGTTTCTTGCAGCGTTACCTCTTCGGTGGGGGCCAGCTGGCGCGGATTTTCGGCTTCTTCCCATGCCTCTGCGGCATCAGAAGAGTCGGTGTGGACAGAAGAGCCTGGGGTAAATTCCACCTGCTGCGAGATCCAGCGCGGCGCATCGCCTTCTGGGGTAAATACCGCCTGGATATTAGACGAGTCTGGGCCCATGTACTCATCCCACTCGGCGTGGCCGTCGGCGACAGGCAGATCGGTGAGGAAGTAGCCATCGATAAGCAGCGTAAGCGTGCCGGATGCCTTATTTTCCGCATCGAAGGAAATGGTGGTGAGCTTATCGGCACCGTCCTTTTCCGGGTTCTGCTTTTTGTCCATGCTCAGGCTGTAACCAGCAGCGGCGGCATCGCCGGAGGAGGAGCTATCGAAGCGTTCCTTGAGGCTTGGGGTCTTGTCATCCTTTGGCTTTTGCCCGCCCACTTGGTAGCTGGTGGTTTGCGGCTCACTAGCCACGAGCTGCCCATCCGCCGTGCGAGCGGTGGTGCGATAGGTCAATCGATAACGGCCGGGCTTGGTAAAGAGAGTGGCGTTATGGGTATGGGTACCGGCATTGAGGTATGTAGAGTGCGGTGAGTCTTGGAAGGAGCCCAGCATGCGATGGAGCTCGGCGCCGTCTTTATCGTCCTTGTTGGTAAAAAGCTCCACGTCGCCTGGGCCATCCACGCTTAAGAGGTCGAGGAAGGCGATGTTATCGCGGAAATCTTTCACGGGAAGCCCAGTGTCTGCGCCGAAACCGATCCAGATGGGTTCTTGATTGGCGGAGGCTTGGTACGGGGCCGTGTAGTAGGTGGTGCCTGTAGGACCGATGTAGTCCTGCGTGCCGTTTTCTGGCAGGGAATACATAAAGTTCTGGCGGCGCTTACCGTCCTCGTCTTCGCGGTTATAGCCTTTGCCTATCCAGGCAACGGTGTCATCGATAAGCGGAGTTTGGCCGGAAAATTCGGATCGCAGTAGGAAGTTGTCTCCTTCCCAAAAGCTCTTGGGGGAATCGACGTGGGTTTGGGTTGCGATGTGTTTGCCATCGTCGGGGCCGGCGTAGGCGGTAGCCGGGGCAATCAGCGCGATCGTGCTGAATGCGGCCATGAAGCGAATACGAGGAGAAGCCACCAGCGCGTTACCTTTCTGCAGTTGTCAGTAGTTCACCTCGAAACTATAGAAAATGATTCCCATTACTGGATAATCTTTTGGAAACCATTCCCGTTTACCTGTGCGTTTATAATGAAACCCGTTACCATCTACCCCTTTTTGCGTGTAGTACAGTACATGGGGGCGCACTTTTGGGTGGTAGGGTGAGGCGCTGGTTTGGGCTGGTGCGGACTGTGTCCTGTGACTCCACTACGATGGTGGCCATGACTGAAGTTCGCGTTAGATTTTGCCCTTCTCCCACCGGTACCCCGCACGTTGGCATGGTGCGCACGGCCCTGTTTAACTGGGCCTATGCCCGCCACACAGGCGGAAAGTTGATATTCCGTATCGAAGATACCGATGCTGCCCGTGACTCGGAAGAGTCCTATCAGGCCATCATTGACTCCTTGACCTGGCTCGGATTGGGCTGGGATGAAGGTGTCAACGTGGGTGGCCCGCATGAACCGTACCGGCAGTCCCAGCGCATGGACATTTATAAGGATGTGCTCAATAAGCTTATCGATGCCGGACATGTCTATCCCGCCTACTCCACCGCTGAGGAGGTAGAAGAGCGGCACAAGGCCGCAGGGCGCGACCCCAAGTTAGGCTATGACAACTACGACCGCGACCTGACGCAGGAACAGATTGATGCTTTTGAGGCTGAAGGTCGCAAGCCCGTATGGCGCCTGCGCATGCCGGACAAGGATTGGGCCTGGACTGACCTCGTGCGCGGCGAGATGTCCTTCAAATCCGAAACGCAGCCTGACTATGTGGTGGCGCGCTCCAACGGCGCCCCGCTGTACACCCTGGTTAACCCGGTCGATGACGCGTTGATGCGCATTACCCACGTGCTGCGCGGTGAGGATCTGCTCTCGTCCACCCCGCGCCAGCTGGCCATGTATGACGTGCTGAAGGAAATCGGCATCGCGGAATTTACCCCGGAGTTTGGCCACCTTCCCTTCGTGATGGGTGAGGGGAAGAAGAAGCTGTCCAAGCGCGACCCGCAGTCCAACCTCTTCAACCACCGCGATAACGGCATCATCCCGGAGGGTATGCTCAACTACCTGTCGCTGTTGGGTTGGTCCCTGTCTGCAGATCAGGACATCTTCAGCATGGACGAGCTGATTGAGAACTTCGATGTCAACGATGTTCTGGGCAACCCCGCGCGCTTTGACCAGAAGAAGCTCGAGGCCATCAACGCCGATCACATTCGCCTGCTCGAGCCCCAAGAGTTTGCCTTCCGCCTGCGCAACTACCTGACGGAGTACACGGATTTCCCGGCCGATTATGACGGCGAGAAATTCGCCTTCGCCGCGGACTTAGTGCAAACGCGCATTAAGACGCTTGCCGATGCCTACGGGCTACTCAGCTTCCTTATCACCCCCGATGCTGAGCTCACCTTGGATGAAAAGGCGGCCAAGAAGAACCTGAAAGACGACGCCGTCCAGCCGCTCGAGGTGGGCATTGACACCCTTGAAGCGGTAGAGGAGTGGAAGACCGACGCTATTGAAGCCGCGCTCTCCAAGGCGCTCATTGAAGATCTAGAGTTAAAGCCGCGCAAGGCCTACGGCGCGCTGCGCGTAGCCATTTCCGGCGCCCAGGTGTCGCCGCCGCTCTTTGAGTCCATGGAACTTCTTGGCAAAGAGTCCACCTTGGCGCGCCTGCGTGCTGCCCGCGAGGTAACTCCGTACGTTCCAGCTGCGGAGTAAATCGACACCACCAGAAGTGTGGACGGCGCAGCCCGTTAAAGCGGCGGATGAACATCGAACTACACAGATGTCATCCGCCGCTTTATTTTAGCTCAAGAAAAACGCCTAAAAATGCCAGTTGCGCTGGCGATTTGGCGCATTGGGTAACGATCATTATAGTTATAACACGTTGCAGCGAGCAAGGGAGCGCAGCCGATAAGGATGCGATTCCAAGCAAGTGAGCAAATGGCCTATGGTGTAATTGGCAACACAGCGGTTTCTGGTACCGCCATTCTAGGTTCGAGTCCTGGTAGGCCAGCAGTGAAAATGCTTTTTGAAGCAGGCTCACTAGTTCTATGCCCCGTTCGTCTAGAGGCCTAGGACGCCGGCCTCTCACGCCGGTAACACGGGTTCGAATCCCGTACGGGGTACAAATATAGGTGGTTTCACGTTTCTGACCTGCAAAGTTCACGAAACCACGCACTGTCAAAAGAAATCCCGATTCTCGCCAATGAGAATCGGGATTTGATTTGTTTTCCCGATTCCTGGCGCTTAAGGGTTAAACGACAAAATGTGTTGTTTTCCGGCGTGTCGGGTTAAACGACATTTTGTGTTGGTGGATGCGTGGTTTAGGGCATGTGGCCTTTGCGTATTTCCATAGAGTGGTTATAGGCACTGTCGAAAGTTGCTGGTCGGCCGTATTTACGGCCGCTGGTGGCTTGTGTTTCTTGGCTGGCTAGGGTGTGCGCTTTGGCTAGGGCCTGGCCTCTGATGCGTCCACTTTCCTGGCTCGGCCTCTAGCGCGAGTGACAGTGGCTTTACAGGCGTTCCATCGCCATTGCTGGCGGATTGGTGCTTGTAGTCCCGTATTTTGGTGCACACCTCGCTACAGACGGGGCATCGAGGATGATTCTTACTCATCCATTCATCGTGAACCTAGGCGCCTAGCACATCAGCACGCCCCGGCGGTATTTCAGGTCCGAGGCTGCGTTATGTCTCCGGATAAGTGAAATAGTCCTAATACCAGCAGGCCAGACGGGCTAAACATATAACTTCACCAACACATCCTGTCGTTTAGGCCGGCCCGTACGGGCGTTGGTCTTTAGGCTGCGGCTGGGGGAGCTTGTGGCGCTACGTTACCGAACGTGTTCCAGTCGGAGACTCGCTTACACGGCTGAGTTGGAACCGGGTCGCTGGCATTCGTATTCAAGTCGAATACGACTCGGCGAAGGAACTTCTGAATCAGGTGAATGTTGACACCCGCGATGCTGAGTGCAGTCACGAGGGTCGCGTTAGCGAATCCCCGCACGAGACTGAGACTCTTGTCGCCCAACCCCATACGCCCGTTCTTGAGAAGGGCGTTTTGGCTTTCAATCGTGTTACGTCCACGGCGGTATAAAGTGGTCCAGGTTTTCCCATCTACTCAAACGGAACAAACCTGGGACACTTCAGATAAAGATTTGGTGGCGGTGTGGGGCTTTTCACGGAAACAGAGGTGGCGAGGGGCTGTGGGTGGTTTAGGGGTCCGTGTCTGCGCTGCTTACTAGGATGCGAGGCATGACTCCTAAATATTCCCAAAAGAACCCCTTTCCTCGCTGTGACATCGAGACTTGTTGGATCTGCCGAGAGCGTCCGGCCGACTCGCAGGAGCATGCATTCAAAGCCAGTCGAATCCGTGAGCTGATGGTTGATGGGGAGCCACTTCATGTGCCCGTGGACGGCGTTGTCTATAAGGTTCGCGGACCTAAGTCCAAGACTGTGAAGTTTGGAAAGACCATTTGTCAGAAGTGCAACAATGAGCTGACGAAGCCGTTTGATGATGCTTATGACCACTTCATCGCTTTTCAGTATGAGCACTTTGACTACTTCCGCGAACGTGACGAATACCAATGGTCAGAGATCTTCGAGGGGACCAACTTCACGCAACGCAACCTTGAACGCTACTACCTCAAGAATGTGGGATGCCGGATGGTTGACGCGGGTGCACGTGTGCCAGAAGAGATTCGGACATACTTGTTTAACGACTGGCAACTGCCCTCGCATAGCTTGCTCTTCTTTCGCAATTACGAAGTTGACGAAGCCTTTCGGAGCCTCAGCACAATAGACGGCGGGGAACAGGCTGATTTCATGAATCCGTACGCCAGAGCGAGCGCTATCGGACTGGACAGGAATGTCTACGTGCCGGGTCAACCGCTGGGCTATTTTGCTGCGGTAATTCAAGATGGCCCTGTTGGAGTCGTATTCCAGTGGGCAGAGCCGAGTCTCGAAGAAATCCCTCCACTCACCTTTGGCATTCAACCGAACTTCTTCATGCGGGATCGGGAAATGTTTCAAGGGCCAATCCGTGAACTACTCAACACCTGGGATGACTACACGCGAGGCATACTTCTTTACCGCGACCTTGAGAAGACTCGGGTGGAGTTGGAGAAACTTACCGCGCAATTAAAAGACCCAGCTCTGCAGCCTATTGAAAAGCTCTCTGTTTTGTACATTGCGCAGACCAAGCAGAGAAGGCTCAATGCGTTGCTCGCAGAGCTTAAGGAGTTCTTACCCGAAGCGCTTCGGCTTACAGGACAGGATAAACACGGCAACGGCTATTAAGTCTGTGCCGACCACTGTTCGCCAGACCGTCGTCTCTCAGCTCCCCGCAGAGACTGTCACTCAGACTCAGACCGCAACAGTGACTTCGACTCTTGCAGCTCCGACCGTAACCAAGACCGGGCCTGACCCTCGACGTGTCCACTTTCCGAGTTCAGGCCCAAAGTCCTCAAGAGGTATGGGGTGCTGGATCCCGATGTCCTGTTGACGTTCCCGTACGACTCAGATGGACTCCCCGATGGGGAATTGGAGTTGTGGCATTTGGAGCTTCGGCGTAGCTATCTGCACTGGCTGATTCGAAATGCCGTCGCAGTAAAGCGGGAAGGGGATAAGTTGCCAGCGTCGCAGGTGACGGGGTATGCGCCGGTGCGGGAGTGGCTTGAGACTCTCTAGGTTTTGGATTCCTCGTGGTGTCCGTATCAAGTCCAGATACGCATATAGGTGTAGTTCCTCAATTAGACATTTGTAATAGACTCAGCGCATGACTCTGGAATTATGCGTTACTATTGCTCTCGCTGCAGTAGGTTGGTTGTTTGGTTTTATTAAATGGTGGGGCCAGCATAAGCAGTCGAAGCTTGCGGAAAAGGCGCAGAGCGAGCGCGATGCTGTAGCTAAGCGCTTGACCAAGGCGCAAGAGAAGATCGCTGAACAGCAAGATAAGCTCGTGCAAGCGTCACGCGAAAATGCTGACTCCATGAAGCTTATTGCCCAGCTGCAGAAAGACGATTCCAATAGGTTCATTTGGGAAATCTCCTGGGACGGCGGGGATCGTTATCGTGTGACTAACAAGTCCCGTAGGACAGTGCACAAAGTGACTGTGATTAATGACAGCCCGATAGTGGGAGATGATGAGGGTACTGCGGAGTCGATGAAACCTGGAGATTCCATCATGTTCTTCTACGCCGCAGTTTGGGGATCCGACTACAAGGCGGAAGTGTCGTGGACTGATGAGTTCGGTAACGAATACTCTCGCCCCGTCAATTTTAAGAAGCAGGGCTCCGTCGAATTTATGGAGTAGCCGTCCCATTCGCACGCGAACTTACAGTTAGAGTCGAAGCTGGTAGCTGCATTACCATGGTGCAAGAGTATTTGCAGATCGGTGGTTTGGGCTGGCGGGCAGTTTCGTGAAAGTGCCAAATAAAATGATTCCTCCAGCCACTGCGGTTGGAGGAATTTTTCGTATGCGCGCTTGCGGTCTAAACGGGGGTTAAGTGGGTCTTAACCGGGGGATCTATTGGCGCGAATTCCCGCACTATCTGCTGATTTGTATTGTGTTTACCCATCGTTTACTGTTTAACGAGTCCGCAGCAAGCAAGTTAATTGCCCGCACAGCTTTTGATTTGCCTGCTACGTGCGAACGAGCCCCGTTCGTCTAGCGGCCTAGGACGCCGGCCTCTCACGCCGGTAACACGGGTTCAAATCCCGTACGGGGTACATATATTGGCTGCGAGCGTTAACGCTCGCAGCCTTTTTCTTTTTGCCGTTTTCTTCTCGCGCCTCCAGGAGAGTTTAAACAGCCCTCGCTGCGCCCCATTGAACATCGCGCTTTGGGGAGAGCACGGTGGGCGAGGTGGGGCATCGGAAAGCGTCTGCTGTCGCCGCAGCCCTCCCTTCGCGCTCACTGGCTCATCGAGGACTGGGGCGGGGTCAGCTGCCTGTGAACGCCAAGGGAGGGAGGATGGGGCCGCCACTGCAAAAACAACGCCCAGCGAGCCTCTCAGGCTGCACTGGGCGTTGTGTGTAGGCGTGTGGCTAGGCCATGACCTTCGTCTTCTTAATCGCCTTCTGGAGGCGCTTGTGGTAGTTATCCATGGCGGGACCCAAGAACAGGCCGAGGATGAGTGCCGGGATGGCGAAGAGAAGGAGCACGCCGAGCTCACGGAGGATGTCGGCCTCGTAAATGCCGGCGATGGCGCTGCGGAACGCGTCGATGCCGTAGGTGGCCGGCAGCCACGGGCTGACATTTTGGAACCACTCTGGAAGAAGCGGCAGGGGATAGGCGCCGCCGGAACCGGAGACTTGGATGACCAAAAGCAGAACCGCGAGGGCCTTGCCCGCGCTATCGAATGTGATAACCAGTGAATATATTATCAACATAAACACCAGTGAGATTATCCACGAGGCAAAGAGCATCATGAATGGGTGCTCGGGCTCGATCTCCACGAAGAAAACCAGGCTGAGGACGACGAGGGTGGCTTGGGCGATGCCGATGAGCCCAAAGGTAAGGAAGCGGCCCAGAAAGACTTGGTTCCTGGTGAAGTGATCCTTCTTGTCGAGGCCTTCGTTCTTCTTCAAGTACTTGCGCTCGGCGTTGGTGTGCACCAGCACGCAGGCAAGCAGGGCACCTACCCACAGTGAAAGCGTGAGGTAGAACGGCGTCATACCAACACCGAATGCAGCAACATCGTAGATGGGCTGGCGGTCCACGTTGACCGGCGAAGCGATTCGGGAGGCCAGTAGCTCGGGATCATCGCCAATGAGACCGGCGAGCTGGCTGAGGTCACCGCCGTCGCGGATCTCATCGATCTTTTGGCTGAGCTCGCCAAAGCGGCCCGCCTGCTGCTGCAATGTACCGGATAGGCTTGCGGTTAGATCGCGCACCCGCACGAGGGCATCGTTGTCATTAGAGATGGTATTTCGGATGCCCGCGATATCGCGCTTGACCGCATCAACATCGTTGGCAACCGTACCCACACTATCTCCCAGAGCCGCTAGCTGTGGCTTCAGATTAGAGTTATAGGAGTTGCGGGCGTTTTCGACGGCCTGCTTGGCGCTGGCAATCGCAGCTTGCGTTTGCTGCTTGGACTCTTGGGAATTCCCGCCGTTTTCGATGTTATCGGCCGTAGAGGTCAAGGAATCGTGCAGCGCATTGCTCTGGGCGATGCTGGCATCCAGCTGCCCCATCATGGCCGCATAGCCTGCCGCTACCGGGCCTGGGAGATCGACCTTATCGGCTTCTTTCTGGATGCTGTCCTTCACGCCTTGGAAGGCTGCGGTCTGCTGTCCCACGCGGTCCGCGGCAGTGCGGAAGGTTTGGGCGGTCTGCGCGGAGGTGGCGCTGGCATTGTTCAGCAATTCCTCGATTTGTGAGGATAGGACCTCGTAGCTCTGCGTCGTCGCGGCAAGGGACGCATCCAAGGAACCAGTGGACTCATCCAGCGTGGACTTTAAGATATCGATGGGTGATTCGCCGTTGTCATTGGTGGTACTGGAGGCCTGGTTTCCCGCTTCATTCAGGATGTTATTGGCCGCCTGGGTGAGCGGAATGGTGGAATCTACCAGGTTACTCAGCGCCATGACCGTGCCAGAGGCTGCATCGAGGCGCGACTGTACGGTATTGACTCGGTTGTGCACGTTGTTGAGCGCGGCCTGGGTATCGCCCTCATCAAGGTACTGGTCCAGCGAGGAAATGACGCCAAGACCCACATTGGACACAACGCGGGTAAAGGACTCGTCGATCTTCTCGATCACACCGGTAGCGCTGCGTTGGGTAATCGTGGTCGACAGCGCGTTCTTCTTCTCATTGGTATAGAGATTAAGTTTGCTTGGCTCGGTGCCTTCCACGTAGAAAGTGAGGAGGTTTGAGCTGAAATCCTTGGGCAAGACGATGCCTGCGTAGTACTCACCGGACTTGGTGCCCTCTACGGCATCATCGCTATTGGTAAGAACCCAATTGATTTCGTCGTTGCGGCTGAGCTGGGATAAAACCTCATCTCCCAAGTTAAGCTTGAGCGAAGCTAGGTCGCTTTGGTGGCCCTCGTCCTCACTGGCGACGGCGATTTTGAGCTGTTTGGTATTGGCAAACGGGTCCCAGCTGGCGAGCACGTTAAAGGTGGTAAAAAGCAGCGGGATAATGGCGAGGCCGAAAATGATGACGGCGGTCATTACGTTGCCACGGATGGCCTTGAGGTCATCGCGGAGAATGGTCAGGATGTTGTTCATGACTTATCTCCCTTTCCGGTTTCTTCGCCGTCGTCGGCGGGCTTATCTGTGGTATCGCCCTGCGATTGTGGGGTAGAAGATATTTCGGGGTGTTTATCCGACTGGACATCTTCTAGCCGATACTGATTGGGGTTTTGGCGTTGATGTTCTAGGTGCTGCTGAATTTCTTCATCGCTGAGATCCGCCAAGCGGTTATCGTGCGCGATGCTTTGTTTCACGTATTCCAGCGAGCAAATGACCGCGACCGCAATCAGCGCCACAAGGCACGCAATGCCGAAAAGAATCGCTTTCTGTTCCGGCATGAACCGGGAGCAAATCACGAGTGCGAGCACCAAGGCTATCCCGATGGCGATCGTGAGCTTCATTAGCTGAGAATAATTCTTCCGGGCGGTCATCCACTTGGTATCCAAGCTCTTTTGGTATCCCTCGCGGTCCGCGGAAGCATACAGGAGGTCGGTAAAACGGTAGCGGCTGCCGATCAGGTGGACCTGCTCGTTGATAACGAGCCCGCCCTTGGCCAGCTCATCATTGACCAGCATGGTGACATTGGACAACCCGCGCCTTAAGAAGGTGCCCATGAGGTAGGCGACAACTGCCATGCCGGTCAGCGCGGCGATATCGCGGATGTAATGGGTGCCGTAGAACCCGCCTACCGTCTCGCGCATGGCATCGATGCCGTAGGTAAAGGGCAAGAAGGGGTGGACGGCGCGGAAGAAGTCCGGCGTCATTTCGATGGGGTACAGGCCTGATGCGCCGGGAATCTGAATGAAGGCCAAGACCACCGCTATGCCGCGGCCCACGTGACCGAATGTCGAGACGAGGCCATAGGTAATGCTAAGGTAGCACAGGCTGATAAATACAGAGGTAAGGATATAAGCGGTGGCGCTGACGTGCTCAACGCCGATGACTAAGTTACCGATGGAAACAATAAGCGCCTGGGCAATGGCGAAAAAGCCGAGGAGCAAGAAGCGCGAGAAGTACGCCTTATTGATGGTCAAATCTCGGCGGCCCTGTGGGTCAACCTCGGCGCGGAAAATGATTAGGAGCATAAAGGCACCGATCCACAGCGTGAGGTTGATAAACAGCGAGGACATGCCGGAGCCGTAATGCGCGACGGGGAAGACTGCATGGCTTTCCATCTCTGCGGGCGAGGAAAGGAATGAAGACACGTGGTCCGTATCAAGACCGTTGACGGACTTCAGCACGGTATTGTTATTGGCCGTGTTGCTCAAGGCAATAACATCGGTGCGCGCGGAACGAAGACCTTCTTCAACGCGATCCAGATCAACCGAGAAGCGCTTTACCACTTCTTGGGCGTGGGTCAACTGCTCGTCGACGCCCCCGAGAAGCCCGTCCGTTTGCCCAACCAGAGCCTTTTGGCTGTTGAGCGAGGCAGATAGCCGCCCAGCGGTAGCGGAGACATTAGAAAGCGCAGAATTGAGCTTAGGTAAGCCGTTGGCCACGTCATCGCGCAGTCCGTGGGAATCATCGCGGGCCTGGGATGCCATGGAATTGAGCAATTCCGAGGTCTTATTCAGCGAATCAAGGGTGGCATTAGTATCGCTATTAAGGGAATCCAGCTCTCCTAGCACCGCGCGGTTTTGATCGTTGCGGTCACGCAGATCAGAAACCGACTGGTTGATCTGCTGGGAGACCTCTGGAGGAAGGGCTGGCAGGGAAGCGACTCCGGCTAATTGGTCGATGGCTTTATCAGCCTGACCGAGGATGCCTTGGGCGCCGTCTGTCGCGGCATCGACGCGGTTGAGAGCGCCGTTTAACCGCCCGGTGACAGAACCGATATTGGCATTGGCGTTTGCGGTGCCATCGGCAAGCGCAGTCGTGCCTTGGATATAAGCGGCTGTTGCATCGTCGGCGAAGGAAGTAACTTCCTTTTGCACCTCGTCGGTCAAGGAGGTGACCTGGTTTAAGGCCTGCTGCGCGTCATCAATCGTGGTCTGCACAGAGCCGAGGGACTGACGAGCCTGTGCGATGGTGGGGCGAGCATCGTCGATAGTGGTGTTGACATCCGCCAAGGAATTGCGCGAATTGGCCACGGTATCGGCGGTCTCTGAGAAAGAATTCGCGGTATCACCCGCGGTGCTATTGATCCTATCGCTGAGGTCGCCGCCGGAGTTTCTCAACTCGGTGGAAACCGATTTCGCGACGTTTTCATTAAAGGTCGCGCTAATCGTGGTTTCGAGGGTAGAAGAACCAGAGTCAGTGACCTTGGGGGCAATGGCATTGATTTTTTCATTGACCTGATACTCCAAGGTGGGCTGAGAATAGGTGCCTTGGAACAGGCTGACAAAGTCGGAAGAAAAATCCTCCGGCACGATGATGGATGCAAAAACGTCGCCGGATTTCACGGCGTGTTCAGCCTCGCCGCGGTCCATAAACTGCCAGCCGAGCCTGTCATTGTTGTGCAGCTTTTCCATCATCTGCCCGCCGACGTCAATATCGCCGGTGAGATCTGACGAGGCACCCTTGTCCTCGTTCACCACGGCTACCTTGAGGTGTTCGGTATTGCCATAGGGGTCCCAGAAACCGGAGACATTGACCCAAGAATATAAGGCAGGGGTAATCATCAAACCGATGAGAATCACCCAGACTTGCGGCGTCCGCCACAGGCGGACGAAGTCTTGGAGAAAAAGCTTCCAACTAGTAATCACTCGAAAGACCGTAGCACTGAAACGGTGTTAACTAATAGTCATGCAGGCAGATTCCGCGAAATTGACAGCTTGATTGCCTCTTGGCCACCGTGCGACGTACGCAATTGTGGCTAGGGCTAATAAAAGGTTAATTCACGCTGGGCTAATGCGCAGAAAAACGCCGCGATACTCCATGCATCAAAGCGGTGGATTATCGCGGCGCTAGGGCGCTGCAGGGCGCGTGCCGGCGCAGCTTAGTGCTCGTCGTAGTGATCGCCGTGAGCGGCGTGGCGGTGACCGTCGTGGATGTAGTCAACGTGGTCGCCGTGAGGGACAGCAACGTGGCCGCAGCCCTCACCATGGGTGTGGTCGCTGTGAGGTTCAGCCTCAATGTGCTCGTTGGTCTCGCACTCGTCCCAGTGGCCCTCGTGCTCGCGGTGGATGTGACCATCGTGCACGAAGTCGGTGTGATCCTCGTGCGGGAAAGCAACGTGGCCGCAGCCTTCGCCGTGGGTGTGCTCGTGTTCAGTGTGGGTAGCGTGAGTCATAATCATGAATCCTTTCTGTGCCTTTGGGGTCAAGGAGTGTCCTTTTCGTTTTCACTCTGTTTTCATTAAATCATGTTTTCAGTTCGGTTTCAATAGCGTGCGGGAGATTTTCGATATTTTTTCAATAGGCTACGGCGGGGTGGGGGATGTGGAGGTAAAACGCAGCAACGTCCTGGGCCGGTGGGAGGTCCAGGGCGTTGGTGAGGCATTGGTGAGGCTAGAGAAGCTCTGAAAGCTCTTGGGCGGCGGAGGTTAGCAGGCGGGCGTACTTCTTGGCGGGCGAGGGGCGGAAGCGCTCAGCGGAACCGGAGATGGACAGTGCGGCGCGAAAAACGCCGGAAGAGTCAAAGACGGGGGCGGAAATGGAGGCTAGGCCAGCTTCGCGCTCTTCGATGGATTCTGCATAGCCTTGGCGGCGGGCGGCTTCTATATCAGCGACGCTGAATTGCGCGGCGTCTAGGGGGAAGTCTACGTAGCCTGCGATGATGCGCGCTGCAGAACCGGAGGTCAGTGGCAGCTGGCGGCCTACTGGGACCACGTTGTGTAGGCCGGACGTGGGCTCGCGGGTGGCAATGCAGGTGCGGGTGGTTCCCGTGAATTCATAGAGCTGAATGGACTCACCGGTGCGGTCGAGGAGTTGGTCCATGATGGGGCCTGCGACTTCTAAAATGTGGTCGCGGTTGCCGGGGAGTGCAGGACCGGCCTTCCACTTTCCTTCAGGGGTGCGTACGAGGATGCGGTGCGCTTCTAACGCAGTGGCTAGCCTGTGTGTCGTTGCCCGAGGTAGTCCCGTGGTTTCACATAACTCATTAAGGGTCGATGGATGGTTTGCGGCGGCCATCATGATGGCCATTGCACGATCTAGTACCTTAATGCCGGAAACTGCGCTATACTCTCCCATATAATGAAATCTACGTCCCAAATTATGAGATTTCAAGTGTGGAGTGATGTTTATGAACCAGAAGCTGACCTTGGCAGAAAAAGTATGGCGTGACCACGTTGTCCAGCAGGGCGACGCGGGCGCACCAGACCTTATCTATATTGACTTCCAACTTTTGCACGAAGTTACCAGCCCGCAGGCCTTCGATGGGCTGCGCCTGCAAGGTCGCACAATGCGGCACCCGGAACTGCACCTGGCCACCGAAGACCACAACGTGCCGACGGAGGGGATTAAATCCGGCAATCTCTTAGAGATTAAAGACGAGGTATCGCGCACCCAGGTTTCTACCCTGCGCAAGAACTGCGAAGAATTTGGCGTGCGGTTGCACTCAATGGGTGATGAGCAACAAGGCATCGTGCACACCGTTGGCCCACAGCTGGGCATTACCCAGCCCGGCATGACTATTGTATGCGGCGATTCGCATACCTCGACCCACGGTGCATTCGGCTCCATCGCCATGGGCATTGGTACCTCAGAGGTAGAACACGTCATGGCCACCCAGACGCTTTCTTTGAAGCCCTTTAAGACGATGGCCATCGAAGTCACCGGCGAATTGCAGGAAGGCGTCTCCGCAAAGGACCTTATTCTGGCCATCATCGCCAAGATTGGCACCGGCGGTGGCCAAGGATTCATCATCGAATACCGCGGTGAAGCCATCCGCAAGATGTCCATGGAAGCCCGCATGACCATCTGCAATATGTCCATTGAGGCCGGTGCGCGTGCCGGTATGGTCGCACCCGATGAAACGACGTTTGAGTACGTCAAGGGCCGTGAGTTCGCCCCAAAGGGCGCCGACTGGGATAAAGCGGTGGATTACTGGAAGACGCTGCCTACTGACGATGGCGCCGAGTTCGATCGCGTCGTAGAAATCGATGGATCATCCCTGACCCCATTTGTCACCTGGGGAACGAACCCGGGCCAAGGCCTGCCGCTGGGCGAAACCGTACCGGACCCAGAAGACTGCGGCGATGACAATTCCAAGGCCACCGTGAAAAAGGCCTTGGAGTATATGGACCTGCAACCAGGAACCCCACTGCGCGATATCAAGATCGATACCGTCTTCGTGGGATCGTGCACCAATGCTCGCATCGAGGATCTGCGCGCCGCCGCCGAGGTGGTCAAGGGGCGCACCATTGACGCCAATACGCGCATGATCGTGGTTCCTTCCTCCGCGGTGGTCAAGGCCGATGCGGAAAAGGAGGGCCTAGACCAGATTTTCCAGGAGTTCGGAGCAGAGTGGCGCACGGCGGGTTGTTCCATGTGCCTGGGCATGAACCCTGACCAACTGAAGCCAGGGGAGCGGTCTGCATCAACATCCAACCGTAACTTTGAAGGCCGGCAGGGCCCTGGTGGGCGAACCCACCTCGTTTCCCCACAGGTTGCTGCCGCTACCGCCGTCACCGGATACCTGTCCAGCCCGGCTGACCTGAAATAAGCACGCGAGAAAGGTTGAAATAATGGAGAAATTTATCACCCATACCGGCACGGGAGTCCCGCTTTGGGCATCCAACGTGGATACGGACCAAATCATTCCCGCGCGCTACCTCAAATCGGTCAAGCGCACGGGCTTTGCGGAGGGGCTGTTTTCCAACTGGCGCTCTGATTCCACCTTCGTACTTAACCAAGAGCAGTTTAAGGACGGCTCCGTACTCTTTGCCGGCCGCGACTTCGGCACCGGTTCCTCCCGAGAGCACGCAGTATGGGCCTTGCGCGAATACGGCTTCAAAGCAGTATTCTCCTCCCGTTTTGCGGATATCTTCCGAGGTAACTCGGGAAAGTCTGGTCTGCTTACTGGGCTGATGGAACAAGAAGACATCGAGCTTATTTGGAAGCAGTTGGAGGCTGGGGAAACCCAAGTCACGGTCGATCTGGAGGCGCGCACCGTTCGGATTGGCGAAAACACCTACTCATTCGACATCGATGACTATACGCGCTGGCGCCTGATGGAAGGCCTCGATGACATTGGCATCACGCTGCGCGATGAAGAGGCGATCACGAGCTTCGAGAACTCTCGCGCTAGCTTCAAGCCCGCGGTTCACGCGGACTAATCCAGCAGGTGCGCCCCACGCTTTGCCGGGGCGCACACCACCGTCGTCATGATCCGGGGCAGTGGTGGGGTAACGGTCGAGTAACAAAACTGACTTCGCAAGCGTGCAGCTGGGTTTATCTATTATTCTCTGCGGTATGACTTCGCCTTATTCCGGATCGCGCGACCATGATGGATACAATCACCGCTCCCAACAGCCCTACTCAGGTGGGCAGCCGGGATATTTTCGTGAGTCGACCGCTCCAGGCGACATCGATGCCGTCAACATTATTGGCGATAGTTTCCGCTATTTCGGCCGCAATTGGGTACCGTGGCTTGTTGCCCCACTAGTGCAAATGGTCGTCCTTTTCGTCGCATACCTCATCATCGCCGTAGTCTTTGCCGCCGGCGGCGGCTCCCTTTCCATCGAGGCGGCGACCGAGGGAACCGCCTTGGACGGTTCCCTCGGCGTACTGGGCGTGCTATTACTCGCCCTCGCGGTAATAGCCCTGTTAATTGTCTATCTGTGGGCAAATGCAATCTGGTACCAAGCCGCTAATAAGCAGGTCAATGGCCAGGATTTGATGTTCGGGGATTTCTTCACGTTCAAAGGCATGGGCGGCATCATGCTGGCCTACCTCGTCACTAGCGTGGTCATCAGCATCGGCTTAGTCCTGCTGGTAATTCCCGGACTTTTCGCCCTGTTCTTCTGGTGGTGGGTCCCCGCCGTCAAGGCAGCGCGCCCAGACCTAGGCTTGGGTGACTGCTTTAAGCTTTCCGCGGATATCGCAAAGAGGAACATCGGTACCACCTTGCTGGTCGGTATCGTGCTCATCATCCTCTACATGGCGCTGGGCTCAACCGTGGTGGGTGTTGTCGTGCTGCTGGGGCTCATGGCCTTAGCCCCCACCCTCTTCGTGCGCCGCAACCTTGGCATGCGCGGCTAAGGGCTAGGGGCTCGCGCGGCCCGAGCTATCTAGCGCACAGGCAGGGGGCTGGGAAGGTAATCAGTACCGGTTAATTCACCATTGTTGAAGGACAAAACCCACACTGAGGCCTTTTTAAACTTCAATTCCTCCTGTGGCTTCTTGAGGAATTGCGGGGCTAAGTCCTCGATGATGCCGGGGATGGTCTGTCCCTGGCTGATAATGACCGGCACACCGCCGTCGTTTACGACGCGACGGAAAGCCTTTGTGGCGGCCGCCGGGTTCTTTTCCCACACCTCGTCGCCAAAGTCCTTATTAATGGCAATGTCTTTACCCAGCTCATCGGCAAGCGGCGCGGCGGTTTGCTGGCACCGGTGCGGGCGAGCCGAATAGATCGCGGTGGGGTGGTAGGCCGCCAGCATGGGCACGAGCATTTCTGCTTGGCGGCGCCCCTTCTTATCCAAAGGCCGCAGGTTGTCATCGCCCTCCCACTTTTTGCGGTCGTGGGCGTGGGCGTGGCGAACGTACAATACGCGCGTTGTGGGGGCGAGCTGCAGACGCTTTTGTGCCTTGGCCACGACGTCGGTGTCAACGTCGTAGGACAAAAGCTGCTGTGCTTGGTCAATGGGCACCCAACGCAGCTCATCGGTCTCATCATTGGGCGTATAGGTGCCGCTGAGGTAGAACGCCGCCCAGTAATAGACCACTTTGGTGCGCCCCTGCACGGGGTAGGTGACCTTGCCAATCAACTTGCCCAGGCGTACTTGGAAGCCGGTTTCTTCCTCAATTTCGCGCGCCGCGGTGGTGGGCAGAGATTCGCCTGGGTCCACCTTCCCCTTGGGCAGGGACCAATCGTCGTAATGCGGGCGGTGAATGAGCGCGATTTCAGGGTTCGCGGGGTCGCCGCGCCAGACTACGGCGCCGGCGGCAAGGGTAGTGCGGGGAAACTCTTTGGCGGGATTCACCGGAATTTCTTGGTGCCGGCCGGAAATGAATTTTTCGGACTTTTTATCTTTATCGGTCTCGTGCATCTTCTTCGCGCTCGGCATAGCTTTTCGTGCCTTTCTTCGGTGACTGAAAAATTGGCGTTAACCTCATAATCATTGTTCCACGGGGGAGATCCCTGCCGCATCCTTGCCACGCCCAGAGCGATAAATGCCTTAAGGTGGAACTAATAGGAAAAACGTTTGGAGGAAGCCATGGTAAAAGTAGCGGTAATGGGTGCCGGTTCCTGGGGCACCACCCTGGCCAAGGTATTTGCGGACGCAGGCAACGATGTCACCCTGTGGGCGCGACGGGCCGAATTGGCGGAAGCGATCAACGAAACGCATACCAACCCTGATTACCTGCCGGATATCCACCTTCCGGCGGCACTGCGCGCCACGCACGATGAGGCAGAGGTGCTTTCCGGCGCGGATATCGTGGTCTTAGGCGTGCCGTCCCAGTCCTTGCGCGCCAACGTGGAACGGTGGGCGCCCCTATTGCCCGAGGATTCCACGCTAGTCTCCATATCCAAGGGCGTAGAAACCAGCACGCTCAAGCGCATGAGCGAAGTCATCGTGGATGCAGCCGGCGTGGATCCGCAGCGCGTGGCGGTGCTATCTGGGCCCAACCTAGCTAAAGAAGTAGCGCAGGGGCAGGTTACGGCGACGGTCATCGCCTGCACTGACGAAGAACGCGCCAAGGCGGTGCAGGCGGCCATCGCCGCGCCCTACTTGCGGCCCTATACAAATACCGATGTTATCGGCGCGGAGATCGGTGGTGCTTGCAAAAACGTCATTGCCTTGGCCTGCGGCATGGCCTCGGGCAAGGGCTTGGGCAATAACACCATGGCCACGATGATTACCCGCGGCTTAGCGGAGATTACCCGCCTGGGCACGGCCTTGGGCGCGGAGCCGTTCACCTTTTCCGGCCTGGCGGGGTTGGGCGATTTGGTGGCTACGTGTAACTCCACGCTCTCGCGTAATAGGACCTTCGGTTATCGCCTCGGTCAAGGCGGCAGCCTAGAAGAAGCGAAGACGGCCACCAATGGCCAGGTAGCAGAGGGCGTGTTTTCCTCTGATTCCATCTTCCGCCTAGCCCGGCAGGCTGGGGTAGAGATGCCCATTACGGAAGCCGTCTACGGAGTGTGCCATCAGGGCATGGCTGTCGATGATATGATCATCGCCCTTATGGGTCGCTCCAAGAAGTCGGAGTAGCAGAAAGGTAAAATCATCGCCCATGACTGAAAAGACCCGCGTGGCCGTCCTTTACGGTGGCCGCAGTACCGAGCACTCCGTGTCCTGCGTATCCGCAGGCGCAATCATGAAGCACCTCGATCCGGAAAAATTCGAGGTGGTGCCCATCGGCATTACGCGCGAGGGTACGTGGACGCCGGGCGATACCGAGGGCTTAGAAATCGTCGATGGCGTCATGCCTGAGGTCAAGCGCGGCACGGAATTGGCGCTTTCTGCGGATCCATCGCGTAAGGGTGAAATCCGCACGATTAGTGACGGTTCGCTGTATGCCCACGTTGACGTTATCTTTCCCATTCTCCATGGGCCTTATGGTGAAGACGGCACCATGCAGGGGCTTTTCGAGCTCTCCGGAATCCCTTATGTGGGCCCTGGCGTATTGGCGTCCTCGGTGGGAATGGACAAGGAATTTACCAAGAAGATTTTATCCGCCGCGAGCCTGCCGGTGGCACCAGAGGTCATTGTGCAGGGCCGCACGGAATTGACCGCGGAAGAAAAAGACCGCCTTGGCCTGCCGGTCTTCGTCAAACCCGCCCGCGGGGGCTCTTCGATTGGAGTATCCAAGGTGAGCGACTGGGCGGATTTTCCAGAAGCCGTGCGCATTGCCTTGGAAGACGATGACAAGATTTTGGTCGAGCCAGAAATCGTCGGCCGCGAGGTAGAGGTCGGCGTCCTGCAATACCCAGATGGCGAGCTTATTGCCTCGGTGCCGGCGCTGCTCAAGGGCATTGATGACTCCGATGAGGGCTTCTATGGCTTTGAGACCAAATACCTAGATAACGTGGTCACAGCCCAAATTCCCGCGCCTTTCCCAGAAGAACTCACGGCGCAATTGCGCGATATGGCGATTCGGGCCTTCAAAGCGCTCAACTGCGCCGGCCTTTCCCGTGTGGACTTCTTCGTCACTGAAGAAGGCCTGTACATCAATGAGGTCAATACCCTGCCGGGATTTACCCCGATTTCCATGTACCCGCAGGTGCTGGCGGCCTCTGGCGTGGATTACCCCACGCTGCTTGAGGTACTCATCGCCAGCGCAGAAGCCCGCACCGCGTAGGTCTGCGGCTTCCTTTACCTTTCTGGGACGTGCTCCGCGGTGATATCGCTTAGGGCCACCAGTGCTGCCTGCGCGGAATCCTGCGGGGCGTGCAGCGCCAGGTAATTCTCGCGGCCTAGCGCAAACCAGGTTCCAGCAGTAGTGCCTTGCGCCAAGGTCGTGTCCTCAAACCACGCAATGTCGTTGACCTGTTGGAGCTGCACGCCTGCCTCGTAATTTTCCGGCTGGGCGACGCCACAGCGCGCGACGATGTCCTCGTGCCCCTCAGAGCTCCACACGTAGGTGTCCTTATCGTCTACATCGCGGCGGTGGTAGCCATCCGCAATCTCGTCCGGCAGCGCCTTTTCTACTGCGGCGCAGCGGTCATTTTTGGCCGGTTTCAGATCGCGCAACGGGGCAGGGTGGGTCTCCGCTGGCTTATTCTCCAGGGTAGAAACGGCCTCGTTGAGGTCCTTCGGCTCTTCGTCATTAAAAGTCGTTACCGCCACGACGGGAAAGCGTTGGGTCGAATACCAGGTAGAAAGGTTAGAGCCAGATGTTGCGTCCTTGACCTTGAACCACTGCTCACCATCGATATCTTGCGTGGTGGAGTAATCGGTGTACTGGAAGGGCATGGCAACACCACAGCGCGCCGTTATCTTTTCCTGGGAATTGGCGGCCCAGGCGGCAACGCCGGCGGGAACGGGTTCCGCAACATCGGCGCGCGGTTGACCCATGGCTTCATCGGGAAGCGCATGCACAAAGTCCGTGCACGCCTGCGAGTTGGCCTCGGGGGAATCCACCGGGGAGACCGCCACGGGGGCCTTGGCTGTGTTTGTGAATACGTATTTCGCGCCGAAAAGGACCGCTAGAACCATCACTATGGACAACCCAAGTGAAATGAAGATCGCGGTGCGGTTAAATTGGGATGTCATAGGGGCTCATTTTATCGAAAGGATGCCGGTGAACTTAAGTCAGACTCTCGCGGACGTGGGGGAGCAGGCGGTGATTCGAGAAATCACAACGGCCGCTCCCAGTAGCTTGAATGGCGATGATGCTGCTGTGCTTTTCGCGGCACCACCTAATTCACGCACGGTGGCCTCTACCGATCTGATGGAAGATGGCCGGCACTTCCTGCGGGAATGGTCTACGCCGCGCGAAATTGGCAAAAAGGCCATTCTGCGCAACTTCGCCGATATCGAAGCCATGGGTGCGCGCCCAGTGGCGGCCCTTTTAGCTATCGCTGCACCGAGCGACACGCCGGTGAGTTTTGTCAGGGGCGTGGCCAAGGGCATCGCCGAGCATTGCTCTTTCTACAATGCTGAGCTGGTGGGCGGGGATATTACGAAATCGGACCTGCTGGTTATCAATATCACCGCCATTGGCTTTTTGGGCGGCAGCCGGGCCGCGTTGACCCTTGATGCGGCGCGGGCGGGCCAGAAGGTCGTGGCCCACGGCGAGATTGGCCACGCCGCAGCAGGCTTGTCCCTGCTGCAGCGCTTTGGCCGCAATCTGCCGGCAGAGCATGCGGATTTGTACCCGCTCATTGATGCCCAATGCGCCCCCTGGCTCAGCCCCGGACGCGGCGTTATTGCCCGCGCCGCCGAGGTTACGGCCATGACCGATAATTCCGATGGCCTCATCCAAGACTGTGGGACCATGGCGCAGCGCTCTGGTGTACACATTGATTTGGATGTCGATGCCATCCAACCCGATCCACTCCTGCACGCCGCGGCCGCCGTCCTTGACTGCGATCCGTGGCAATGGGTCCTAGCCGGCGGCGAGGACCATACCCTGATTGGAACCACCGCAAAGCAGGCGCCTTCGGGGTTCCGGGAAATCGGCACCGTCTCGCGCGGCAGCGGCATCACCGTAGATGGTCAACGACCCCGTTATGCAGAAGGATGGGCAGGATTTTAGATATGCACCCGACTTACCATCCCTCGTGGGAACCGGTTCTCGCGCCGGTGCTGGAGCAGCAGTGGCCACGGATTTCTCAGGCGCTGGACAATCAGGATTACCTGCCGCCGGCAGAAGACGTATGCAGGGCATTGCAGATGCCGCTTGACGATGTCCGCGTGCTCATCGTTGGCCAAGACCCCTATCCCACCCCGGGCCACGCGATGGGGATGGCCTTTTCCACCAAGCAGGGGGTTAAACCCCCGCGGTCCCTGGTCAATATTTACCGCGAGCTGTATGACGATGTGGGCGTTCGCGGGCGCGAGGACGGCGATCTAAGCGCCTGGGCCGACCAGGGAGTCTTGCTCCTTAACAGGGTGCTAACCGTGGCACCGGGACAGGCGGGCTCGCACCGGCGCATTGGCTGGGAAGAGGTGACCGAAGCCGCCATCCGCGCTCTTAACCGCACCCCGATGGTCGCCATATTATGGGGCCGCGATGCCCAATCCTGCGAGCGCTTCCTCCCCGATGTGCCTTGCATTACCTCCCCGCACCCTTCGCCGCTCTCGGCCAGCCGCGGGTTCTTTGGTTCCCGCCCATTTTCCCGGGCAAACGCCCTTTTGCGGGACCAAGGCGCGCGAGAGATCGCGTGGGACTTGTAAACTATTGCGCATGTCATACCCCAGCACGCTGGACGCTCACGGATTGCGCAATTGGGCGCACCGCGCTGTAGGCGAGCTTTCCCATCGTCGCGCCGAAATCAATGCGCTCAACGTTTTTCCGGTGCCGGATTCTGATACCGGCTCGAATATGGCGCACACCATGGAAGCCGCCGTCGCCGAGGTGGAAAAGGGTGGCGGCGACGTTGCGGCCGCGCTTGCGATGGGCGCCGTGCGCGGGGCGCGGGGAAATTCCGGAATGGTCCTCTCGCAGGTCCTGCGCGGGATCGCGGAGGCCACCGTGGATTCCAGCATCGATGGCGCCATCTTTGCCGCCTCCCTCATGCATGCGGTAGAGCTCGTGGACCGAGCCATTGCAGAGCCGGTGGAAGGCACGGTCATTACCGTATTGCGGTGTGCGGCAGAAAAGGCGGAGCACACCGCGCGGCAACCCGAATCTAGTTTTCACGGCGTCGTAGCGGAGACGATTTCGGCAGCCCAGAAAGCCCTTGCGGAAACACCCTCGCAGCTGCCAGAACTGCGTGCAGCCGGGGTCGTGGATGCAGGCGGTGCCGGTTTAGTCATCCTTTTAGAAGCCCTCCTTGCAGAAATCGAGGGCACTACCAGCCACGCAGCCGAATCCATGGAAGAGACCGTCACTGAACTCGAGGTGGTCTTCTTTTTCGAAGGCGATAGCGCGGTACTGAAGGAGAAGATTGCCCCCTTGGGCACGAGCCTGGTCATCGCGCAGGCAGGAGAGGATAGCGCCTCCATCCATATCCATTCCACCCAGGCCGGTGAGGTCATCGAAACCGCCTTTGCCGCAGGATCGGTCAGTAACTTGCGGCTTGAGGCACTTCCGGAGACCTCGGCCCCGCGCGGAGACACTGGCGCCGGTCATACGCGCACCGTCTATGCCGCAGTGCCCGCCGGCCCCGTGGCTGAGCTTGTGCAGTCCGCTGGGGTTACGGTGGTCGAACCAGGAGAAACCATCCACGCGGCTGGCGAGGACATCGTCTTATCCAGCGGGCTAGAAGAACACGCAACTGCAGCGCATACCGTGGACATTTCTTCGCTTGCGGCGGGGCTTGCCGCCATCTCCGTCTATGAGCCGGATAATGCGGATACCGCCGCGGTAGTAGAATCCATGCGCGATGCGGCGCAGTCGATGCGGGTGGCGCACCCAGCGGAAGAATCTGAAGAAGCCATCGCTAAGATGTGCCGCCAGCTGCTCGCCGCAGGCGGGGAGCAGGTCACGGTCATTAGCCCGCTTACTATCTCGCAGGAAGAATTGGCGGCAGAGCTTGGCGTCGACGTTGTGGCCCTGCAGGTGCCGGATATTCCCACTGAGATTGGGGTGGAATAGCGATGCTTGGCTGGCAAGATGATCGCCCGTTGACCGATGTCTTGGATAAAAAAGACGCTACCAAGATCACCAAAGCGCTGGGATATAAGACCTGCGGGGAACTCTTAGCGCACTATCCGCGCGATTACATTCGCCACAATCAAGACGTGGGGCTTGGCGATGCCGCCGAGGGCGAGATCGTCACCGTCACCGGAACCGTAACGGGAATAACGACCCGCGATACGGGCAAGACCACCATCATCAACGTCCAGCTCGATGGTCATATTATCGCCACGTTTTTTAATGCAATGTACGTCTTGCGCATGCTCCATCGCGGGCAGCGGGTTATGATGAGCGGAAAATTGAAATATTTCCGCCAGCAGCCCCAGCTACAACAACCGGATTTCGTAGAAATCGATGCCTTCGGACGCCCAGACGGGGAACTCGCCGCCTACCAGGCGCCTGCGGCGGGAAAGAAGAAGCCCCAAAAGGCAACTGGGTCCCTGCGCAACCTGTCCCAATTCGGCCGACTCGATAAATTATTGCTCGAGCGGGAATGGATCCCGGTATATCCCGCCACGGCAAAGATCACCTCGTGGTACCTCATGGGGGCCATCCACTACGTGCTCTCGCACACCCCAACCATCCGGGAACCATTAGACCAGCAGATGATTATCAGCCTGGACCAAGCGGTGCGCGAAATCCATGAGCCCGGCGCGGCTGGCCCGCAGCGCGCGATCCAGCGCCTCAAGTACAACGAGGCGCTCTCCATTGGCCTGGTCATGGCGCTGCGCCAGCGCGATGCGCACGCGCACACGGCGCCGACGATGCCCGCCATTTTGGGCGGCTTCCGCGAAGAGTTATTGACCCACCTGCCTTTTGAGCTCACACGAGGCCAGCGACGGGTCATCACTGAGATCGATGATGACCTGTCTGGTTCCTTACCCATGATGCGCTTGTTGCAGGGCGAGGTGGGCTCGGGAAAAACCATGGTCGCCACCTGCGCCATGCTGCAGGCCATCGATGCCGGAAGCCAGGCGGCGTTGCTTGCTCCCACCGAAGTCTTGGCCTCCCAGCACGCGGCTTCCATTGGTACGTCGGTCCCAGAAGGGGTCAAGGTGGTGCTCCTCACCGGCTCCATGCGGACAGCTGAGAGGCGTCAAGCCCTTCTCGATATCGTCTCAGGTGAGGCAAATATCGTCATCGGCACGCATGCCATCATTCAAGAATCGGTAGAGTTCTTCGATTTGGGTTTGGTGATCGTGGATGAGCAGCACCGCTTTGGCGTCGAGCAGCGCGATAGCCTTCGGTCTAAGACGCGCGAGGGGATAAGCCCCCACGTCTTGGTCATGACGGCGACGCCCATCCCGCGCACCATCGCCATGACGATTTTTGGCGATCTCGCGGTATCGACGCTTGCTGAGCTGCCCGGTGGGAGAAAACCGATTCAATCCGCCGTGGTAGCGGAGTGGCGCCCCATATGGGTGGCGCGGGCGCTAGAGCGCATCCGTGAGGAAGTAGCGCATGGCCACCAGGCGTATATCGTCTGTCCGCGCATCGAGGGCGAGGGCGGCGTTGTTGAGTTGGCGGAACAGCTTGCCGCCGGCCCGTTGAGGGGATTGCGGGTAGATATCCTGCATGGCAAGATGCCGAATAAAGATGAGGTCATGACCTCTTTTGCTCGGGGAGAGATCGATATCTTGGTATCGACCACGGTTATCGAGGTGGGCGTCGATGTTCCCAATGCCACGGTCATGCTCATCCGCGAGGCAGAGAACTTCGGCGTCTCCCAGTTACACCAATTACGCGGGCGCGTAGGCCGCGGCGGCAATGCGTCCATTTGCCTGATGCATACGAAAGCGGAGGATAATTCGCCCTCGTATAGGCGCATAACCCAGATTGCCCAGACCTCGTCCGGGTTTGACCTTGCGGAATTAGACCTTCGGCAACGCCACGAGGGCGATATCCTGGGTGCGGTGCAATCTGGTACGCACCGGACGCTGCGGTTGCTCAACCTTGCCGATGACCAAGATATTGTCGAGCGCACTCACGCGGATGCGTATGCCATGGTCCAGCGCAACCCCCAGTTAGCTGAGGAGCTGACGCGGAATTTGAGTCAAAGCGAGCAGGAATACTTGGAGAAAAACTGAGAGGGGTTAGGCTATGGGTATGAAAATCTTCGCCCCCTTCGCGGGCATCGTTCGCTGCCATGTCGATGTAGGCGAGAAAATTAGCACTGGTCAGGCGCTAGCCACCGTTGAGGCAACGAAGCTGGAATCGCCCGTTTTATCCCCAGGCCCAGGGACTATTTCTCATATAGCGGTGGCAGACTTTAGCGATGTTATTGGCGGAGACTTAATTATGGAGATTGGAGAAGCGTAAATGACGCGGATTATTTCAGGCGAAGCGCGGGGGCGGACTATTAAGGTTCCTGCAGAGGGAACGCGCCCGACCGCTGATCGCGCACGGGAAGGCCTCTTTTCCTCGTTGAATGCCCGCTGGGGATTCTCGGGCTCCAAGGTGCTGGACTTATTCGCCGGATCCGGCGCCTTGGGGTTGGAAGCATTAAGTCGTGGGGCTGATGAGGCAGTCCTAGTGGAGTCTAACCCTGCGGCGGTCTCCACCATCAAGTACAACATAGGCGTGGTCAAGCATCCTGGTGCACGCGTGGAGGAAAGGAAGGTATCCACGTACCTGGCCAGTGCCCCGCGCGGTTATTTTGATCTGGTTTTAGCTGATCCGCCCTATGCGTTTGATGATGTCGCCGGGCTCGTGGCCGCACTCGAGCCTGTGCTTACAGATAGCGCAATGGTGGTTATTGAACGCCACGTCGAATCGCCCGAAACCGAGTGGCCAGAGGGATTTGTGCCGACTGGGCAGAAATTAAAGAAGCGTACCTTCGGCATCGCGCGTATGGATATGGCAGTCTATACCCGTCCCAGTACCGACGATGCCGACGAAACTTTAGATAACTAGAGAAAGCGATTTTTTTATGACCACAGCCGTGTGCCCCGGGTCTTTTGATCCCATCACTCTTGGCCACGTCAATATTTTCGAGCGCGCCAGCAAGATGTTTGATGAGGTTACGGTGCTAGTAACTGGCAACCCAGAAAAGCCTTCCGGGCTTTTTAGCGTGCACGAGCGCATGGATCTCATCCGCCAGAGCGTGGATTCGCGCATTAACGTGGATTATTGGTCTGGCCTGCTCGTGGACTATACCTCGCAGCACGGCGTTGACGTTTTGGTCAAGGGACTGCGTTCTTCCTTGGACTATGAATACGAGCTGCCGATGGCCCAGATGAACAGGCGCTTGTCCGGCATCGATACGGTCTTTTTGCTTACCGATGAAAAGTACGGCTACATCAGCTCTTCGCTGTGCAAGCAGGTCGCGCAATTCGGCGGTGAGGTCACCGGCATGCTTCCTGATCCGGTAGTTCAAGCGGTGAAAGAAAAATACCGCCGATGATATTGGCGCTGATTATTTTTGGCGTCGTTGTTGCAGGATCCACCCTGCAACGTGTCTCCGGCATGGGACTTGGTCTTATTGGCGGGCCCATACTCATGTTGGTAATGGGCCCAGTAGAAGGCATCCTTGTGATCAACGTCTTGGCGGCGGTGAATGCCCTGCTTACCACGGTGACCGTTCGCCGCAATGTCAGTTGGAGAATGTTTGGGCTCATTGCACCAGTGATGGTTATTGGGTCCTTGGCGGCTGCGGCGTTAATTAGCAAGATCGATACCGCAGGTCTATTGATAGTGGTAGGTGCAGCACTTCTCATCGCCTTGGCGGTGGTGACCTACGGCGCTAGGTTCATCCCGCCACTCGAGGGCAAGGGCCCGGCCATTTCTGCGGGCATCCTTGGCGGATTTACCAATACTTTGGCAGGAGTAGCAGGCCCAGTCATCACCGTCTATGCCCAAGCGGCCAAATGGCCGCAAGCCATGTATACGGCGACGTTGCAGCCGATTTTTGTGGTGGGTGGATTGTTTTCCGTTATCACCAAGACTGCGCTTGGTGCTGCGAGCTTCGATGGCCTGCCTTGGAACATTTGGCCCGCGGGAATTGTCGGCATGTTCATCGGCATCTGGCTGGGGTCACGCATCGCGCATGTCGTTTCTCGGGATGTCGCGCGCG
Organism: Corynebacterium sp. KPL2861; assembly: GCF_040225475.1. NCBI lineage: Bacteria > Bacillati > Actinomycetota > Actinomycetes > Mycobacteriales > Corynebacteriaceae > Corynebacterium > Corynebacterium sp. KPL2861. The sequence continues at coordinate 114,742 of NZ_JBEHFW010000007.1, forward strand.
CACTGTCGCTGTCGGTAGCCAGCCTTGGGGCTTTGAGTGCACTGATTCGCGGCATCGTCACCTACGGCGCCTAGGCAGGCGCGGCTGGCACCGCGCGAGAACCAATTAAAGCAGAGAGGACAGAAACTCCTTGGTGCGCGGCTGCTGTGGGTTTTCGAGCATCTCAGCGGGGGTACCGGACTCTAGAACTACGCCGCCATCCATAAAGAAGATTTTATCAGCAACCTCGCGCGCGAAACCCATCTCGTGGGTAACCACGAGCATGGTCATACCCTGGGCCGCGAGATCCTTCATGACGCGGAGGACCTCACCGACGAGCTCGGGATCGAGGGCTGAGGTAGGTTCATCGAAAAGCATGAGCTTGGGGTCCATCGCCACGGCGCGGGCGATGGCAACGCGCTGTTGCTGGCCACCGGAAAGCTGGACCGGGAAGTTATCGGCCTTGGCCGCAAGCCCCACCTCGTCTAGTAACTCTATGGCCCGCGTCCGGGCCTTATCCTCCGGCACCTTTTTGACCTGCATCGGTGCTTCAATGATATTTTCAATAACCGTGCGGTGAGGAAAGAGGTTGAAGGACTGGAATACCATGCCGATACTGGAGCGCTGCTGTGCAGCTTGCTTCTCGCTCACTTCGTACAGGACGCCATTCTTTTCGCGATAACCAATTAGTTCGCCATCGACATAGAGGCGGCCCGCCGTGGCTTTATCCAGGTGGTTAACGCAGCGCAGGAAGGTTGACTTACCGGAACCGGAAGGACCCAAAAGGCAGGCAACTTCGCCGGGCTGGACCTCTAAGTTGATGCCCTTGAGCACCTCGAATTGCCCGAAGGATTTGTGCACATTCTGGGCGGAAATCATGGGAGTAGTCATTAGTTTTTACCCTCCTGGATTACGGAGACGTTGCGGGGGATAGTACCTTCGGCATCGGCAAGCGCGGCAAGTTGGCGACCGGTGAGCTCGCGGGTGGCGCCGCGCTCAAAGTGGCGCTCGAGGAAGTACTGGCCCACCATGAGCACGGAAGTAATAACCAAGTACCACGAGGCAGCGACCATCAAGAGCGGAATTGGCTGGAAGAGGGCTGCGGAAATGTCGGTAGCGCGCCCAAAGATCTCGTGGGTATAGGGGATGGCTACCACCAGTGATGAGGTCTTAAGCAGGGAAATGAACTCATTGCCTGTCGGTGGGATGATAATGCGCATTGCCTGCGGCAATACGGTGCGCCGCATGGTCATCCACCAGGACATGCCAAGGGCCTTGGAGGCTTCCTTTTGCCCTTCTGGGACAGAGGAAATGCCCGAGCGCACGATTTCGGCCATGTAGGCGGCCTCATTGAGGCCCAAGCCCATGACCGCCAAGAAGAAGGCATTGGTCAGCACGCTTTGCAAAGAGACCTCGGCAAAGCCCAAGTTGATGGACTGATAAATCGCAGATAGCAGACCCCAGAAGACCAGCTGGACGTAAATTGGGGTGCCACGGAAGATCCATAGGAAGATCCAGGAAATGGCGCGCAGGATGGGGTTGGGCGACATACGCATCACGGCGAGGATGGCACCGCCTACCACGCCAATGATCATGGACGAGATGGTGATTGCAATCGTGTGCAGGGAGGCGATGGCGATGCGCCGGTCAAAGAGATAGTGAAAGTACGTATCCCACCCGAAGGCCTCGTTGCGCGCGGAGGCAATGACAAACCACAGGCCGAGGATCAGCAGCACAGCGGCAAAGATCCACCGCCAGGGATGGCGCAGTGGCCGGGCTTCAATCTTGGCGGGTGACTCCTGCTGTGCCGTAGGGCCGGATGTGTCTTTGTGCTCGTTAACCATTGATGGGCCTTTCATTAATCATCGCCTGGTCTACTAATCCATCTTCAATTCCCCAGCGGGCCAAGATCTCCGCGTACTCACCGGTATCGATAAGGTGCTGGAGGGCCGCAGCCGAGGCCTTGCCCAAGTCCGAATCCTTTGGAACCGCGAAGCCATAAGGAGAGGCCTGGAACATATCGCCCACTGCGCGCATCTTTCCCTCGGAGCGATTGACCGCCCAAGCCGTTACCGGCGAGTCTGCGGATAGGGCATCGGCGCGGCCCATCAGGACGGCGAGCGCGGCGTTATCCCCGGTGTCATAGGACAAGACGGTGAGATCGCCGTCGCAGGCCTCTTGCTTGGGGCGCACATCGTCGGTCTCGGATACGGTGGTGCGCTGCACGGCGACGGTCAGACCGCAAGGGTTTTGGGGATCGACCTTGTTGGGGCCATCGACAAGCTCTGCCCACTGGATGCCCGCATAGAGGTGATCCACGAAGTCGAACTCATCGCGGCGATCGGCCGTATCCGTAAACCCGGAAGCACCCATGTCTATCTGCCCGGACTGTACCGCCGGCAAGATCATGGAGAAGTCTTGCTCCAGGGCCTGGAATTTCAGACCCAGCACCCCGGCTACGGCGCGGGCGAGGTCGAGCTCTACGCCCTGCAGATCTCCGTGGGAGTCCTTGAGCTGAAACGGGGCATAGGGCGGGTTCGTTCCCGCCGTCAGCACGCCGTCATCGTCGTGGTACATCGCGGCGATCTCGGGAACCTCGCTGGTCTGTGGTTCCTCCCAGCCCTCTGGAGTCGAATCCTCCTCGTTGACCACGCACGCGCTCAAGGGGAGTACACACGCCATAACGGCAGCCGTGAGTGGTCGATGATTAATCGCCCAGGGCATTAATATTCCGCCGTCCTTTCCCCAATGGCACGTGCGTTCCTGCGGTCTACGTAGATGAAGATGGACACGATGATGGCACCGAGGATGAAATATCCGATGATGGCGCCCGAAGAAGCATCCTGGTCTGCACCCCACGGCCACAGGGCGCGCAGGGAGCCCAGCATGAAGCCCGCCATCGCGGCCAGGGTTGGGGCGCGGTGGGTGCTCAGCAAATAGTTGAGCAATTTGATGAAGGCGGCGAGGCCGCACAGGGCGCCTAATGCAAAGACACCCATGGTGCCCAACTCACGGTCTGATACCGCGCCGATGATCGGCTGGTATAGCCCCATAGTCAGCAGGATGAGCGAGCCGGAAATGCCCGGCAGGATGAGCGCGCATACAGCAATCGCTGCCGCAAAGAAGACCACGATGAGGCTCGGGTCATCGTGTGGCTCTGAGGTAAAGCCCGTGACGATGAAAATTACGACGGCAGCAGCGATAAACGCAATGATGGAGGAGGGGGCGGTGCGCTCCGCCTTAGACAACATGGATAGCGGAACGATGATGGAGACGACCACCATGCCTAAAAAGAGGGCGCTGGAGGCAGAAACATTGTTGTCGACGAAGTTGGATAGGAGCGTGGAAAAGCCAAAGACGGCGATGAGCATGCCGACGGCGACGGAGCCCAGAAAGGACCACTCGACCTTTTTAAAGTTGCCGGAAATGAGGTCATTGGCATTGCGAACGGCGCGCTCATAAATCCCCACGATGAGGGCGACGGTTCCGCCGGAGATGCCGGGAACCAGCTCGGCCATACCGATGAGGGCGCCACGAATGGCGTTCAAAATATAGTGCATAAGTTAAAAATCTACCTGGGTATAAGACATGACTGCGGTTGACGGGCCACTCAGGGCGCCAAAAAGCTCGTTGCTCAAGGTCGAACCGCGCGGGGAAGTAAAGACCGCGCTCGCTTAAGCCTGCATATCTTTCATTACTTTAACGATTATCTACCCTATATGAGATTGACTCTCGCTTAAAGTCTCGAGGTTAAAGCGCATTATTTTGCGTAGTTCATTCCCCTCGGGCGGTGTGTAAATATGCAATTCGCAGAAGGATATACGCTGAATCGAGGCAGTTGTGAAGAGGCAAGCGGCAAACAGTCTGGCATGACGAAACCCCGCTTCCTTCCAAAAAGTGTATCCGGAAAGAAGCGGGGTTTAAGCGTGCCCCTGGTGAGACTCGAACTCACACTGGACGGGTTTTGAATCCGTTGCCTCTGCCAATTGGGCTACAGGGGCAATCAAAAGCGAGTGCCTTTGACTGTTGGAAATATTAGCGCAGGGGCTGGCGCAATTCCTAATTGGGGTCCCCTTCTGGTGAAAACCCCTGCTCAACGGGCTGAAGTTGGGTGGGGTATTGCCGTGTCCACGGTGTTGCCTAGTATGGGTCAGGTGACTTCCAAACAGACCCGCCTTTTGCTCATTGACGGCCATTCGATGGCATTTCGTGCCTTTTATGCCCTGCCGGTGGAAAATTTTTCCACCTCTGGTGGCCAGCACACCAACGCCGTGTATGGCTTTTTGTCCATGCTGTCTAATATCGTCTCTGAGGAAAAGCCGGATGCGATTGCGGTTGCCTTCGATGTGGGGCGGAAGACTTTCCGCACGGAGATGTTCCCGGACTATAAGGCGCAGCGCGAGGCTGCGCCGGAAGAATTTAAGGGCCAAGTAGATATCATCCGCGATACCTTGGAGACCTTGGGGATAACGACGCTCTCGCGTGAAAATTACGAGGCCGACGATATTTTGGCCACCCTGGCTACCCACGCCCGTGACTACGAGACGCTCATTGTCACCGGTGACCGCGATTACCTGCAGCTGGTTACGGACTCGACGACGGTGCTTTATCCCATGAAGGGCGTATCCACACTGCACCGGTTTACGCCGGAAGCTGTCGAGGATAAATACGGTCTTACTCCCGCGCAATATCCCGACTTTGCTGCCTTGCGCGGCGATCCCTCCGATAATCTCCCCGGCATCCCCAAAGTGGGAGAAAAGACTGCCACTAAGTGGATAGTCAAGTATGGAGACTTGCCCTCCTTGGTAGAGCACGCCGAAGAAATCAATGGCGTGGTGGGAAATAACTTCCGCGAGCGCATCGAACAGGTGCAGATGAACCGGAAGCTCACCCAGATGATTACCGATATGGACTTGGACGTCGGCCCGGGCGATCTAGCTTTCAGGGAAGCCAAGGTTGCCGATGTCGCCGCAAAATTCGATGAGTTGGAGTTTGGCAGCAACCTACGCGATCGTGTCCTATCTGCCATCCCCAATGATGGAGCAGAGGCTGCCGAGCAAGCCGCGGAGACCTCAGATGTCGAGCTCACCATTGATGATGCTCCGCTGAGCGAGTGGCTACCTGGTCGCGAGCACGTGGCCGTGTACGTGCAAGGCGAGGGTACCCCGGGCCAAGGCGATGCCTCTGCCATCGCGTTTGTGGACCGCGAGCACCACGGCCTGCAGATAGAGCTCGGGGAACTTTCCGCCGATGAGGAAAAGGCTCTGGTCCAGTGGCTCGAATCGCCGGCCCCTAAGTATCTCCACGCCGCGAAGGCTGCATTCCACATGTTGGCCGGGCGCGGCATTGAACTCGACGGGATCGCCCACGATACCGCCTTGGCGGCGTATATCCTGCGCCCAGGCCAGCGCACATACGAGCTTTCCGATGTCTACCAGCGCCACCTTCAAAAGTCCCTCGGCGCCGCCTCGGAGCAGATGTCGCTGCTCGATAGTTCCTCCCTGGTAGATCAGGCAGCGGCAATCATGGAGCTTGCGGAAAAACTCACCGCAGAGCTGCAGGACATCGACTCTTTCGAGCTCTATACCGACTTGGAATTGCCGCTGGTGACCATTCTGGCGCGCATGGAGGCTACGGGTATCGCGGTCGATGTGGACATTCTGGAAACGCAAAAGGATGCCTTTGTGGAGCAGGTGGCGGAACAAGAACGCTCCGCGCGGGAGCTCGCTGGCGATAACAAGCTCAACTTGAACTCTCCTAAACAGCTGCAAAAGGTGCTCTTTGAGACCTTCGATATGCCCAAGACGAAAAAGACGAAGACGGGCTATTCCACGGCCGCTAAGGAAATCGAGCAGCTAGCCATTAAGCACCCGCACCCGTTTTTAGATCACCTCTTGGCCCACCGCGAGTATCAAAAGATGAAGACCACGCTGGAGGGCCTCATCAAGACTATCCAGCCAGATGGGCGCATTCACACTACCTTTAACCAGACGGTGACCTCGACAGGGCGCTTGTCCTCGACGGAGCCAAACCTGCAAAATATTCCGGTGCGTACGGAGGCCGGCCGTCAGATTCGCTCGGCATTTATCGTGGGCGAGGGATTTGAGCAGTTAATGACCGCGGACTACTCGCAGATTGAAATGCGCGTCATGGCGCACCTTTCTGCCGATCCGGGGTTGATAGAGGCCTATAAGGCCGGCGAGGACTTGCACAATTTCGTTGGTTCTAGGGTCTTTGATGTGCCTGTAGACCAGGTGACCCCTGAGCTGCGCCGCCGAGTTAAGGCCATGTCCTATGGCCTTGTCTATGGCTTGTCCGCATTCGGTCTATCGCAGCAGCTGGCAATCCCTGCGGGTGAGGCCAAGTCCATTATGGAAAGCTACTTTGAGCGTTTTGGCGGCGTGAAGAAATACCTAGATGATGTCGTAGAGCAAGCCCGCAAGGATGGCTATACTGCAACGCTCTTTGGTCGCCGCCGCTACCTGCCGGAGCTTAACTCCGATAACCGTTTGGCCCGCGAAAACGCGGAACGCGCTGCGCTGAACGCTCCCATCCAGGGAACGGCCGCGGATATCATCAAGGTGGCGATGATTCGCGTCGACCGTGCTCTGCGCGGTATGGATTCCCGTGTGCTGCTCCAGGTGCATGATGAGCTGGTGGTAGAAGTGGCTCCAGGAGAGGGGGAGAAAGTGCGCGAGATTCTGGAACGAGAGATGGATTCCGCTATCGAGCTCAACGTTCCACTCGAGGTCTCTGCAGGTGCCGGTACCGATTGGGATGCGGCGGCCCACTAAGCCGGTGATGGGGCTTATCGATGCCCCGTTGACGCGCGCGGAGTTAAAAGAACGCGCAGAGCGGATGCTGCCCGAGGTGGGCTTTTGGAGGGGCAGGCCCACTCGCAACAGGGTGCAGTTCACCAACGATGAATCAGCACTCAGGACGTTGTGGTTGATGATCTGCAGTATTGCCATCAACCGGATGGCCGTGGCCTTTCCCGACCGCTTCGACAAATACCTATAAACCTAGCCCCACACACAAAAGCTTGACGCTCTCGCTGCTGAAATCAACTATCGTATCGGAAAAACATTATCGAAAAGACAGCAAGTGTGGTTGCTATGAAGAATTCAGGATAAATTCTCCATTCTATATTCTCCATAGAAAACACCCTGATAACGCCAAATATAAAAACTATTGCACTCGCGATTGCAAGTGCCCAGGCTAGGCACCGTGCCCTTGGGTTTCTCTTATTCATGCCTTAACCTGCCACTTTCTGTGATAATTTTCTAACACTTCGAGGCCACGGCAGCTAGAAAGCCGTTTGAGCCAAGTCCCCACATTGCCAAAGCGAGAGCCTTGCCGTGGAATCCAGCCGTGGAGACGATCTTTGTTGCATAGGTTCATCCTACTGAATGAACCAGATTGAAGTGTCCCAGCTTTTATTCCGTTTGAGTAGATGGGAAAATCTGGAATATGCCCGTAGTCGTGTCGACCAGCAGTGGAAGAGCTCTTAAGGGGCCCTGTGGCCTAGGGTATATGTTGTTTGTATGAAGGTGCTCGGGAGAAGGATAACGAAGAAACCACAGCCCTTTGGGCTTCGCCTTTTCGAATCCATGTGGGCGGTTCAAGTTGCATATCCGGCGGGAAAGATTGGGGAGCTTGGCTTTCAGGGCGTGGTGAATGAGGATAGGTTTTATTTCGGTTTCTATGCCATCATGGCCTTAGGATTTTTCCTTGCGGCCGGAGATGCCGCAGACGCCGATGAGAACCCTTGGCGATACCGCAGGCAGGCGGCTGGGGTGATGATTGGGACTACCGTAGTGGCAATGGCCTTTCCGTTTTCGTGGACGTTTGTAGCATTAACTATTGCCGCCTTGGTGTACTACTTTTGGCCGCGCGTAGAAGTAGAATCTGCCTGAGGCCGCTTTTCCACCAGGCATCCCGCCAAAAGGTCAAAGGGCGTTTGGCCGATGGCCACAACAGAAAGGCCGAGAATTATAAGGATAACGGCGTCTATGCCCCAGCCTGTAAGCGTCAAGGGCGTGAGCAGCAGCCACGAGTTTCGCAAGCACGCCGTGACAAGCGGGGAGCGGGCCGGAATGATTTCTAACTGCATCGACCATTTGCCCAGAGACGTAGACTTCTTAGTTTCCACCCACACGCGGTAGATATAAAACACTAAGGCGAGTGCAACGGCGTCGTATATTTCTTGGGGCCTGCCGCTCAAAGGGGCATCGGCAAGCGCATTGATGACCCACCGCAGCACGGTGATAATGGCAGCTACGAGAAAAGCATCGATCCACCATGCAACTGCGCGCCGCAGCAGCATTTTGAGTCTTTCGACGATCATGTTCTACACATTAGCTGTGTGCGCGGCAGATGAAAATTATGCTTCCTGGGAAGATCTCCCCGCGCTGCAAGGACCACTGGCCCCACGTGGTGTCCAAGCCTTCCGGCCATTCCGGTTCGATGATGTCCTCGATGAGAAATTGGCCGCGACCTTGGAGTGCGCGGAACCAATCGCTGATGGTGCGGTGAAATTCGGCATAAGTCAGGGTGCCGGGGGGATCGTGTTCCAGGTAGGCGCGGTCGAAATAGCTTATTGCTGCGGTGAGGTTGGTGGGATCATCGGGGAAGATCCACCGCATTGGGTGGGTCACGGAGAAAACAAAGCGCCCGCTTGGGCGTAATACGCGGGCAACTTCCGCGAGCGCGGCATCGAGATCGGCGAGGAAGGGGAATGCGCCGAACACAGAAAATGCCACGTCAAAGGAATCTGCGGCATAGGGGAGCGCCAAAGCATCGGCTTGACTAAGCGCGAGACCAGGGGCGGCGTGCGAGAGCATCCCGCGAGAGATATCGCATCCAGTGGCAAACCGCGCTCGATCGCTCAACCATCGGGTGCAGGCAGCAGACCCGCAGCCGATTTCGAGGACAGTGGCAGATGAGACATCGCCAAGCAACTGCGCATCGGCCTCGCGCAACATCTCTGGGCACCAATAAAAAGAGGAGAGGTACTCGGGGTGTTCAACATGATAAGAGGCCGCATCACCATCCCAGTGGGATTGATTGGCGCGAGAGGGTGAAGTCACTGGGGAGTTTTACCTTTCTAGGCGGCGTGCTGTATTTGCCGTATAAGCTGGACGGATGTAGGCTTTTACGAGCATGTCTATGCTGCGGGTTGTTGCGGGCTATTGTAGGAAAGCTTGGGGCAATCACGCGGCGGGATCGAATATAGCCTCAATCTCGCGTGTTTGTGCAGGTTGGATGGGCTTTTAATTCGAGAGACACGCAGTTGTCCACGAACGATTTCCTACATTTATTCGGAGCATTTTTACAATATGCCATCTTCTACTACCCCTCAGGTTGCGATCAACGATATCGGAACCGCAGAGGACTTCCTCGCAGCTGTAGACGCCACCATCAAGTACTTCAACGATGGTGACATTGTCGGGGGTACCGTCGTCAAGGTCGACCACGACGAGGTACTGCTGGACATCGGATACAAGACCGAAGGCGTTATCCCTTCCCGCGAGCTGTCCATCAAGCATGACGTCAACCCCGACGAGGTCGTCGAGGTTGGCGATGAGGTTGACGCACTTGTCCTGACCAAGGAGGACAAGGAAGGCCGCCTGATCCTGTCCAAGAAGCGCGCACAGTACGAGCGCGCTTGGGGCGCCATCGAGGAACTGCAGGCCAAGGAAGAGCCCGTTACCGGTACCGTCATCGAGGTCGTCAAGGGCGGCCTTATCCTTGACATCGGACTGCGCGGCTTCCTGCCTGCTTCCCTCGTTGAGATGCGTCGCGTCCGCGATCTTGAGCCGTACATCGGCCAGGAGCTGGAAGCTAAGATCATCGAGCTGGACAAGCAGCGCAACAACGTTGTCCTGTCCCGCCGTGCATACCTGGAGCAGACCCAGTCCGAGGTTCGTTCCGAGTTCCTGCACCAGCTGCAGAAGGGTCAGGTCCGCAAGGGCGTTGTCTCTTCCATCGTCAACTTCGGCGCCTTCGTCGATCTTGGCGGTGTCGACGGCCTGGTTCACGTTTCCGAGCTGTCCTGGAAGCACATCGACCACCCATCTGAGGTTGTCACCGTTGGTGACGAGGTAACCGTTGAGGTTCTGGACGTCGATCTGGACCGCGAGCGCGTTTCCTTGTCCCTGAAGGCAACCCAGGAAGACCCATGGCGCGTCTTCGCCCGCACCCACGCTGTGGGCCAGATTGTTCCGGGCAAGGTCACCAAGTTGGTTCCGTTCGGTGCGTTCGTTCGCGTCGAGGAAGGCATCGAGGGCCTGGTTCACATCTCCGAGCTGGCACAGCGCCACGTCGAGGTTCCGGACCAGGTTGTTACCGTTGGCCAGGAAGTTATGGTCAAGGTCATCGACATCGATCTCGAGCGTCGTCGTATTTCCTTGTCCGTCAAGCAGGCTGACGAGGACTACTCTGAAGAGTTCGATCCGTCCAAGTACGGCATGGCTGACTCCTACGACGAGCAGGGCAACTACGTGTTCCCAGAAGGCTTCGACCCAGACACCAACGAGTGGAAGGAAGGCTTCGACGAGCAGCGTCAGGCTTGGGAAGCACGCTACGCAGAGTCCGAGCGTCGCTTCAACCTGCACACTGCTCAGATCGAGCGCAACCGCGCTGCCGCCGCAGAGGCTGCAGAGTCCGCTGAAGCATCCTCCAACTACTCTTCTGACTCCACCGATGCGGCTCCGGCATCGGAGACTCAGGCAGAGTCCGGCGGATCCTTGGCTTCTGACGAGCAGCTCGCCGCACTGCGCGATAAGCTCGCCGGCAACTAAGGCGCCTTTGGAAACTAAGGTGAGATAGTCCCTAGCTTCACACAGCTGCACTGGCCGCGTCCTTCTCCTTTAGGGGAGGAAGGACGCGGCTTTGTGAGTTTTATGACAGTGGATGCAAACGATTGCGTGTTAGTTTTCCATTGTCAGTTCCTTGACCTGTGGCGAATTGATGACGCCTGTAGAAAAGGCAACCATCCCCACTAAAGGCCACTAAATTGGACTTTTGTTTGTGTTGCCTCTCACTTATAATCCGAGTGTGACGTAATAGCCAGTTGAGTACTGACTATTGGTTTGTCTTTATGCAAGGAGTATGAAGTGGCATCTGTCAAGGACACTTCCACACACATCATTGAAAGCTTGGGCGGCGCCGATAACATCACGTCGCTGACGCACTGCGCGACGCGCCTGCGCTTTCAACTCGCTGATGTGGGAAAAGTAGATCAGGAAAAGCTGGAAAGCGATACGGCCGTTCTCGGTTCCGTCACGCAAGGTACGCATGGCTACCAAGTGGTCATGGGTGGCGGCGTGGCGAACTACTACGGCGAAATCATCAAAAACCCCGGGGTGCAACCCGCTGACGAGGAGTCCTCCTCATCCAAGAAGAACTACGACGGCGTACGTGGAAAGTACGATTGGATCGACTACTGCTTCGAGTTCCTCTCTGATACCTTCCGCCCGGTTCTGTGGGCACTACTTGGTGCCTCCCTGATTATCACGCTGCTGGTGCTGGCGGATACCGTTGGCATTCAAGACTTCCGCGCACCGATGGAAGAACAGCCCGAGGGCTTCCGCTTGGCCCACGCTATGTTCCAATCGGTCTTCTACTTCCTGCCGGTAATGGTGGGTGCTACCGCTGCGCAGAAGCTCGGCGCGAATATGTGGGTCTCGGCCGCCATTCCGGCCGCTCTGCTGACGCCGGAGTTTATGTCTCTGGGTGAACAGGGCGATACCGTGAACGTATTCGGCCTACCGCTGGTGATTAACTCTTATGGCTCCCAGGTATTCCCACCGATCTTGGCCGCCATTGGCCTGTACTGGGTGGAAAAGGGCTTGAAAAAGATCATCCCAAGCGCGGTACATATGGTCTTCGTGCCATTCTTCTCGCTGTTGATCATGATTCCGGCCACGGCCTTCCTGCTTGGCCCATTCGGCATCGGCGTGGGCAACGGCATCTCCTGGGTACTGTTCCAGATCAATGACTTCTCGCCGTTCATCCTGGCCATTGTCATTCCGCTGCTGTACCCATTCCTGGTGCCCATGGGCCTGCACTGGCCGCTCAACGTGATCATGATTCAGAACATCACCACCTACGGCTACGACTTCATCCAAGGCCCCATGGGTGCGTGGAACTTCGCCTGCTTCGGCGTTACCGGCGCCGTGATGGTCATCTCCATGAAGGAGAAGAACAACTCCATGCGCCAGGTCTCCGTCGGTGCCTTCGCAGCCGGCATGCTCGGCGGTATTTCGGAGCCGTCCCTCTACGGCATCTTGCTCCGCTTCCGCCGCACCTACTACCGCCTGCTGCCGGGTTGTGCCATCGGTGGCGCAGTGATGGGGCTTTTCGATGTCCGCGCTAACGCCTTCGTCTTCACCTCCATCTTGACCACCCCAGCCATGACCCCGCAGGTGGGCTACATCATCGGCATCGCCGTGGCATTCTTCACCTCCTTCTCCCTCACGCTGCTGTTTGGTTACCGCACCGCAGAGGAAAAGCAAGCCGATCTTGAGCGCATCGCCCGCGAAAATAACGAGACTGTGGAAGAGGTTGCTAGCCGCTCCGAGTCCCGCATCATCGGCGGATCCGATGATGAGTCGGACGGTTCCGAGAATGCACAGGCTGCAGGGGTTGCGGCTGCTACCGGAATCGCCACCAAGGAAGCAGAACAGGCAATCATCAAGCTGGACTCTCCTCTGGAGGGCGAGGCCGTGGACCTGTCTGAGGTACCGGATCCCATCTTTGCCGGCGCCAAGCTTGGGCCGGGCGCTGCCGTGAAGCCAACCGGCAATACCGTCTACGCGCCTGCCGATGGTACCGTGCTCACCGTCCAAAAATCCGGCCACGCGATCGGTCTGAACCTGGATAACGGCGTACAGCTGCTCATCCACGTTGGCCTGGATACCGTGGAACTCGGCGGAGAGGGATTTGATGTCCACGTGGAAAAGAAGCAGCGCGTTTCTGCTGGCGATAAGCTCATCACCTTTGACGCAGACTTCATCAAGTCCAAGGACTACAACCTGATTACCCCGGTTGTTGTCACCAACGCCAAGAAATTTGGTTCCGTGAGCGGCGCTACCGGCGCTGTCACCCCAAGCGATGAACTCTTGCAGGTTCATCCAAAGCCGGAAGAAGAACTCGAGTCCTAATAGGCACTCTTAAATTCCGGAGCAAAGAGCCCAGGCATTCGTGCCGGGCTCCTTTTCGCGTACCCTGGTATCTTATGAAGCTAATCGGATTAACCGGGGGAATCGGCAGCGGGAAATCTACGGTAGCGACGCTGTGCGCCCAGCGCGGCTGGCGGGTGGTGGATGCAGATCGCATTGCCCGGGACATCGTCAAGCCTGGCCAACCGGCCTTGACCGAGCTAGGGGAGAAATTCGGTGAGGACATCCTGCAGGAAGACGGCAGCCTCGACCGCAAGGAACTAGCCCGCCGCGCTTTCGTGGACAAGGAACATACCGAGCTCCTCAATTCGATTACGCACCCGCGCATCCAAGAAGAGACCCAGCGGCAATTTGCCGCCGCGCGAGAAGAAGGCGTTGATTTTACGGTTTATGACATGCCGCTACTCGTGGATAATGGGCTTGACGGGGATATGGATTTTGTCATCGTCGTTGACGTGGATCCGGAAGAGCGGGTGCGTCGCCTGGTGGATTTCCGCGGACTCGATGAGGAAGATGCGCGCAAAAGGATTAATGCCCAGATTTCTGATGAGAAACGGCTCGCGGCAGCAAGCCATGTCATAGATAATAACGGCACGCAGGAACAACTGGCCGAGCGCGCAGCGGCGGTCTGCGATGAGATCGAAGCGGCGTCTTCTTAACCTTAACCTTTTTGGTAAGTAGCGTTAACGTCTTTTCCTATTAACGTTTACTTTTGGCCCCTACACTATTTGAGCGTGGGAACTTGGGGCACTGGACCATTCGATAATCACGCGGCGCGAGACGTACTCGATAGCCTGCGGGATGGTTCTTTTGATCTCCGGCACTTTCAGCGCTCGTGCGGCACTGGAGTGCTCGATTCCGATGAAGCCGAAGCGGTCATCGCATTAGGGGCGCTGACGAAGCTGCCTGCCGATGGCCTGCCAGACGGCGTAGCCCCGACGGATCTAGCGTCCCTGTACACGCCGCAATCTAAGGCGTGGCTGCGCCGGCGCATCAATCAAGCGATGTGCTCTGATTCCTCGTCGGTCTACGCGCTATGGGAACCGACAGGGGAGCTGGACCAGTGGCTGCACACCGCCCAAGCCGCGCTCCCATGAAATGGCTAGCAGCAGCGTATAAGCAGTAGAATAGCGGGCATGGCTTTTGCTGCTGAACATCCCCTTATTCCAAATTCTGAACACCGCGTCGTCGGCGAGGTAGAACGCACCCCCGGCAAGTTTCAAGTCGTTTCTGAATATGAACCCGCAGGTGACCAGCCTGCGGCCATCAAGGAACTTGATGAGCGCCTCAACCGCGACGAGCGCGACGTTGTGCTGATGGGCGCAACCGGTACTGGTAAATCCGCGACGGCCGCGTGGCTGATTGAAAAGCAGCAGCGACCCACGCTCGTCATGGCTCCCAATAAGACCTTGGCCGCACAGCTGGCCAATGAGCTGCGCCAATTATTGCCCAATAACGCGGTGGAATACTTCGTCTCCTATTACGACTACTACCAGCCAGAAGCCTATATCGCGCAGACCGATACCTATATCGAAAAAGACTCCTCCATCAATGAGGACGTCGAGCGCCTGCGCCACTCGGCCACCTCTGGATTGCTCTCGCGGCGCGATGTCGTGGTGGTCTCCTCGGTCTCGTGTATCTACGGCCTGGGCACTCCGCAATCCTATTTGGATCGCTCGGTGATTATCGCCGTCGACGAGGAGCTCGACAGGGACCGTTTCCTCCGGCTCTTGGTGGATATCCAATATGAGCGCAACGATGTGGGCTTTACCCGCGGTACCTTCCGCGTCAAGGGCGATACGGTCGATATCATTCCGGCATATGAGGAACGCGCGGTGCGCATCGAGTTCTTCGGCGATGATATTGATTCGCTGTACTATATCCACCCAGTGACAGGTGATGTTATCGAGCAGGTCGATGAAGTGCGCATTTTCCCCGCCACGCACTACGTGGCCGGCCCAGAGCGCATGGAAAAGGCCGTGGCCGATATCAAGGAAGAGTTGGCTGAGCACCTCGAGGATCTAGAAAACCGCGGCAAGCTCTTAGAAGCGCAGCGGCTGCGCATGCGCACGGAATATGACCTAGAGATGATCGAGCAGGTGGGGTTCTGTTCCGGCATTGAGAACTACTCCCGCCACGTGGATGGCCGCCCGGCGGGGTCCGCGCCAGCCACGCTCTTGGACTATTTCCCAGAGGATTTTCTTACCATCATCGATGAGTCCCACGTGACCGTGCCACAGATCGGCGGCATGTACGAAGGCGATATGTCGCGCAAGCGAAACCTGGTGGAGTTTGGCTTCCGCCTTCCCTCCGCGGTGGATAACCGGCCACTGACCTTTGACGAATTTGAAGAGCGCGTTGGTCAAACCGTTTATATGTCCGCTACCCCGGGCGATTTCGAAATGACCTCCTCTGGCGGCGAGTTTGTCGAGCAGGTCATTCGCCCGACTGGCCTGGTCGATCCTAAGGTCACGGTGAAACCGACCAAGGGCCAGATCGATGACCTCATTGATGAGGTCCGCGGCCGCATTGCCTCTAAGGAGCGCGTATTGGTCACTACCTTGACCAAGCGCATGGCAGAAGACCTGACGGATTACCTCTTGGAACAGGGGATTAAGGTCCGCTACCTGCACTCGGATATCGATACGCTGCAGCGCGTGGAGCTGCTGCGCCAATTGCGGCAGGGCGAATTCGACGTGCTCGTGGGCATTAACCTCTTGCGCGAGGGCTTGGACTTGCCCGAGGTCTCGCTCGTGGCCATCCTCGATGCGGATAAGGAAGGCTTCTTGCGCTCGACGACGTCGCTCATCCAGACCATTGGCCGCGCCGCCCGTAACGTATCGGGCGAGGTCATCATGTACGCGGATAAAATCACCGACTCGATGCAAGAAGCCATCGATGAAACGGAGCGCCGCCGCGAGAAGCAGATTGCCTATAACAAGGAACATGGCGTGGATCCGCAGCCGCTGCGCAAGAAGATCGCGGATATCTTGGACCAAGTCTATGAGAACAATGGGGAAGAGGCCGCCGAGTCGGATCCTTCGGCGGTGGTGGAAAAGCGCGACGTGTCCAGCATGGCTACTGATGAGGTTGAGGCGCTCATCAATGACCTGCAGGCACAGATGGGCGCTGCTGCACGCGAGCTGAAATTCGAGCTAGCCGGCCGGCTGCGCGATGAGATTGCGGATTTGAAGAAAGAACTGCGCGGGCTGAAGGAAGCCGGGATCTAGCGGCGTGCGCGCCGTCCCGGTAACGCTCTCCCCCTAAAAGTGCGCACTACTGCAACGATCGGCTTATTGGTTCGGCGTCCTGACTATACTGGGGGCGACTTAATCAGCCGGTTCAATGTGCCGACCTAGTAATTCACCAGCAAGGAGAATCATGCTTACGTATCACACCATCGCCGTCGGTACCGATGGCTCCGAAACTTCCCTGCGCGCCGTGCGCTCGGCTGCATCCATGGCGCGGGCATACGATGCCAAGCTCATCATCGTCTCCGCAGCTTATAACCATTCTGGCTCCATGCTCGGTGCCCCCAGCGGTGAGGGCTCTAGGCTACCGGTGGTCAGCGAAGAAATGGCCGATACCTACCTCACGAACGCGCAGCGGATTGCCGAGTCCGAAGGTGCGGAAAACATTGAGGTGATCACCACCCCCGGTGACCCCGTCAACGCCTTAATCGAGGTCACGGAGAAATACGACGTTGAGCTCTTGGTCGTGGGCAATCGCGGCGTTAATTCCGTGCGCGGGCGCGTTTTTGGCTCGGTGCCGACGGAACTTACCCATAAATCCAAGGTGGATGTCGTGGTGGTCAACACGAGTGAAAAACGTTAATCATTTTTCGTTGTTACACTTGCAGTAACGCCAAGTTGGCACACTAGAATAGTTAGGGTACACACCCACAAAGAAAGGTCATCATGAGCGACTACAGCACGATTGTTGTCGGTACTGACGGTTCCAAGTCCTCCCTCCTCGCCGTGGAGCGAGCAGCCAAGATTGCCGCTGCATTCGATGCCACGCTGATCATCGGTTGTGCTTACTACGAGAATCAAGAACAGGCCTCGAAGACCTTGCGCCAGGATTCCGTCACCATTCTTGGTGATGAAAAAGCCGAAGCCAACCTGCAGGCGGGCAAGGAAGAAGCCGAAAAGCACGGGGTTTCCAAGGTGGAAACCGCCGTCCGCCCTGGAACGCCGGTACAAGCCCTGATGTCCATCGTGAATGACAATGATGCAGACCTGCTCATCGTGGGTAACCGCGGGATTAATTCTCTTACCGGCCGTTTGCTCGGCTCGGTGCCGGCAGATGTGGCGCGTCAGTCCGACTGTGACGTCATGATTGTTCACACTGTGAATTAATCTAGACTTTTGCCTGACCCGCCGCAGCGAGTCCTCCTTTGGAGTCGCTGCGGCGGGTTTTGTGATCCTAGCGGGGCTAAATCACATCTCCCGCATCTCCCACTAGGGTCAACGTCTGCGTGGCCCGGGTGATGCAGACGTACAGATTCTGCAGCCCCTGCGGGGAGGAAGCGACAATCTCTTGGGGGTTAAGCACGATCACGTGGTCGAATTCGAGGCCCTTGACGGCTTCGGCATTCGTGGCGTCAATGACCGCGGTCAGGCGGCCATCGTCTTCGGTGACAACGCCGGGGGTGAAGTCGGCATCGTCAAGCCGGCGCACCGGCTCGCCATCGCGAATGGCAATGGCTGGGGTGGCATCCGGATCAATGGAGGCCAAGAGGCTATTGGCAAGCTCGGTAATGGGCTGAGGCGTGCGGTAATTGACGGTAAGGAGGTGGTGGCGGAAGCGCTGGGCGACGAACGGCTCCAAGGCCTCGCCCCAGTCATCCACGCCGGCTGGGGACCCCGTCTGCGAGGTATCACCCACCAGCGTCATCCACCGCGACGGGCAGCGGCGGAAGAGCATGCGCCATTCCATTGGGGTAAGTTCCTGTGCCTCGTCCACGATGATATGACCAAAGGCCCACGTGTGATCCTCCCGGGCGCGCTGTGCCGTGGTACGCGTATCTCGCACCTCCTGGCGCTGCGCCAGGGTTTCGGCGTCGATCACGTCGTGCGCCGAGAGAATCTCCGCCTCAAACATGTCATCGTCGTTATCAGTGGATTCAGAGGAGGACAGGATATCCAACGCATCTTCTGCATCCGCGATCTGCTCGCGCCACTCGGCGTCCTTGGCCGCCTTCTTCTCTTCAGGATTGGGCAGGCCTATGAGGACGGCCAACTCATCCAAAAGGGCAGCATCGGAATCAGTCCAGGCGTAGCCATCAGCGCGGTACAAGGCGGCTTGGGTCTCCTCATCGTAGCCGCGGGCAGCCGAGGCAATGAGTTCGCGGGAAGACAATAACGCGGCGAGTACCTCAGAGGGATCAAGCTCGGGCCAAAAATCATCGATGCAGCCCACCACGGACTCATCAATGGCAAGATCGTCGTGGAATTGGTCCACATCCGCGCGGCTTAAGAGGTTCTCCCCGCCCAGGGGATCCGTGCCCACCTTGGTGGCCATCTCTTGGGCGAGATCCTCCACGAAGTGCTCGATGAACGCCTCGCGCGCCTGGTTATGCGGCTTGCGTGAGCGGCGGGCGCGGGTGCGCGCCCTCTTCACCATGGAGGGCGTGATGGTCAGGGGCAGGCCATCTACGGTGATGTCCTGGGGCTCACTTGGCACCTGCTGATAATCCTTGACGGCGGCGCTCAGGATTTCCGCCATGGCTTCGCTGCCCTTAATTTCGCGGCCCACAAGCCCCTCGGTATGAGTGGGAGTGATGCCGGGGAATAGCCCACCGATGGTGGAGAGCACGACACCGGTTTCACCGAGCTCTGGTAGCACGCGGGAAATATAGTCCAAAAAGTTGGTATTGGGTCCAACGATGAGCACACCGGTGGAAGATAGCTGCTCGCGGTGGGTGTAGAGCAGGTAGGCAACGCGGTGTAGCGCGACGGCAGTTTTACCGGTGCCGGGACCGCCTTCTACGACCATGACGCCGCGGGTATTATCCCGGATGATTTCGTCCTGCTCGCGCTGGATGGTTTCCACGATGGACGTCATGTGTCCCGTGCGGGCGCGTTGCATGGCAAAATACAGGGCGGATTCGCTTGCCACGCCTGCTTCTTCCTCGCGCACACCTGGGCCATCTAAGGCCTCGTCATTGACATCAGTGACCGTGCGCCCGGTCATGCGGATCTGGCGGCGAGTGTGTACGCCTTCAGGTTGTGCGGTAGTGGCGAGGTAAAAGGGGCGAGCCATGGGCGTGCGCCAATCCAGCAGCAGGGTGCGGTAGTTTTCTTCGCGCGCATCCAAACCCATGCGGCCGATATAGCGGCGATCGAGTCCTTCTTCCGTCGGGTTATCGCCGGGGGCATCGATATCGATGCGGCCAAAGACGAGCCCCATCTGTGCGACGTTGAGGCGGTCCAATTTGGCCTGCAAGCCGTGGTATTCCGTTTCGCGGCGCACTAAGGCATCAGCATCGGGAGTCGCCGGGTCGACCTCGGCCTGGACCTCATTTAGGCGCGCGTTTGCCGCAGCTACCTCGTCATCGAGGCGGTCAAAGAGGCCATCGACATAGTTCTGCTCGGCTTCGATGGCAGAAATTCCAGCGTTTTCCGCGCGGCTAGATGAAGTTGCATCAGCGGGAGAATGATTGGCTGGAGAATTCTTCGGTGCAGAGTTCACAAGACTCCTCAGAATGAAACACGAAAATATGGGTGGGCGCGCATCCGCGTGCCGCGTAGGGGAGGTTCGAGTTTAGACCTTGCCGTGACAAAGAACAACGGCCCAGCGTAGGGCTGGGCCGTGTGCGAGGGTTAAGGCGAATTACTTAGCGCGCTTTTCAATCTTCTTGATAGCGGCTTCGATCTTCTTATTAGCCTTCTTCTGCAGCTTATCTGCCTGCTTGGAAGCCTTCTTAGCAGCGCGCTTGGAGTCTGCTTTGTCGAGCTTCGAGGCTGCGTCATCGGCACGCTTTTGTGCCTTGTTCGCAGCCTTGACGGCACCCTTGCGGGCGGTCTTAGTGTTGGACTCAGCGGACTTCAGCCATTCCTGCTTGTTGTCGCCAACGTAAGACTTGGCGCTATCTACGGAGTCCTCGATGAATGACTTCGCATTGTCCAAGAAGCCGCGGCCGGAATCCTGCCAGTCTTCCTTGTTGTCATCGACGTAGTCCTTGGCGTCATCAACATAGGACTTTGCGGTATCCAGCAGGCCGCGACCGGTGGACTGCCAGTCATCCTTGTTGTCATCCACGTAGGCCTGCGCCTTCTGAGAGGTTTCGTTGAACCAGTCGCCGGCCTTGTTGGACAGCTCGTTGGCGCGAGCGGAAAGCTCCTCGCGCTTTTCCTGGGACTCAGACTTGGTGGGCAGCGCCTGCTGAATCTTCTTATTGGTGCGCTCACCGGCCTTCTGTGCGCGCCAGCGCAGGGACGGCTTGCCCTCTGTGTCCTGGGTGGTGATAAAGAGCGCGCCGAGCAGGGCGGTATTGGTAATGAAGCCGTTGCGACGGTCTTCCTTGTCCTTCTTATTATCTGCGGCCCAGAAGTTATTCTTGCCCACCAAGTTGGGCAGGGTAGCGGCAGCCAGCACGGCTGCGGAGGTGCGTGGTGCCTTGCCCAGAGCCAAGGTGGTACCTGCACCGATCTTTGCGCCGCCGAGGGCGCGGGTAGCTAGTTCCGGATCGTTGGGAATCAGGTTCTTGTAACCGGAGGGGACGAACTTGCGCAGGGTCTTGAGGAAGCCTTCGGTTTCCTTGGTGTGCTCCGAGGCATTGCGCAGGTCGTCTACACCTTCCCATACAAATACCGATGCCAGCATGGGGCGGGCAAACTTGCGAATCATAGTCCTTTAAGCTCCTTAGCTCGTTGTTCTAGACCAATCGTGTGATTGACCATTATACGCTGAAATAGCCGCCTAGATCACCAACGGCGCTCCCACCAATCACCCAACTTGGGGCGTTCTTCCCCCAAGGTGGTGGGCTTGCCATGACCCGGGCGGATGATGGCGTTATCTGGGAACTCTTCGAAGACACGCTTGGTGACGTCCTTATATAGCCGCACAAAGTCGCCTTCAGAGGTCGTTCGGCCCAATCCACCGGGGAATACGGAATCTCCCACAAAGAGGTTGGTGACACCGTCAACGGTGGCCACAAGCGCGACGCCGCCGGGGGTATGGCCACGCAGGATGATGATCGGCAATTTCATGCCGGCAAAGTCGATGGAATCGCCCTCGCGCAGCTCAACGTCCACGTCTTCTGGAATGGCGGGCGAATCTATAAAGGAGGCGTAGTGTTTTGCGTTGGTTGCCTCCAAAACCTCGCCGAGAGCCCGCACGTGATCCCAGTGGCGATGCGTGGTGAGAACGGCGGTGATATCAACGCCGGCCTCGCGCGCCATGTCGAGGATGGCGGGGGCGTCATCGGCGGCATCGACAAGCAAGCCTTGATCGCCGGCGGTGAGCAGGTAACAGTTATTGTCCATCTCCGAAACGGAGATTTGGTGAAGATGTAGCTCGTTAGTCATACATTCCAGCTTACGGGTACATTCAAGGGGAGATTAAAATCTATGATGTGGAGGCTGGAGCGCAGTGGCAGAACGATTGATTGTGCGAGGCGCACGGGAACACAATCTCAAGGGCGTGGATATCGATATTCCGCGCGATAAAATGGTGGTTTTTACTGGGCTTTCGGGTTCCGGTAAGTCCTCGCTGGCCTTCGATACCATCTTTGCGGAGGGCCAACGCCGCTACGTGGAATCGTTGAGCTCTTATGCCCGGATGTTTTTGGGCCAGATGGATAAACCCAACGTGGAATACATCGGTGGCTTATCGCCGGCGGTGTCCATCGATCAGAAATCCACGAACCATAACCCGCGCTCTACCGTGGGCACGATTACGGAGATCTACGACTACCTCCGCTTGCTCTTCTCGCGCGCCGGCACGCCGCACTGCCCCAAGTGCGATGCCGTCATCGAGCGTCAGACGCCGCAGCAGATCGTCGATTCCGTGCTGGAGCAGGAAGAAAAGCTGAAGTTTCAGGTGCTTGCCCCGGTAGCGCGCAAGCGCAAGGGCGAGTTTGTTGACCTCTTCCAAGACCTTTCGGCACAGGGCTACTCCCGCGTGCGCGTGGATGGAGAGACCCACCAGTTAAGTGATCCGCCAAAGCTGAAGAAGCAGGTTAAGCACACCATCGAGGTGGTGGTGGACCGGTTGCAGGTCAAAGCCTCCCAGAAGCAACGCCTGACCGATTCCGTGGAAACGGCTTTGCGGCTTGCCGATGGCCTCGTCACCATCGAGTTCGTTGATAAAGAGGAACTCACGCATACTTATTCTGAAAAGGCGGCCTGCCCCAATGGCCATGCACTTACCATCGAGGAGTACGAGCCGCGCGCGTTTTCCTTTAACGCCCCCTTTGGCGCCTGCCCGGTCTGCGATGGCTTGGGCACTAAGCTCGAAGTGGACGTGGATCTGCTCATTCCGGATCCGGATGCCCCGGCCGTTGATGCCGTGCAGCCGTGGCATTCCAGCCCGAACTCCCGGTACTTCGTCAAACTCGTGGAAGGTTTGGGCAAAGCCATGGGCTTTGATCCGCAGACCCCCGTCAGCGAGCTGACGAAGGAGCAACGCGATGCGTTGATTTACGGCACCGAAACCGAGGTGCGAGTGCGATATAAGAACCGCTATGGTCGCCAGCGCAATTGGACCGCGCCCTTTGAGGGTGCTGTTGGTTTCCTGCACCGCAAATTGGATACCACGGATTCGCAGTCCCAAAAGGATCGTCTACTGCAATACACCCGCCGGGTGCCGTGTAGCACGTGTAAGGGAACGCGCCTGAAGCCGGAAATCCTCGCTGTGCGCTTGGCGTCGACCTCACATGGTGAACAGTCCATCGCGGGGCTCAGCGCCCTGTCCATCGAGGATGCCTCAGAGTTTTTGGATTCGCTGGTCTTGGGTCACCGCGAGGAAATTATCGCGGGAGCGGTGCTGAAGGAAACCCAGGCCCGCCTGCGCTTCTTATTGGATGTGGGCCTTAACTACCTTGCCCTGGACCGCGGCGCCTCGACCCTGTCTGGCGGCGAGGCCCAGCGCATTCGCTTGGCCACGCAGATTGGATCCGGGCTGGCAGGCGTTTTGTACGTCTTGGACGAGCCGTCCATCGGTTTGCACCAGCGCGATAATCACCGCCTGATCTCAACTCTGCAGCGCCTGCGCGATATTGGCAATACGCTCATCGTGGTCGAACACGATGAGGACACCATTCGCTCGTCCGATTGGCTCGTGGATGTGGGCCCGCGCGCCGGCGAGTACGGCGGTGAAGTGGTCTACCAGGGCGAGCCCGCCGGCGTGGAGCAGGTAAAGGAGTCTCTAACGGGGCAGTACCTATCCGGTTCCAAGGTCCTGGCCGTTCCGGATCACCGCCGCGAGATCGATAAGGACCGCACCCTGAAGGTGGTCGGCGCCCGGGAAAATAACCTCAAGGGAATCAACGTCGAGATTCCGCTCGGCGTGCTGGTGTGCATTACCGGTGTATCCGGCTCCGGCAAGTCCACCGTGGTCAATGAAATCCTGGCCAAGACCTTGGCCAATAACTTGAACCGCGCCCGGCAGGTTCCTGGGCGCGCCAAGCGCGTGGAGGGCATTGAGCACCTGGATAAATTGGTGCAGGTGGATCAGAGCCCGATTGGCCGTACCCCGCGGTCCAATCCGGCGACCTATACCGGCGTCTTTGATAAGATTCGCAACCTTTTTGCGGAGACCCAAGAAGCAAAGGTGCGAGGCTACAAGGCCGGCCGTTTTTCCTTCAACGTCAAAGGCGGCCGCTGCGAGGCCTGCCAGGGCGATGGCACCATCAAGATTGAGATGAACTTCTTGCCGGATGTCTATGTCCCGTGTGAGGTCTGCGAGGGTGCGCGCTATAACCGCGAGACCCTGGAGGTCCACTACAAGGGCAAAAACATCGCGGAAGTGCTGGACATGCCCATCTCAGAGGCAGCGGACTTCTTCGAGCCCATTACCTCCATCCACCGCTACTTGGCCACGCTTGTCGATGTCGGCCTGGGCTACGTTCGCCTCGGCCAAGCCGCCACCACGTTGTCCGGCGGTGAGGCTCAGCGCGTGAAGCTCGCTTCGGAGCTGCAAAAGCGCACCAATGGCCGCACCATCTATATCCTGGATGAGCCGACGACTGGTCTGCACTTTGAGGATATTCGCCGGTTAATGCTGGTGATTCAAGGGTTGGTAGATAAGGGCAATTCCGTGCTCATCATTGAGCACAACCTCGATGTCATCAAGGCTGCAGACTGGATTGTGGATATGGGTCCAGAAGGCGGTGCCGGTGGCGGTACCGTGGTTGCGCAGGGTACCCCGGAGAAGGTCGCGCAAGTGGAGGGTTCCTATACCGGCGGCTACCTCAAGGAAATGCTGCCTTAAAAACTAAGGGGATAGTTTCTGTGAAAAATTGTCCCCTTTCTAAAAGATGGGCTAGTCTGTGAGGAATGAATCTGCGGCGGAGAATGGGAGCGATACTGGCGACGGTATCGCTTGCTGCAGTGGCGGCGTGCTCGTCGCCGGAACAGGCGCCGGATACGGCGGCGGGGGAAGGGGCATCGGCAAGCGCTAGCGATAATGCCGATGCCGCAATCGCCAAAGATCTAGACCGCGCCATTGCGGCAGTGTCCAAGGACTATGACGCTAAGGTTGGCGTGGCCATCTCCGCCGGTGAAGAAAAAATTTCTGCGGGCGACAAAGGCGAAGGCCCAGCATGGTCCACCATCAAAGTGCCCATCGCGATTACGGCCCTGCAGGACGGCGCCGATCCATCCTTGGTGGATTTGGCCATCAAGGAATCCGATAATGATGCCGCCTACGCATTGTGGTCGCAAGTGCAGTGGGAAGAAGGTGTGGCCTCGGAGGCGGTGGAAAAACTCTTGCGCGAGCACGGCTCGAATGCCTCCATTGAGGACGATGCTTTTGGGTACTCCACCTGGCCATTGCAGGAGCAAGCAAATTTTGGCGCGCAATTGCCCTGCATCAAAGAAGCCGAATACGTCCATGAGGTATTAAATGACATCGTGGAATGGCAAAACGTTGGCCTCTCCAAACACACAAGCACCCGGGCCAAAAGCGGCTGGGGGCTCGATGAAAATAGCAATGACTACACATTCCGCCAATTCGGTGTCCATGAAAAGGACGGTAAAAGGGTAGGCGTGGCCTTGAGCGTCATCGTCGAGGGCGAGGATTATGAAAGTGGCTCCGCCGCGATCGATGACCTTGCCGATGATGTCCTTAAGGTCATCGACAAATCCATTGAAGATGAAAAACTAGAGCCCGATTCCTCCTGCGAGGATGCCTAGTATTCTGCGGTTTGCCTTAAATGGTAGCGGCTGCTAGTGTCGTATCCACTACCGCCCAAGGTACCTTTTCTAGGTACCTGGGTCACAAGCGGAGATTCTCCCACCCGATGCCGCGAACTTAAAGCTCGTTGGATAACGGTAAAGGTAACCAGACATTAGTGTCTGGCTCTGTGAGATCTCCCGGCTGCCTTTGGCAGACCGGGTTAGATTCGTTTGTGGTCCACGGTAGGTGAACTCATTACCCAAAACCCCTAATCGAGGAGAACCACAATCAGCGCTGAAGCTCGCATTAATGAGCGTATCCGAGTACCCGAGGTCCGTCTTGTCGGCCCCGGTGGTGAACAGGTGGGTATCGTCCGCACCGATGATGCCCGCAAGCTTGCTTATGAAGCTGACCTGGATTTGGTCGAGGTAGCTCCTAAGGCTAAGCCCCCAGTTGCCAAAATCATGGACTACGGCAAGTTCAAGTATGAGCAGGCCCAAAAGGCTCGCGAATCTCGTAAGAACCAGCAGCAGACCGTGGTGAAGGAACAAAAGTTCCGTCCGAAGATCGACGATCACGATTATGAGACCAAGAAGAGTAACGTAGTTCGCTTCCTGGAAAAGGGATCCAAGGTCAAGGTGACCATCATGTTCCGCGGCCGCGAGCAATCGCGACCGGAGCTGGGTTTCCGGCTTTTGGAGCGGTTGGCCGATGACGTCGCTGAGGTTGGCGTAGTTGAGTCCCGCCCCAAGCAGGATGGTCGCAACATGACCATGGTTTTGGGTCCGGTTCGTAAGGGCAAAAAGTAAACCATATTCCACGTAGGATTTAAGGACTTAATACTCATGAAGCAGAAGACCCACAAGGGCACCGCAAAGCGCATCAAGGTGACCGGTTCCGGCAAGCTGCGCCGCGAGCAGGCAAACCGCCGCCACTTGCTGGAGGGCAAGCCTTCCAAGCGTACCCGTCGCCTCAAGGGCACCGAGTCCGTCTCTCAGCCAGACACCAAGCGCGTCAAGCGCCTGCTCGGTCGCGCCTAAAAGCGCCCAATCAACCCACATCCACCATCTCAATCAGAATTTAAGGAAGTATTACTGTGGCACGAGTAAAGCGCTCAGTTAACGCAAAGAAGAAGCGTCGCGCGATCCTGAAGTCCGCCAAGGGCTACCGTGGTCAGCGTTCCCGCCTGTACCGTAAGGCCAAGGAACAGTGGCTGCACTCTATGACCTACGCTTACCGCGACCGTCGCGCGCGTAAGTCCGAGTTCCGTAAGCTGTGGATCCAGCGCATCAACGCTGCTGCCCGCATGAACGACATCACCTACAACCGCCTGATCCACGGCCTGCGCTTGGCTGAGATCGAGGTAGACCGCAAGATCCTCGCTGAGCTTGCCGTCAATGACTTCGAGGCCTTCTCCGCACTGTGCGAGACCGCCAAGGCCGCCCTGCCTGAGGACGTCAACGCACCGAAGGCTGCGTAAGCTTTTCAGCTACATAGCTGCTTGCCCACTCCATCACCGGTTAATCCCCGGCGTGGGGTGGGTTTCGTGCTATCTCAACGCCTAATGCTCGTCAAAATCGTGCACGCTGTGTGCTAGATTGATGAGTCTATAAAGCTAGTATTTGCAAGGAGACTGCCAAGCTATGATGAGCCCGTATAACCGCGAGCAACCAGAAGGCAACCCTTATTCGAGTCAATTTCCTGGCCAGGATCGGCCGTATTACTCCCAGGAATTCCACTCTGGTGGCTATCCGCAGCAGGGCTATCCTCAGCAACAATATGCGGTGGCAGGTAACCAAAAGTCCTGGGTAGCTGCGTTGCTTCTGTGCTTCTTCTTGGGCAGTGTCGGCGCGCATAACTTCTACACTGGTCGCACAACTTATGGTGTCGTGCAGTTGTCTCTCAATATCCTTGGCTGGTTTACCTTCTGGTTCCTGTTGGGCTTCCTTTTCTGGACCGTTTTAGGAATCTGGGTGTTCATTGAGTTCTTCATGATTCTCCTTGGCGTGGGCGATTACGACAAGGACGCACGGGGAGTCCCGTTAAAGAAGTAATTTTTTGCCATGGCCCTGCCGGATTTCTGGCAGGGCTTTGTCATATCTGAGGCGTGAAACGAGCAGTTCAGCGCCCAAGGTAGGGTAGGGCCTATGAATTTAGACTTTGACTCCGCCTTTACTGAACGTACTCCGCGCATCGTCAACGCGGCGAAATTGCACCGGGCTGCTAATCGTAAGAAGGCCAAGCAGTTCATTATCGAGGGCGAAAATGCGGTGGATGCTGCGGTGTCTACGGGTGCGGCCACGGATGTATTTGTGACGGAAAAGGCCGCGGAGCGCTTTGCGGACATCGTCACGGCCTGCGGCTATATGGATGTCTACGTCCACCCCATTACAGATAAGGCCGCAAAGCATCTGGCCGATACTGCGACTACGACGGGAATTTTTGCCCTGTGTAGTTCTTCGGTCTTGTGGTCCGCAGGAAAGATTCTTAATGGAAAGCCGAATTTGATTTCGGTGCCGGTGCTTACCTCGGAGCCCGGGAACGCGGGGACGTTGATTAGGACTTCGGACGCGATGGGCGCCGACGGCGTGATCTTCGCCGGCGAGACCGTGGATCCCTTAGGCAGCAAGGTTGCCCGGGCTTCGGCAGGCTCCTTATTCCACGTCCCAGTTGCACGCGATCCAAATATCAAGGACGTACTCGGCCAATTGCGCAAGTCTGGCATGCAAATCGTCGCTACGGCCGCGGATGGGGAAGTAGAGCTTGCCGATGCCGACCTCACCCAACCCACCGCCTGGCTCTTCGGCAATGAAGCCCACGGGCTGGGCGAGCTGCTTGAAGAGGCCGATATGCGGGTACGCATCCCGCTGCGGGGGCGCGCGGAGTCACTCAACCTTGCCACCGCGGCCAGTATTTGTTTGTACGAATCCGCCAAGGCACAGGAACAGAGTTAGGCCGCAATCGCGTTTATCCGCTGTAGCGAATGAAAAAGGGGTCCCTGAGACCGTCCGTGTCCTAGTGACAGAGTATGATTGCACGCGTTAGTTTTCGCGCGAGAAGAAGGTACGAAGTACGTGTCCGATACACCGCAGATCGAATTGACCGAACAGGCCCTCGGGGCCGCGGCCGATAAGGCTATCGCAGCCTTCGAAGCAGCAGAGACGCTAGAGGATCTCACCGCTGCCCGCCGCGAGCACTTAGGCGAAAACGGGTATATCCCGCAAGCCCGCCAATCCCTCGGGCAAATCCCCAAGGATCAACGCAAATCCGCCGGCAAGGCCGTCAATATGGCCCGCGGCAAGATGGAAAAACGTTTTGCGCAGGTCAAGGACGAATTGGAGCAGCAGGCTCGCGAGGCCCAGCTGAAGGCCGAAACCGTTGACGTGACCATTCCTACGACTCGGGCGCAAACGGGTGCGCTGCACCCCATTACCTCCTTATCGGAGCGCATTGCCGATATTTTCGTTGGCATGGGGTGGGAAATCGCCGACGGCCCAGAGATCGAGGCAGAGTACTTTAACTTCGATGCCCTGAACTTCAAGCCGGATCACCCAGCGCGCACCCTGCAGGATACGTTCCACGTGGGCAAGGAAGGCTCCAAGCAAGTTCTCCGCACGCACACCTCGCCGGTGCAGGTGCGCACGATGCTCGAGCGCGATGTGCCCCTGTACATCGCCTGCCCGGGGCGCGTTTTCCGAACAGACGAGCTGGACGCTACTCACACCCCGGTATTCCACCAGGTGGAGGGGCTCGCCGTGGATAGGGGTTTGACCATGGCTCATCTGCGCGGAACGCTTGAGCACCTGGCCAAAGTGCTCTTCGGCCCCGAAACCACGACGCGCATGCGCGTTAATTACTTCCCGTTCACGGAACCTTCTACCGAGGTAGATGTCTGGTTCCCCAATAAAAAGGGCGGGGCCGGCTGGATTGAATGGGGCGGTTGCGGAATGGTAAACCCCAATGTGCTGCGCGCGGTAGGTGTTGATCCGGAAGAATATACGGGTTTCGCGTTCGGCATGGGCCTTGAGCGCACCCTGCAATTCCGCAATGGACTGACCGATATGCGCGACATGGTCGAAGGCGATGTCCGCTTCACCTTGCCCTTTGGCGTACAGGCTTAAAACCCAGAAAGGATAGATACATCATGCTTATTTCCCAAGACTGGGTTACCCGTATCCTTGGCGCTTCCAATCCGAACTGGAGCGCGTCCGCTGCCGATATGGATTCCGGTTTCGTCCGTGTGGGCTTTGAAACCGAAGGATATGAGCCTATCCCTGAGACTACTGGTCCATTGGTCATTGGCCAGGTTGTAGAAATTGAAGAGCTCACGCAGTTCAAAAAGCCCATTCGGTACTGCCAAGTCAACGTCGGCCAGGCCAATGGCACCGGTGAATTGCAGGGCATTATCTGCGGTGCGCGTAACTTCCGTTTGCATGACTACGTTGTAGTCTCCCTGCCCGGCGCAGAGCTGCCCGGCGGCTTCAAAATCGCAGCGCGCGAAACCTATGATCACATCTCCAATGGCATGATGTGCTCCGCTGCTGAGCTGGGCCTTGGCGCGCAGGCAAACGGCATCATCGTGCTGGGAGAGGAAGTTGCGGACATGGTGGGCGAAGATGCCCGTCCAGTCATCGGCCTGTCCGATACTGATTTTGACGTCAATATCACCCCAGACCGCGGCTACGCACTATCCGCGCGTGGGTTAAGCCGCGAGATCGCCTCGGCCTTTGATCTGGAGTTTAAGGACGTCGCCGATGATCCAGCGGTAGCTGGAATCGATACCTCTGTTGTGCCAGAGGCCGAAGGATCGCTTCTCATCATCGATCTGCGCGAGGAAACTAAGGCGCAGCGATTTGGCGTGCGCAAGGTGACCGGCATCGATCCGCAGGCACGCACCCCATTTTGGATGGAACGCGAACTCATGCTGTGCGGCCAGCGCAGCGTCAATGTGGCAACGGATGTGACCAACTACGTCATGTTGCTCTTGGGCGCCCCGATGCACGCCTTCGATGCCAATGAAATCGCAGGCGACCTTACGGTGCGCAATGCACACGAAGGCGAGAAGTTTGAGACCCTCGATCACGTCACTCGCGAACTTTCTGGTGAAGACGTGGTCATCTGTGATGACAACGGCATTCAATCTCTAGCCGGCGTTATGGGCGGTACGAGCTCAGAGATTTCTGACCAGACCACCGATGTCTACTTTGAGTCCGCAATCTGGGATCCCATCACCGTGGCCCGCACTTCTCGCCGGCACAAGCTTTCTTCTGAGGCATCGCGCCGGTTTGAGCGCGGCGTCGATCCGGCCATCGTCGAGGTGGCCCTCGATATTGCGTGTGTGTTGTTGCACTCCATCGCGGGCGGAACGATTGACAAGGGTCGCACCCTCGTCGGTGAGGTTGCTCAGCCACAGGCTATTCGTTTGCGTGCGGAAAAGCCGAGCGAATACGCCGGTGTGGAGTACTCCCGCGAGACCGTTATCTCCCGCCTCGAAGAAGTCGGTTGCTCCGTCGAAGCAGAATCGGATTCGGTACTTAAGGTCACACCCGCGACCTGGCGTACCGATATTTCCATGGACGTTGACCTCATCGAGGAGGTCTTGCGCCTAGAAGGCCTAGAAGATATCCCCACCGTTCTGCCTACGCCAGCAGGCGGTCGTGGTTTGCCCCTAGCGCAAAAGCGCCGCCGCGCCATCGGCCACGGTTTGGCCTATGCCGGCTACGCAGAGGTTTTGCCCACGCCGTTTATCGCAAACGACACCTTTGATGTGTGGGGCCTTGCCGCTGACGATGCCCGCCGCACTACCGTGGCAGTGCAGAACCCGTTGGAGTCTGACAAAGCCATCTTGGCCACGACCTTGCTTCCCGCAACGCTTGAGGCTTTGGGCCGCAACGTAGCTCGCGGCCGCAAGGATCTGGCGCTGTATGGCCTGCAGCAGGTGGCATTCAAGCGCGCAGAATCGTCACCGATGCCTTCCGTTGCCCAGCGTCCTGGCGATGAAGTTGTGGAAGAACTCCTGCGCACCCTCCCGGATCAGCCCTTGCACGTGGCAACCGTCGCTACGGGCAAGATGGAACACGAGGGCCCGTGGGGCGAAGGCCGCGATTACACTTATGCGGATGCCATCGAATCCGCACGTCTGGTTGCCCGCGCCGCGGGCCTTGATATCGAGGTCGAAGCCGCGCAACACCTGCCGTGGCACCCAGGCCGGTGCGCCGCCATCAAGGTGCCAGGATCAGATGACATCGTGGGCTACGCCGGCGAATTGCACCCCCAGATTCTTGAGGCGCTCAACTTGCCGCCGCGCACGTGTGCGATGGAGCTTAATATCACGGCGCTGCCGTTGACGGAGCGCTTCCCAGCGCCGGTGCTGTCTGCATTCCCAGCTTTGCACCAAGACATCGCGCTGGTGGTGGATGAGGATATCCCGGCAGAAAAGGTGCGCGCCACGGTGGAGGAGGGAGCTGGCGATCTCATCGAGTCGGTCGACCTCTTCGATATTTTCCGCGGTGAGCAATTGGGCGAGGGCAAAAAATCCTTAGCTTTCCAGCTGCAATTCCGCGCTGCAGACCGTACCTTGACCGATGAGGAGGTCAACGAGCACCGCACTACAGCCGCCGAATTGGCCAAGCAGCGCTTCGGCGCAGAAATGCGAGCATAGGGCAGACCCAGTAGTCCAGCCCTTTGCATTAAACGGCGAAGAACCAGACTTTGGTGGCACATAAGCCACTCGGGTCTTGGGTCTTCGCCGTTATGCTATTTCATGCAGATGTTTATTATTTTCACTCCTTATGAGCTGCGAAAAGTAATCCAATTCACTGAATAACATACAGTGGAGCGTATTTCTTGCTATAGTTCCGGGTATGACGATTTCAGTAGCAGTGGCAGGGGCCACAGGATACGCCGGCGGAGAGATACTGCGCTTGCTGCTATCCCACCCTGCCTATCACTCCGGTGACCTGCGCATTGGTTCCTTGACGGGAAATTCCCAAGTGGGCCAGCGCGTCGAAGAAATTATGCCGCACCTGCCGCAACTGGCAGAGCGCGTTATCGCCGAAACGACACCCGAGGAACTTGCGGGACATGACGTCGTATTCTTGGGCTTGCCGCATGGACACTCGGCGCGGATCGCGGAGCAATTGGGCGATGAGGTAACCATCATCGATTGCGCCGCCGACTTTCGGCTCCGTAAGGAAAGCGATTGGAAAGCCTATTACGGCGGGAACTATGCGGGGCAGTGGCCGTACGGTATCCCGGAAATCCCGGAAAACAGGTCAAACCTTAAAGGCACAAACCGGGTAGCCGTGCCCGGATGTTTCCCCACGGCCATTACCTTGGGGGCACTGCCCGCTATTGCGCGAGGGCTAGTGGAATCCACCCTTTCCGTGATTGCCATCACCGGCGTCTCCGGAGCGGGAAAGAAGGCTTCCGTCGCGCAATTGGGCGCAGAGACCATGGGAAACGTCAAGGCTTATAAACCAGGCGGCACCCACCGGCATACCCCGGAAATCGTGCAGAACTTGCAACCATTTTCCCACGATGAGGTGTCCGTGAGTTTCACCCCGGTGCTTGCGCCCATGCCCCGCGGGATTCTGGCGACGATTACGGCGGAGCTGAAAGGGGGCATCGGCAAGCAGCAGGTGCGCACCGCATTTGAGGAATTCTATGCCGATGAGCCCTTCTGCCTAGTGCTGCCAGAAGGCCAACAACCGGAAACCCAGAACGTGGTGGGCACGAACATGGTGCATATCCAAGCCCACGTCGATGAAAATTCCCACCGCCTCATCATTACCGCGGCGCTAGACAATTTATGCAAGGGTACCGCCGGTGCCGCCGTGCAATGTATGAACCTTGCGCTGGGATGGACAGAAACTTTGGGATTGCCCCAAGCCGCAGTCGCCCCTTAGGGCTGCGCACAATACAGAGGAGGAAATGATGACTACACCAGGAATCACAGGACCCGCCGGATTCAGTGCCGGCGCGGTAAAGGCCGGAATCAAGCCTTCCGGAAAATCGGATTTAGCTTTGATCGTCAATGAGGGCCCGCGCTCGGATGCGGCGGCGGTGTTTACGCGCAACCGCGTGGTGGCTTCCCCAGTAAAGGTCTCCCGCGAGGCGGTAGCGGATGGCCAGTTGCGCGCCGTAGTCATCAACTCCGGCAATGCCAATGCGTGCAATGGCGCGCAAGGCGATGCCGATGCGCGCGCAATGGTGGACGCCGTATCTCATCGCACGGATATCGCTGTGAAGGATATTGCCATCTGTTCTACCGGGCTTATCGGCGAGCCGTTGCCCATGGAGAATGCGCTTGCGGGCATCGCTGACGTCGTGCACCACGTGGGTACGACTCCACAGCACGGCAATGATGCCGCCACAGCCATTATGACCACGGATACCGTCCCCAAGGAATCCGCTTTTGCAGGCGATGGATGGTCCGTGGGCGCTATGGGCAAGGGCGTTGGCATGATGGCGCCGTCGCTAGCCACGATGTTGGTCTGCATTACTACCGATGCCGTCGCTGACGCGGCGGTCCTCCAAAGCTCGCTGGAAAAGGCCTGCGCACAGACTTTTAATACCTTGGACGTGGACGGTTCAACCTCTACCAATGACACCGTGATTGTCATGTCCTCCGGGGCCTCCGGCGTACAGCCCAGCGAAGAAGAGTTGTACCAAGCAATCCTAGAGGTCTGCGCGGATATTGCGGATCAGCTCCAAGCCGATGCTGAGGGAGTGACAAAGCGCGTAAAGATCACCGTTGAAGGCACGGGCTCCGATGAGCAGGCGCTTAATGCCGCTCGCACCCTGGGCCGGGATAACTTATTCAAGTGCGCCATGTTCGGCTCCGATCCCAACTGGGGCAGGGTACTGGCCGCCGTCGGCATGGCGGATGCAGACATGGACCCAGACAACATCTCCGTCTATTTCAATGACCAGCCGGTATGCGAGCACTCGACGGGCGCGCCCGGGGCCCGCGATGTGGACTTGAGCGGGGCAGATATCGATGTCCGCGTGGATCTCGGCACCGGCGGTGAAGGTACGGCCTTTGTCCGCACGACGGACCTGTCCTACTCCTACGTTGAGATCAACTCGGCGTATAGCTCCTAGGAGGAGAAATGTTTCCCGGATTAAATAATCAAGAACGCGCTACGGTGCTGGCTGAAGCCCTGCCGTGGTTGCAACACTTCCGCGATAAAATCGTCGTCGTCAAGTATGGCGGCAACGCCATGGTGGATGAGGAACTCAAGGAAGCCTTTGCGGCGGATATGGTGTTTCTGCGCACCATCGGCGCAAAGCCCGTTGTCGTCCACGGCGGCGGCCCGCAGATCAATTCCATGCTGGATAAGCTCGGCATCGAAGGCGAGTTTAAGGGCGGTTTCCGCGTCACCTCGCCCGAAATCATGGATGTGGTGCGCATGGTCCTTTTTGGCCAAGTCGGCCGTGGACTAGTAAACCTCATAAACTCGCACGGGCCCTACGCCGTGGGCACAAGCGGCGAAGACGCTGGACTTTTCCGCGCCACCAAGCGGTTTGTGGACGTAGAAGGAGAGGCAACCGATATCGGCATGGTGGGCGATATCGTGGAGGTCAATCCGGCAGCCGTCAATGACATTATCGAAGCCGGCCGCATCCCGGTGGTCTCAACCATCGCGCCAGGAGCCGATGGCGAGGTATATAACATCAACGCCGATAGCGCCGCGGGTGCGCTGGCGAGCGCACTGGGAGCAGAACGCCTTGTCATCTTGACCAACGTGGAAGGCCTTTATACCGACTGGCCGAATAAAGATTCCTTAGTCTCCAAAATCGAAAGCGATGAGCTTACCGGTCTTCTTCCCGGCCTGAGCTCCGGCATGATTCCCAAAATGGAATCCTGCCTCAATGCCGTGCAGAGCGGGGTATCCGCCGCGCACGTCATCGACGGCCGAATAGGCCATCCCGTACTCCTTGAGCTTTTAACCCCAGGCGGCATTGGAACGATGGTCCTGCCCGATGATTACGAAAAGCACGATTATCCCGAAGGCACAGTGTTCAGGAAGGACGATATCGCATGAGCGCACAAGAAACATTAACCGGCCGATGGTCAGAAACGCTGGCCAATACCTACGGTGAGCCGCCACTCGGCTTGGTGTCCGGGGAGGGGGCTACCGTTACCGATGAGAACGGGAAAACCTACATTGACCTGCTGGCCGGCATCGCCGTGAATTCCTTGGGCTATGGCAATGCGGAGGTAGCAGATGCCGTTGCCAAGCAAAGCCGCACCCTTGTGCATACCTCCAATCTTCTTGCCACCCAACCTGTGCTCGACGCTGGGGCAAAGCTCATTGAGCGGGTAGGCGATAGCGACGCGCGCGTGTTTTTCTGCAACTCCGGCTCAGAGGCAAACGAAGCGGCATTCAAGCTCGCGCGGCTCACCGGTAGGCGGCGCATCCTCGCCGCGCACCATGGTTTTCACGGGCGCACAATGGGCTCTTTGGCCATGACTGGGCAGCCCGATAAGCAAAAGGCATTCCGCCCACTGCCAAGTGGCGTGGAATTTTATCCTTACGGCGATATCGACTACCTGCGCCAATTAGTGGAGCAAGACGCCGCGGATACCGCCGCCATCATTTTCGAGCCGATTCAGGGTGAGACCGGAATTATCCCCGCTCCCGCCGGTTTTATGCGGGCCGTTGCTGATTTATGCGATGAACACGGTATTTTGCTCATCGTCGATGAGGTCCAGGCCGGGGCAGGGCGCACGGGGCAATTCTTTGCGCACGAGTTTGAGGGAATTTCCCCCGATGTCATCACCATGGCCAAGGGCCTCGGCGCCGGATTGCCCATCGGCGCCACTATCACCCGCGGTCGCGCCAAGGATTTATTTCAGCCGGGTTCCCACGGGACCACCTTTGGCGGAAACCCCGTGGCGTGCGCTGCGGCCAATGTAGTACTCGATGCACTTGATGAGAAGTTCTTGAATGAGGTCTCCGCCAAGGGCGAGCACGTAGCGCAGCAAGTAGAAAAGATTTCCGGGGTCAGCGAGGTGCGCGGCCGCGGTCTTATGCTAGGTGTTGTATTAAATGCGCCGGTGGCTCGCGAGGCCGTCAAGCGTGGATTTGAGCAAGGGATAATCCTCAATGCCCCGAGCGAGAACGTTTTGCGCCTTACTCCGCCATTGGTCATTTCCCAGCAGGAAATTGATACTGCCCTAGAAAAGCTACGCACCGTTGTGGAGGAATTAGTATGAGCTTGCGCCATTTCTTAGCCGATGATGACCTTAGCCCGGAGGAACAAAAAGAAGTCCTCGATCTCGCGGTTAAGCTCAAGGCCGATCCATTCGCGCGGCGCCCGTTGGAGGGACCAAAGACGATAGCCGTCCTCTTTGATAAGACGTCCACGCGCACCCGCTTTTCCTTTGAAACCGGAATTGCGCATATGGGCGGCAGCGCCATTACCGTTGATTCTTCGGGCACGCAGATGGGCAAGGGCGAGTCCTACCAGGATACGGGCGCGGTCTTGTCCCGCTACGTGGAGGCCATCGTCTGGCGCACATATGCCCACGACAACCTGGAACAGATGGCGGAGACTTCGACGGTTCCACTGGTCAATGCGCTGTCTGATGACCTGCATCCCTGCCAAATTTTGGGCGATCTTCTGACCTGCCGGGAAAACCTTGGCGATCTTGCTGGCCGCAAGGCGGTCTATCTTGGGGACGGCAATAATAATATGGCTAATTCTTATATGATTGGCTTTGCTACCGCTGGCATGGATATTTCCATCATTTCGCCGGAAGGGTTCCAGCCTCGTCCCGAATTTGTCGAGCGCGCACGGCAGCGCGGCAACGTCACGGTTACCGATGACGTTGCGGAAGTAGCCGGCGCCGATGTAGTTATAACGGATACCTGGGTGTCTATGGGCCAGGAAAACGATGGGCAGGATAGGCGCACTCCGTTTTTGCCATATCAGGTCTCTAAAGACGTGATGGCAAAGGCAAAGCAAGACGCGATTTTCTTGCACTGCCTGCCGGCCTATCGTGGCAACGAGGTGACCGCAGAAGTCATCGACGGGCCGCAATCCCGAGTATTCGATGAGGCGGAAAACCGCCTGCATGCCCAAAAGGCACTGCTGGTGTGGCTACTCGATATTAATAAGGAGAACCGCTAGCGATGAGCACCCCGAGCACTCGAACTGCCCGGCAGGCAAAGATCTTGGAAATTTTGGATCGCAATCGCGTCACGAGCCAGGTGCAATTATCGGAGCTCTTGTTGGCAGAAGGCATCGATATCACGCAGGCCACGCTGTCGCGGGATCTTGATGAGCTGGGAGCGAAAAAGGTCAAGCGAGACGGTGGGCGCTCGTACTATATGGTCGCGGGCGAGCTGGAACAATTCGAGGATCAGGTGGGCGGACCGCGCGAGAAGTTGCGGCGCATGTTGGATGAATTGGTGGTTTCCCACGATTCTTCGATGAATATCGCGATGTTGCGCACGCCGGCGGGCGCAGCGCAGTACCTCGCCAGCTTTATCGATCGCGTGGGCCTGCACGATGTAGTGGGGTGCATCGCCGGTGATGACACCATCTTTGTGCTGGCACGCGAGGGGGTTACCGGTGCGGAATTGGCGGAAAAGCTGAAGACGCAGAAGATTTAAAAAATTGTGGCATTCTCACACCCGCTCGTATATTATTTAACTAACCGAATTTTTTTCAATTAATGAAGGAGTCTTAGCATGTCTGCACGCGTAGTCTTGGCCTATTCCGGTGGCCTCGATACCTCGGTAGCCATTCCATACTTGGCAAAGATGACTGGCGGCGACGTCGTGGCCGTCTCCCTTGACTTGGGTCAGGGCGGCGAGGATATGGAGTCCGTACGCCAGCGCGCGCTCGATTGCGGTGCGGTGGAGTCCATCGTTATCGATGCTAAAGATGAGTTTGCGGAGCAATATTGCGTGCCTACCATCAAGGCGAATGGCATGTACATGAAGCAGTACCCGCTGGTATCTGCCATTTCCCGCCCGCTTATTACCAAGCACCTGGTAAAAGCCGCCCAGGAGCACGGCGGAACGCACGTCTCCCACGGTTGTACCGGCAAGGGCAATGACCAGGTGCGCTTCGAGGTTTCCTTCCGCGCCCAGGATCCATCGCTAGAAATCGTCGCTCCCGCGCGCGATTATGCATGGACCCGCGATAAGGCCATTGATTTTGCGGAAGAGATTAACCTTCCCATTGAGCAATCGGCGGCCTCGCCCTTTTCCATCGACCAAAACCTGTGGGGCCGTGCGGTAGAAACCGGCTTCCTGGAGGATCTGTGGAACCCACCGACAAAAGATCTCTACGCATATACGGAAGACCCGGGCCTGGGCAATGCTCCGGATGAGATCATCATTTCCTTTGAGAAGGGTGTTCCGGTTGCCGTCGATGGCAAGAAGTTGACCCCGCTGCAGGTCATCGAAGAGGTCAATCGCCGCGCTGGTGCCCAGGGAATCGGCCGCCTGGACATGGTAGAGGACCGGTTGGTGGGCATTAAGTCCCGCGAGGTCTACGAGGCACCGGGTGCCATGGTGCTCATTCAGGCCCACGAGGCGCTGGAGGATGTCACCGTGGAGCGCGAGCTGGCACGCTACAAGCGCCTGACGGATGCACGGTGGTCCGAGGAGGTTTACGACGGCCTGTGGCACTCGCCGCTCAAGCGTTCTCTGGATGCCTTCATCGAGGAGTCCCAGGAGAACGTCACTGGCGATATCCGCCTGAGCCTGCACGCAGGTACCGCGACCGTCACCGGCCGCCGCTCCGGACAGTCGCTGTACTCCTTCGATTTGGCTACCTACGACACCGGCGATACCTTCGACCAGACCGCTGCAAAGGGCTTTGTCCAGTTGCACGGCTTGTCCACCCAGATTTCCAACCAGCGTGACCGCGACGGCGGTTTCCCCACCAGCGCAGAAAAATAGGCACCGATGGAACCACACAAGACTAACGAAGGTGCGCTCTGGGGCGGCCGGTTCTCCGGCGGCCCTTCCGAAGCGATGTTCGCCCTCTCGGTTTCCACCCATTTTGACTGGGTGCTTGCCCCTTACGACGTACTCGCCTCGAAGGCGCATGCCAAGGTGCTGCACAAGGCAGGGCTGCTTTCCGATGCCGACCTCGACACCATGCTTTCCGGACTCACCGAGCTCGGGGAAAAGGTAGCTTCGGGCGAATTTGTGCCAGCACCCACCGACGAAGATGTGCACGGCGCCATGGAGCGTGGCCTCATCGACATCGTTGGGCCCGAGGTAGGCGGCCGCCTGCGCGCGGGACGTT
This sequence comes from Corynebacterium sp. KPL2861, assembly GCF_040225475.1. Lineage (NCBI taxonomy): Bacteria > Bacillati > Actinomycetota > Actinomycetes > Mycobacteriales > Corynebacteriaceae > Corynebacterium > Corynebacterium sp. KPL2861. The sequence continues at coordinate 154,524 of NZ_JBEHFW010000007.1, forward strand.
CCCGCAATGACCAAGTTGCCACGCTCTTTCGCATGTGGGTACGCGATGCCATCCGCGATACGACCCTGCAAGTCTCCGAGCTTGTCGATGCCCTAGCGGATCAAGCCGCCGCGCATCCCGAGGCCATCATGCCGGGCAAGACGCACTCCCAGGCCGCGCAGCCCATCTTGCTTGCCCACGAATTGTTGGGTCATGCCCAACCGCTGCTGCGCGATATTCAACGCTTGCAGGACTTGGATAAGCGGCTAGCCGTATCCCCGTATGGCTCGGGTGCGCTCGCAGGTTCCTCCCTGCAGCTTGACCCAGAAGCCATCGCCGTAGAGCTCGGATTTGATTCCGCTGCGGAAAACTCCCTGGATGGCACCGCATCTCGCGATTTTGCCTCGGAAACGGCCTTTGTGCTGGCGCAGATCGCAGTGGACATGTCCCGGCTGGCAGAAGAGATCATCTACTGGTGTACCCCAGAGTACGGCTACGTCACCTTGGATGACGCGTGGTCGACAGGCTCATCCATCATGCCGCAGAAAAAGAACCCGGATATCCCGGAACTTACCCGCGGCAAGACCGGGCGCCTGATTGGCAACCTCACGGGGCTGCTATCCACGCTCAAGGCACAGCCACTGGCTTATAACCGCGACCTGCAAGAGGACAAAGAACCCATCGTGGACTCGGTGGCGCAGCTCAATTTGTTGCTGCCATCGATGACCGGGCTCGTGTCCACCCTGTCCTTTAATGAGGACAGGATGCGCGAGTTGGCACCACGCGGATTCACCTTGGCCACCGACCTAGCAGAGTGGATGGTTCGCCAAGGCGTGCCCTTCCGCGAAGCACACGAAGCTTCCGGCGCGTGCGTACGCATCGCCGAAGAGCGGGGAGTGGACCTGGTGGATCTCACTGACGAGGAACTTAGGGGCGTCGACAAGCGGCTGACCCCAGAGGTGCGCGCGGTCCTGACCATTGATGGTGCGGTCGCTTCCCGCACAACCAAGGGCGGGACCGCCGGCGTTCGCGTTGCTGAACAGCGCGAAACCGTCCGCGAACATGCCGCTGCGGCGCGTGAGTGGGCTACCAAGCCAGTGCGCACGCAGAACTAGAAGGGCGACAGACAAGGTCCCTGGCTTATCTAGTAGATAAAAATGCCCTCATCAATGAGAGGATGGCATTCCATGAGACGTCGCGGGTTGGCCCTTTATGCCGCCTGCGACGTTGTGCAACGTGATGCCGCGCCGTTCGGCATCCTCGGCGAAAGCTGAGATGAAGCTGGCCGAGCGCTTGCCGGAGGCGCAGTACACCCACGCTTCGCTAAGCCCCTCGGCCTGCAGGGAATCGAGGAGGCAGCGCGCTGCCTCTGGATCTTCCAGCCACACGGAGGTTGGTAAGTGGTAATGCTTGGCAGTGGAGTCAAAGAAGAAATCATCGATGGCGGCTTCACTGATTTCGCGCACATCGATGGCCGCGGCGCCATCGCGTAGCTTGTCGAAGATCTCGGCATCGGTATCATCGTCCTCCGGCACGGCACAAGCTCCGCCACCGTAGTCATGCTGCAACTGGGTGGTTAGTTCGCGTGCTGGGTCGCGGGGCACGTGGAAGTGGTCGATGGAGGCGGTTAGGGCATTGTAGATGCTTAGCAGGCCCACCCGGTCGCGGTTCATGCCCGTTGCGAACTGGATCAGCTCGGTGGACATCAGGCCCGCGACCACGCTGGTGGTCACGCCCAGCACGCCGGCGGTGGCGCAATCAGGCACGGAATCGGGGTCGGGTTGCAGGGGATAGAGGTCGCGCATGCCCACGCCCGACTCGGCGCCGGGCCCGGACCACCACACTGCGCAGTCGCCCCGAAAACGCAGCACCGAGCCCCATACCAGCGGGGTGCCCGTGATCTCCGCGGCATCGGCTGCTAGGAACTTGGTGGCAAAAGTATCAGAACCATCCACTAGGATGTCCACTCCACGGAGGTAGTCCACGGCATTGTCAGCGGTGAGTCGGTCGCGAATCGCATGCACCACGATGCCCGGCTGCAGTTGCTGGAGCCTTTCGGCCGCGACGTCCACCTTGGGCTTACCCACATCGTGGGCGCCGAATAGGATTTGGCGGTGGATATTGGTCAGATCCACCGTGTCGTCGTCGATCACTGAGATCTCACCCACGCCGGCGGCAGCCAGCTGCTGCATCAGGGGACAACCCAAACCACCAGCGCCAATGACTAAGACGTGGGTAGCGTGCAGTGCCTCTTGCTGGGCGATGCCGAAGCCGGGCAACAGCGTTTGGCGGGCAACCCTGTGCAACTCTTCGCGGGGAAGTTCGCTCATTACAAGACCTTGTCTTCCCAGCTAGCCAGCCCCTCGAACGATGACGAGGCCACGGCGTGCTGCCGTTTGGGAATGCGCCCGGCTTGGCGGGCCAACCGGCCGCCTTCCACGGCGTATTTCATTGCAGTGGCCATTGCCAGGGGATCCTGGCAGCGGTTGATAGCGCTGGCGAGGAGAACGCCGTCGCAGCCCAGCTCCATAGCCAGTGCAGCATCGGAGGCCGTGCCCACACCGGCATCCAGCAGTACGGGCACGTGTGTACGCGAACAGATCAGCTCGATATTGTGTGGATTCAGGATACCCAGGCCCGTACCGATGGGCGAGCCCAAAGGCATCACCGCATCCACGCCGACGTCTTCTAGCCGCTTGGCGATGACCGGATCGTCGCTCGTATATGCCAGCACCACGAATCCTGCGGCAACCAGCATCTCGCAAGCATCTACGAGCTCGACCACGTCCGGCAAAAGCGTGCGATCATCCGCGATAACCTCCACCTTCACCCAATTGGTACCAAGCGCCTCGCGGGCTAGCTTGGCTGTAGTTACGGCATCGCGGGCGGTGCGGCACCCGGCAGTGTTGGGCAGCACGTCAATATTCAATCGCTGTAAGAGCTCGAAGATGGATTCCCCACCGGAACTCGTGGCACTGTGCCGACGCATGGCCACGGTGGTCAGCTGCGTACCACTGGCAACCAGGGATTGTTCCAACATAGCCTGGCTGCTGGCACCGCCGGTTCCCATTACTAGGTGCGAATCGAAGTGTTTATCTGCGATAGAAAGCATGGTGAAAGCTCCTAACCGCCCTGCACGGCGACAAGGATATCCAATTCATCGCCGTCGGTTACTTCATAAGACCAGTTGCTGGCGGGAACCACGTCGCCATTTACGGCCACGGCCACGCCCTTGGGCGAGGCATTGCCAGTTTCTGCTTCTACGATGGCGGCCACGGTGATATACCTATCGCTGTTGCGTGGTTCTCCATTAACCGTGTATTCCATGGTGCGTATTCCTTTCGTTTTTGGCTATCGGGCGTGGCGCAGCGGATCGCAGGCCGAGATGTCCATCCCCGGGGACGTGCCCAGCCCCAACTGGACTCCTACCTTAGCCCCGAAGGCGGACAGGAGGATTCCGTGGCGGAAGTATCCGGTAGAGACCACCAGCCCGTCGCGTATTTTGCCTAGGTAGGGCAGGTCATCGGGGGTGCCGGGTCGGACTCCAACGATCGCTTCGATAAACTCGCACTCTTCCAGCCCAGGGACCACGCGGATGGCATCGCGCAGCAGTGTGTACACACCGTCTACGGCAGGCCCCTTACGGTTATCTTCGCGGCTGGTCGCCCCGACGGCGATGGTGCCATCGGTACGGGGGATGGCATACACCGGCCGGTCTTCCACGAACGCGCGCACCACCCGGGTCAGCGGCTCGCCGCTGGTGTGCACTATTTCTTCTGGCACCCGCAGTCGCAGCATGTCGCCGTACACCGGCCGAAGTGCTAGGGGATTGGCGCCCTCGAACCAGCCGTCCACGTCCTTAGCCCCCAGCCCGTTGCAGAGGTAGATCATTCCGGCGGTGACCATGCGGGCATCGGCAAGCTGCACATTTTGGCCGTCGATGCGCGTTGCTGCAGTGGACATAAAGCGAACCCCAGCGTGCAGCAGGTACTCCTGCAGGCAGGAGCCGAACATGCGCGGGTTGATCTGATGGTCGCCCGGGATTTCCACCGCGGCCGCCAGTTGGGGACTGAGCCCCGGCTCAAGCTTTCGGGCTTGCCGCAATGGCAGCGCGTGGGCATCCATGCCGTGTTTCTGTTGCAGCGCCAGCAGTTCGCGGATGTGTAAGCCATCGGCGCGGTCAGCCCCTACCACCAGGGTGGATTCACTGCGGTGGCCGGTCGGCGCTGAGGTTTTGCCACCCAACCTGGCCAGTAGGTCAGGGAACATCTCGCCCGAAGCCACCATCAGCGGGTACAGCGGTTCTTGCCTGTATTGCACTTCCGCAACCGGAGCCAGCATGCCGCCGGCCACGAACGTGGCGCCACTGATGGGCTGGGGATCTACTACTAGGATTTTCTGCGGGTCCACGCCCGCATCTACCAGTTCGAATGCGGTGGACAGCCCGATGATTCCTGCGCCGATTATGGCGTGCTCGGTATTATTCATGGGAGCCGTTTGCTGCGTTCGCGTTCGCCCGATCGAAGGCATCGACAACCGTGGTTGCCAGCGCAGCTGGATCATCGGAGTCCATAAAGGCACGCACAATCGCCACTCCAGCCACACCGGTTTGGGCCAGCGCTTCGGCGTCGGCGGCCTGCACGTCTCCAATTGCCACCACAGGAACGGCCGATGCACTCACGAGTGGGGGATAACCATCCAACCCCAGCGGGGTGCGGCCGGAGGTCTTCGTGGGCGTGGGGCGGAACGGGCCAGCTCCGATGTAGTCGATCACATCGGCGTACTCGTTAGCAGCCTGCACTAGATCAAGGGTGCCGGTAGTCAGCCCGATGATCGCATCCTCGCCAAGGATTCGCCGCGCCAAGCGTGGGTCCAGGTCGTCCTGGCCGATGTGCACGCCGTGGATGTTGTACTCGCCCATGAGCGCGGCGGCTACGTCGACTCGGTCATCGATAAGCACACGCGTCGCCGGATTGGCTTCCTCGACTGCCGCGGCAACGTCGATGGCCAGGGCGGTCAAATCGCGCACGCTGATGGGCTTGCTGCGAACCTGAATCACGCCCGCGCCACCGGCGGCTGCTGCCGCGGCAACCTGTACGACCTTTTCCTGCGGTGCGCCCGTCACGTGGTAACACCGCAGGTCCAGTTGCTTACCGTGCACTGTGTCCCGCTGCTTCCTTTTCCAAGTCCTCAGCTACTTCCTTGGCCTCGCTGCGGTTCAGATACAGCTTGGAACCCGCGCGGCGGAACTCCTCGGCCATTTCTTCTTCGCCTTCGGCATTTGAGACGCCCTCTTCGTCCACACTCTGGCGGCCAAAGCCCGGCAAGCCGAGGTCCTTGACCAGCGATTGCTCGTGGTCGGTGGCCAGAGCCTCGTCGATCTTCTCACCAAATGCGTCGCGGATGTCCTGGCTGATGCGCATGGAGCAGAATTTCGGTCCACACATCGAGCAGAAGTGGGCGGTCTTTGCCGGCTCCGCGGGCAGGGTCTCGTCGTGGTAGGACTGGGCGGTATCCGGGTCCAGGGACAGGGCGAACTGGTCGTGCCAGCGGAACTCGAAGCGGGCCTTGCTCATCGCATCGTCCCACTCGTGGGCACCCGGGTGGCCCTTGGCGACGTCCGCGGCGTGGGCCGAGACCTTGTAGGTGATCACGCCGGTCTTCACATCGTCCTTATTCGGCAGGCCGAGGTGCTCCTTCGGGGTGACGTAGCACAGCATCGCGGTACCACCCATGGCGATATTAGCCGCACCGATGGCGGAGGTGATGTGGTCGTAGCCGGGAGCAATGTCGGTGACCAGCGGTCCCAGGGTGTAGAACGGCGCACCGCCGCACCATTCCTGCTCCTTTTCGTTGTTGACCTGCACCATGTTTAGCGGTACGTGGCCCGGGCCTTCGACCATCACCTGCACGTCGTATTCCCACGCGCGGTGGGTCAGCTCGCCGATGGTCTTCAGCTCGGCGAACTGGGCTGCGTCGTTGGCGTCGGCGATAGAACCTGGGCGTAAGCCATCACCGAGTGAGAACGCGACGTCGTATTTGGCGAAGATCTCGCACAGCTCGTCGAAGTTCTCATAGAGGAAAGATTCCTTGTGGTGTGCCAGGCACCAGCCAGCCATGATGGAACCGCCGCGGGAGACGATGCCGGTCACGCGCTTGGTGGTCAGCGGCACGAAGGGCAGGCGCACGCCGGCGTGGATCGTCATGTAGTCCACGCCCTGCTCGCACTGCTCGATCACGGTATCGCGGAAGATTTCCCAGGTCAGGTCCTCGGCGACGCCGTCGACCTTCTCGAGTGCCTGGTAGATCGGCACGGTACCGATCGGCACCGGCGAGTTACGCATGATCCACTCGCGGGTGGTGTGAATGTCGTTACCGGTGGATAGATCCATCACGGTATCTGCGCCCCAGCGGGTAGCCCAGCGCAGCTTGTCCACCTCTTCGCGGATGGAGGAGGTCACTGCGGAGTTGCCGATATTGGCGTTGATCTTCGTGTTGAAGGCATTGCCGATGATCATCGGCTCGGACTCCGGGTGGTTGATGTTGTTCGGGATGATCGCCTTACCGGAGGCAACCTGCTCGCGCACTTTTTCTACATCGCAGTGCTCGCGCAGTGCGACGTATTCCATCTCCGGGGTGATAACACCCTGGCGGGCGTAGTGCATCTGGGTTACGCGCTTGCCATCCTTGGCCCGCAGCGTCTCGCGGCTGACGCCCTTCCACTCGTCGCTGGCCTCGCCACGCTTGAGGGCGCGGTTACCGTCGTCCAGCAAGTTGCGACGACGCCCCTCGTAGGCCTCCACATCTCCGCGGGCTTTGATCCACTCGCTGCGCAGGGCCTCTAGGCCTTCGGTTGGCTCGGCCCACGGACCGCGGGTGCGGTAGAGCTTCTGCGGTGCGTTCGGTCCCGTCGGGGAATCATCCAGCTGCACCTCGGTCTCCGGCACCTGCAGGGTGAAGGTCTTACCGAAGGATTCCACCTGCTTCTCGATGGGGGCGAAGCTGTGCTTCGGGTGGATTTCCGCACCATATTCGTCGTTCGGAATGGTGGTACGGGTGTGTTGGGTAGACGTATCCGTCATAGTTGACTCTCCTCATTCTTCCTTCGCTGGTTCTAACCAGGCAGGTTCTAGCGGTACTCGCGCGGGCATACAGCGCGATCTCAGCTCGATACCTCGAGCGCCCGTGTTCGGTTGCACTTCCTACTGTAACGCACAGCACCCGCGTATTAAGTCCTAGGGCGGACGGTTTTTCGGGCAGCCTCAATGAGCAAAATAGAAAAGCGTTAAACAACTCCAGAGAGGCTCTCGGTGTGATGGCTGGGGCACGGGTTAGACTTAGCAGCATGATTGATCAGAAGCTCCTAGAGATCCTCGCGTGCCCGATCGACAAGCAACCGCTGGAGGATCACGGCGACTATTTGGTTAACCCCAGGCTGAACAAGGCCTATCCGGTGCAGGATGGCATTCCGGTCCTGCTGGTGGACGAGGCCAAGGACTGGCCCATTGGGTCCAAGTAACTAGAGCCACACGCTCTGGAAAAGCAGACACTTAGATAATTAGGGAACAGGGGAACACCTACGTATGACTAACAACACGAACATTGTTGACGAACTGGAATGGCGCGGGCTCATTAACCAGTCCACGGATTTGGAGGCTTTGAAAGAGGCCACAGAGAACCCGATCAGCTTGTACTGCGGTTTCGATCCGACGGGTAGCTCGCTGCACGCTGGGCACCTGGTACCACTGATTATGCTGAAACGCTTTCAGCAATTCGGCCACCGTCCAATCGCGTTGGCCGGTGGTGCGACGGGAATGATTGGTGACCCACGTGATGTTGGGGAGCGTTCTATGCTCACGGAAGAGCAGATCGCAGAGAATATGCAGATGATCAAGACCCAACTGGAATCTTTCGTGGACTTCACCGATTCGGGCGAGGTTGCAAGCCCAGCGGTGATGGTGAACAACGCGGACTGGATTAGCCAGATCAACGTCATCGAGTACCTGCGCGATATCGGTAAGAATTTCTCGCTGAACACCATGCTGGACCGCGATACGGTTAAGCGCCGCTTGGAATCCGATGGCATTTCCTACACCGAGTTTTCCTACATGCTGCTGCAGGCTAACGATTTTGTGCACCTACACAATGAGTACGACTGTGTCCTGCAGATTGGTGGTGGCGACCAGTGGGGCAACATCGTTTCCGGTGTGGATCTGAACCGGCGCGTGAACGGTGCGAAAGTCCACGGCCTGACGGTACCGCTGGTGACGGATGCCGAGGGTAATAAGTTCGGCAAATCCACCGGCGGCGGCAAGCTATGGTTGGATCCGCAGCTGACCAGCCCATACTCCTGGTACCAGTACTTTATTAATGCTGGAGACGCGGTGGTTATCGATTACCTGCGTTGGTTTACATTCTTGACTCAGGAGGAGATCGCGGATCTGGAGCGCAAGGTAGAGGAGGAACCCTACAAGCGTGAGGCGCAGCGAGTGTTGGCACGAGAAATGACCACACTGGTCCACGGCGCACAAGCCACCGAAGCAGTGGAGCTGGCCTCCCAAGCTCTGTTCGGTAAGGCGGAGTTGCAGGATTTGGACGAGGCCACGCTGTCTTCTGCATTGCAGGAGACCGAGGTAGCGGAGGTCAGCTCGGATGCCACGATCCTGGATCTATTGGTTTGTGCGGGCTTGGAGAAATCGAAGGGTGCCGCGCGCCGCACTGTGGGTGAAGGCGGTGCATACGTGAACAACCAGCGCATCGAGGACATCGAATGGTCTCCGTCTTCCCAAGACCTCCTGCATGGCTCGTGGCTGGTGTTGCGCAAGGGCAAGAAGCGCTTCGCCGGGGCACGGGTTGTGAATCCTTCCTAATGCCGTCACGCTTTCTGCCAATAAGGTAGCTAAATGATCCCTTGGTAATGGTTTTGACCATTTACCAGGGGATTTGTGTGTTTTTAGGTGTGGGGTGTAGCTTTATCCAAGTCGCCGAGAGGTAGCCGGTTGGTTGCTTGTTTGTGACTTTGTGTACTGGCTTGGTTCGATGATTTGACTTGGTTCAGGTTGTTGGGTAAGTTGGTACGAGCCGCCGCTGAGAGGTTAACGTTTGGTTAATTTTCTTGTGGTGTGTGGATGTTGTTTGAGAACTCAATAGTGTGCCAATGTACTTATTTTTTATTTTTGTGTGCATGGTTGTGT
>NZ_JBEHFW010000008.1:0-159264 GCF_040225475.1 Corynebacterium sp. KPL2861
ACTATTGAGTTCTCAAACAACATCCACACACCACAAGAAAATTAACCAAACGTTAACCTCTCAGCGGCGGCTCGTACTAACTTACCCAACAACCTGAACCAAGTCAAATCCCCGAGCCAAGTCAGTACAAAAAGCCACTCAAAAGTAACCAACCGGCTACCTCTCGGCGACTTCGATAAAGTTACACCCAACCCCGAAAAACACACAAATCCCCAGCACACACCGCAAAAATGCATACTGGGGAAAGGTTAATTAGAAGATTTCTTCTTCCTGCGTCCTTTCGATGGTGGCTCCAAGCCGTGAAAGGTTCTCCACAAAGTGGGGATAGCCGCGGTCGATATGGAAGACATCGTGAACGGTCGTGGCTTCGTCGGCGCAGAGTGCGGAGAGCACCAGGCCAGCTCCTGCGCGGATATCGGAGCTCCACACATGCGTAGAGGAAAGATGCTCCTTTCCGCGCACCACCACATGATGACCGTCTACTTGGGCATCGGCACCCAAGCGCAGCATTTCGTCGACGAAGCGGAACCGGGATTCAAAGACGTTCTCCGTGATCACGGTGGTCCCTTCGGCGATGGAGGAAATGCCGATGGCCATGGGCTGGAGGTCCGTCGGAAAGCCTGGGAAAGGCAACGTCTGGTAATCCACAGCGGTAGGGCGCTTATCCATACGCACGCGGAAGCCGTTTTCATAGGTTTCAATCTCTGCACCGGCGGACTTCAGCTTTTCCAGCGGAAGGTGCAAGTGGCGCGGAGCAATGCCGCCGACTGTGATATCGCCTTGTGTCATGGCTGCGGCATAAGCCCAGGTGCCTGCCACGATGCGGTCACCGATGACCTCGTGCTCCGTTGGGTTAAGCCGGTCCACGCCGTGGATGGTGACCTCGGAGGTGCCTTCGCCTTCGATATTGGCGCCCATGGATTTCATCATCTCGCACAGGTCAACGATCTCGGGCTCGCGGGCGGCGTTGTGGAGGACGGTGGTGCCCTCAGCCAAGACGGCGGCGGTCAAAATGTTTTCCGTTGCACCAACGGAAGGAAAGTCCAAACGGATGGTGGAACCGCGAAGCTCGGAGGCCTCAGCGACCACGGCGCCGTGTTCAATGCGGGTGGTGGCGCCGAGTTTTTCCAAGCCGGTCTGGTGCATATCAAGCGGGCGAGAGCCAATGGCGTCACCACCGGGCAGCGCAACCTTTGCATGCCCGCAGCGCGAGGTTAGTGGGCCTAAGACGCATACCGATGCCCTAAATTGGCGAACCGCATCAAAGTCCGCGTTCGATTGCGGCGTCGCAGGGGTAGTAATGCGGACGGTGCTGCCATCGATTGTCACCTCGCAGCCCAAGCCTTCGAGTACCTTTTTCATCAAAGGTACGTCCAGAATCTCTGGGCAATTGGTCAGCGTCGTCGTCCCCTCCGCCAGCAACGCGGCGGCCATGAGCTTAAGGACGCTGTTTTTGGCGCCATCTACTTTGACGGTGCCTGCAAGACGGGCACCGCCGGAAACAATAAACTGATCTTTCACAGCTTTCTACGCTACCGGTTATCAGGGCAACGCGCCGATCCGGCGGGCGGCATTGACGGCTTCGTAGCGAGTGTGCGCCCCCAACTTGCGCATCACGGAGCGTAGGTAGGACTTGACGGTTTCGGCGCCAATTCCCATTTCTTCCGCCGCTTCCACGTTGGTGTGGCCGAGTGCCACGCAGGAGAGGACGTCGAGCTCGCGGGCGGAAAGCTTGGTTGATTGCTTCACGCGCACGGGAGAGACCATCTGATCGCAGAGCGCCTCGAGTTCCTTGCGCAACTCCTCGTCCTCGACGCGGTTGGCCAGCATGCGCAGCTTGGAGTGGGTGGAACGAACCTGTTCCCATTCCGCACCGTTCATCGCATGGCCGCGGGACGCACCTCCCTTTCCGCCATCGGCGCGGCGCATCGCGGAGTTGACCGCGAGATCTTGCTCTAGGGTCCGGGCCGTCATCGTTACTTCCTCGATGACCTTATCCCCCAAGCGCACAGGGGAATGTACGCCAACGTAAAGCACTCCCCGGATTTCACGCTGCACGGTAACGGGTACGGCCACGATCGAGTGCAGGCCTTCGTCTTGGATTACGCTGTCGTTTTCGTGGGAAATGGTGGTGGCACGCGTGTAGTCCGATACGCCCACCGCGCGACGGGTGGTGATGACGCGCCCGCCGACGCCCACGCCGGCATCGATAAGCAGATTCTGCAGCGCCGGCGTACGCAGGCCCACCCACTGGGTAATTTGCAGGCGATTATCCGCCAATAATGTTGCGTACATCGTCACTGGGATTCCGGTGGCGGTTTTGAGAGACGACAGTGCCGCGCGTACGGATTCTTCATCATCTTTGAGGCGATGCGACTCCATGAGACTCTTTCCTCGTCGGGGGTAACCAAGTAGGTGCACCCGATATCCCCGAAAACTTGGGGAGCAGCGGGTAACTACGTGGAATTATAGACAGCAAGTGGGGGTAATTCGAAATCGTCCCTTCGCCTCCGCGGCCGTGAATCCCACATTCCATGCCCGAATGGGTTGTCTGTAATAAATATACCACTCTGTCTACTTAAATAGTGTATCCTTGCGCTTGTACCTGATTTGACCACGAATATGATTCCCAAAGGAGTCCTAATAAATGGCTATTTACAACAATGTCCTAGAGACCATCGGCGGTACCCCACTTATCCGCATCAACCGCTTGGCTGAGGGTAAGGGTGCCACCGTGCTGGCCAAGGTGGAGTCCTTTAACCCTGGTAACTCCGTGAAGGACCGCATCGGCCTCGCCATCATCAAGGCCGCTGAGGAATCCGGTGACCTGAAGCCGGGCGGCACCATCGTTGAAGCTACCTCCGGTAATACCGGCATTGCCCTAGCACTGGCCGGCGCAACCTTGGGCTACGACGTTGTCCTCACCATGCCAGAGACCATGTCCAATGAGCGCAAGGTCCTGCTTCGCGCATACGGTGCAGAAATCATCCTGACCCCGGGCGCTGCCGGAATGCAGGGTGCGGTTGATAAGGCCAACGAGATCGTCGCCGAGCGCGACAACGCCATCTTGGCTTCCCAGTTCGCTAACGAGGCCAACCCCAAGATCCACGAGGCCACCACCGGCCCGGAGATCTGGGACGACGCCGAGGGCAATGTCGATGCCTTCGTCGCAGGCGTCGGCACTGGCGGCACCATCACCGGTGCAGGTCGCTACCTGAAGTCCAAGAACCCAGACGTTTACCTCGCAGCCGTTGAGCCGGCTGACTCCCCTGTGCTGTCTGAAGGCCAGGCAGGTCCGCACAAGATCCAGGGCCTAGGCGCCAACTTCGTGCCGGACGTGCTCGACCGCGAGCAGCTGGATGAGGTCCTGACCGCTTCCCTCGAGGAGTCCATCAAGCTTTCCCGCGACCTTGCTACCGAGGAAGGCCTGCTGGTTGGCATTTCCGCCGGTGCAAACCTTTCCGCCGCGCTGAAGCTGGCTGAGCGCCCCGAGTTCGAGGGCAAGACCATCGTCGTTGTCCTGCCGGACTTTGGTGAGCGCTACGTTTCCACCGTTCTTTTCGAGGACATCCGCGAGGCATAACTAGCCCCGCAACCTAGTCCATGAATAAAAGGCACCCGTCAAGCTTGGCGGGTGCCTTTTTGTGACCAGTATTATAGTCCGCATGAGCATTATTAAATATATCCGCGAAGATTTAGCCAATGCCCGCGACCATGACCCAGCTGCCCGTGGCGACGTTGAAAACGCGATCGTCTATTCCGGCCTGCACGCCATCTGGTCGCACCGCGTGTCCCACTGGCTGTGGAAGCGCGGCCTGCGGGGCCCTGCGCGCATCCTGGCCCAAATTAATCGCTTTTTTACCGGCATCGAGATCCACCCAGGCGCCACCATCGGGCGCCGCTTCTTTATCGACCACGGGATGGGCATTGTCATCGGCGAAACCGCGGAAATTGGCGATGGCGTCATGCTCTACCACGGCGTGACGCTCGGCGGTCAGGTGCTCACCCAGACCAAGCGCCACCCCACGGTGGAAGATAACGTCACCATCGGCGCGGGCGCCAAGGTCTTAGGCCCCATCACCATCGGGGCCGGTTCCGCCATCGGTGCCAATGCCGTTGTCACGAAGGATGTACCGGCCGATCACATCGCCGTGGGCATCCCCGCCAAGAATCGGCCTTCAAATAGGCATGAGCGGGTCAAGCTCGTGGATCCGGACTACTACATCTAAATAGACTAAAAGCGGCCCACAGTCTTGTGTGGGCCGCTTTTTGCTGTGCTTAACCGCGCAGCAGATCCTGGTATTCGGGGTTCTTGTCCATAAAGTGCGCCACGGCAGAGCAGGTGGCGATGACCTTCATGCCGGCAGCCCGGGTTTCATCGAGGGCCTCCTTAATCAGCGGGGAGGACAAGCCCTGTCCACGGAAGTCATCCCCGATGACCGTGTGGTTGAACTCGCGGGTATCGCCGGAATCTACGTATTCGCAGATTCCCGCTTCCACACCATCAACGGTAAGCACGAAACGGGACAAATCGGTCTGATGAGAAATTGCTTTTTCCATGTCCCCCATTAAACCAAAAATGGCCCCTCCTTGATAATAAGGAGGGACCATAGTTGTGGCCAGAGCCAGGATCGAACTGGCGACCCCACACTTTTCAGGCGTGTGCTCTACCGACTGAGCTATCTGGCCAGAAACCCGAAGGTTTCCGCGACCTTGACGGGACTTGAACCCGCGACCTCCGCCGTGACAGGGCGGCGCGCTAACCAACTGCGCCACAAGGCCATTTTCAGTTTTGTGTGCCCCTTGGGCACGGGTAGTTACTTTACACAGGCGCCTAGAAACAACACAAATCAGCACTACAACGCCGTTTTTCCGCCGCTTGCCGATGCCCCAGTGATGCTGAGGTGGCATCAGCAAGCAGCCTGCAAAACCAAAAAGAACAGTACCCGCCGAAGCGTGTACTGTTCAGAATGCGACCTTGACGGGACTTGAACCCGCGACCTCCGCCGTGACAGGGCGGCGCGCTAACCAACTGCGCCACAAGGCCAAATGAGAAATTATTTCGTACCAACACAAAGGTGTTGGTACCCCCAACGGGATTCGAACCCGTGCCGCTGCCGTGAAAGGGCAGTGTCCTAGGCCGCTAGACGATGGGGGCCAGTCGCTTCTTGGCGACTTCTAGAAATATACTGGAGACATCACCAAGAAACAAAATCGCTCCCCCAGAAGGAGTTTTAACCATGTCTGAGCAGCAGAAAACCTGTTCCTGCCACGAGCCGGATATCCACGGATACAACGCCGATAGTAAGAGCAAAGCGCGTTATCTGGCGCGCCTGAAGCGCATCGAAGGCCAGGCGCGCGGGATTCATCGCATGGTCGATGAGGACCAATACTGCATCGATATCATCACCCAAATCTCGGCGGTGACATCCGCGCTAGAGAACGTCTCTCTCGCGCTCTTAGAGGACCACATAGAGCACTGTGTGGCCGGTGCGGCGGCCGAGGACGGCGAGGTGGCTAAGGAGAAGCTAGCGGAGGCTATGCACGCCATTAAGAAGCTCGTGAAAAACTAGAAAAGGAGCCGCCCGAAGGCGGCTCCTGATGTGGGCCCTGTGGGGATCGAACCCACGACCTGCGGATTAAAAGTAATGAGCTCACAAATCCCACCCAAAATAGGGTAACCGAAATCTCCCCAAGTGAGACCGCAAGCACCGCGAACTCACGACCGTACGCAAGCGAAGCAAGCGGCCCCGTCGTGACCGGAAGCGCGCAAGGAGAGACCGGCGCGATGTGCCGCATGCTCGACGAAGCGGAAGCGGGAGGGAACGAAAGGGGAAGCGCGGCGAAGCGAAGCGGTAGGGAGGGAGAAGCGTGCCGCGCGGGCGAAACTGGGGCGGAGGACACTACGGACTGCAGCACCCTTGATAGTAAAAAGAGTAAGTGCTGCGAACTTGCTTTACCTGCGAGTTTGTCCGTTCAGTATTCAGATCGTCGTCGGCGCCGGTGGGCTGCTCGGGGTGCATTATGGAAGGCAAGCTCGAGGGCTGGTGTTCGCGCGTGCGGGAGGCTTCCACGTGTGACTCGACCGGGTGACGATCGTGATGGCCGTTCTGGTGGTGACATGATCGGGCTTGTTACAGCGAGTGACGACCGGCCAGCAGGATTTAGGGGCCTCAACCGATGTGCCAGCGTATGGGCTTGTCCTCGTTGTAGTTCTCAAATCGCTTTGGAAAGATCAAAGGAGATCGCAGGGGCACTGCGGTATGCCCATATTAACGGTGGCCGGAGCGCTCTCCTTACTTTGACTGTTCGTCACACGGGTGCTGACCCTCTGGAGGAGGTCTGGAACGCTGTCAGCGCTGGTTGGCGCTCCGTCACCGGTGGTTACGGCTGGGTAGGCCGCAAGGCCTATATTAAGAAAAAAGCTGGTAGGGAGTATTTTTTCCAGGCCGAGCCAGGTGATCGGAAACAATTCGGCATTGCTGGAACGATTAGGTCAACAGAAGTTACTTATGGCGACCCCAAGACTGGCGGCTCCGGTTGGCATGTTCACTTGCATGTTCTTCTCATCTTCGCCAATGACCCTTCTTCCAGCATTGACTCTGCCAAGCTCGCGTTAATCTGTGGAGCACCTATGCCTGCGCAATTTGAGCGGGCTTGTGCGCTCTCTGCCTTAGGTATCCGTCTCTATGAACGCTGGGAGAAGGGCGTTAGGAAAGCGGGGATGTCCACCTCGTGGGCTGGATTTGATTTGCGTGAGATCACTGACGAAGGCGCATCATTCATCGGTAATTATCTGACGAAAAGCACCTACGACGTCGCCGCTAAACTCGGCGCTGAGGTCGCCGCTTCAATGAACACCAAGGATACTCGCACCGTCTCAAACCTCACGCCTTTTGGACTGTTGGACACCATTGTCAAGTCTGAACAATCGTTCTGGTGGGATCGACCGAAAGTGCATGAGACATGGTGGGAGGGTGCCGTTCTTAACGTCGCCAATCTCACCGACGGTGAGATTCGTGAGTACCCGACACCGCGACTGTGGAGGACATGGCTCGAGTTTGAGAGCGTCTCCGCCGGGCGGCGCCAGATCCTTTGGTCACATCAGAAGAAGAAGTGCGTCACCGAGCTGGACAAGTTCTGGACAGAGTGTCTCGCCGCTCGTGGTCGTGTACGTACTGATCAGGACATTGTCGATGTTGGGTATGACGGGGACCTTGTCGGCGAAATTTCAATGAACACCTGGGTAACGCTCTCCCCCGAGGTGGCGGTTGGCCTGCTTGAGGCTACGGAGGCTGGGGAGTTGGCGAAGTTTTGCGATGAACACGCCATCGCGTTTATCCCGACAGGTGAGGTCAATCCACCTATCTAAGGCTGCCATTTATCGTAGATCTCACCTACATGTGTACCCGAGAGCTTCGAAGCTCTGCCAACTGCACGTTTAGACAGAACTCCGCTTTCCACGGCAGCAACAATCAGAGCTCGCATGCTCTCGTCCGTTTCATCAGCTAGTGCCGCGGAGAGCCCGAGAACTGTGTCCCAGAACTCTTGGTCAAACCCATCATCTTCGGAATCCTTCAACCATTTACGAAGTAGATTGAGCGTCTTCTGGGCAGAAGTGAGCGTGCGCCAGGAGACTTCAAGAGCTTGCACAAGGGGCGTGTTCTGCGCGGGTTTCGAGAAATCAGGTTTGTCCATACCCCTTAACATAGCAGATCACCTGCGATGTCGCGCTTCAAGGACACGCGACAAAAAATATTGCAATGCACTGACCTGGGATTTTACTAAAGCAAGTGACCGATTTTCTTTTTTTGACATATTTTCTTGCATTTGACCATAAAGGTGCTAGTCTGGAACACGCGGGTGTCAGATCATCTGCCAATCGATGTCAAACCTTACATACCTTGAAAGGACCGCATCATGTCCACCCCCTTCCTCTCTATCCCTTACCCCTCCAACCTCATCCATGTCGTCGTCGCCGGTGCCGAGACCGCACGGCCCGGATTCGAATACGTGGACGGCAAAAAGACCGATGACATTCGCACCCACGCTGAAGGCTGGCCGATCTTCCAAGTCAGTGAGGCTCAGGCCAGTGTCGGTGGCGTCGGCATCACCGCAAAGCTCCAAATGGGTGAGGAACTCACCATCCCCGCAGGGTCGGTCCTTCGACCATCTTCCGATGTCACCATCAATGTTCGCGGACGAAGCTCCAACACCGACTTCGTGCCGCTGATGGTGACCATCTCCGCGAGGAGCTGGGAAATCGTTGGCAATGCTTTCGAGGCCCTGACCTCCTCCACGGCACAGAACCGTTTCAACGACGACGCCTAACCCATCCCCCATATCCAATGCTCCCGGGGCCACCCCCCGGGGCACAACCAATCACTCCTAAGGAGATATCAAAAATGCAGTGGATAATACCCTCCACCACTTGGCCCCCGATCCCCACCAGTATTCAGGACTTCCTGGCCAACGCCGATTTCTACAGAATGGCATGGGCACCATTTATGACGTCGTGGTTCATCACGATCATCGTCGTTACCATGCTTGCAGCCCTCGGATGGAGGCTCACGAAGTACAGCCTTGCCCGCCTGTTAGTCAGCTCCGTACCTGCGTCCAAGGCTGAGCACCGCATATTGACCCGGCTCCAACTTTTCGGTGATACGGCCCGACGCCACAAGCTCGGCATACCCGACCCGCACCATGAGCCCACCGAGGACGACCCGAAACCGAAGTACCTGCTAGCCAGGCGTGGCGGGAAGCCCTTCATGGAACCAGAGGGTCCTGGCGTGTTGATCAATCCTGCTTATGGCCAACACGCCGACGACCTCGCTGACCAGATCGAAACACGCTGGCTGCCTGAGCTACGTCGTCGATTCCACCGCGACCTTGTTGGCGGCATGCTCACCGCTACGCCCGAGCCGGGTGCCGTCCGTGTCATCGCACATACCCGCACGCCCGGCGAAGCAGACGTCGACCCGCACATCCTCGATTAACCCAGATGTTCCCAACCAAGCCTTGGCTTGGGCGGGAGCCCCAACACGAAAGGTTGCACACCATGGACCTCATACTCGAACTCATTAAGCTCATTATCACCCTCACCATGGTCATTGCCGCCGGTGTCCTGATTAACTGCATGGTCTGCATCGTCATCAAAGCCGTTACGGGCAAACCTCTCCACAAGCCTCGGCGGAAACTCCAGACACTCCCCCGTACAAATTTGAATGACTTGGACCCCGTAGTGGGTAAGACCTTTGAGGGTGACGTCTATAGGTGGTCAACCCCCGGCCCACACACCGTTATCAGCGGCGCTACCCGCAGCGGAAAATCAGTCACTAGCTATGGAGTCCTGTCACAACTCGCAAAGCGCGACGACGTCTTAATTTGCGGCATTGACCCATCCGGTTTGTTGCTGTCACCTCATCGCCTAGGCCCCGGCGGCTCGCTGATAGCAACGGGCACCTCACCAGACGATCTTGACCGTGTCCTCGCTATCCTCGGCGAACTTGAGAGGCTCATGGATGCCCGGATCAAGTCCCTAATACCCATGGGTATCGACAAGACGCCTATCTCGCGAAAAGATCCCGCCTACCTGGTGGTCCTCGAAGAATATGCCGGGCTCCTATCTGCCCTTGAAGGCAATGGCAAGAAGCATAAGGATGCTGTTCGTATCGTTGGTCGCCTCCTTCGCGAAGGCGCTAAGTCGGGGATCACGGTGCTCACGATCATTCAGCGTCCCGAAGCAACTTTGTTGCATGACCGCGCACAATATGCCCGCCGGGTCACGCATCGCCTTGATAATCGTGACTCCGTGAAGATGGTGTGCGAGACCGCACCAGAAGACATGTGGGGCCAGGTGCTTGACCTGCCACCTGGCCGAGCCCTCGTCATTGAGGCTGGGGCTAAACCCCAATTCGTAACCATGCCGTCAATGGATTACAGCCACTACACCGCCCGGTGCGCCGCCGCTTATGCTCCCACGTCCAGCTGACTGCGGGGCCCATTTTCCAGACCACCCGCACTGTCTTCCCCGGCCTTTCCCACTTATGATCACAATGACGAAATTCGAAGATTACGCGGACCTCTTCATCCGCTCACGCATTATCAACGCCCGTACAGCCCAGGACTATCGGATCCTGCTTCGGTCACTGATCCTTCCTACCTGGGCAGATGTAGATTTAGAGGACGTTAAGGCCTCGGACCTGCGCGTATGGTTTACTGAACTCTGGGTTAGGGCACCGCACCAAGCTAGGCGCTGCCGCGTTATTTTCCGAGGCATCTTTGAACTGGCCGAAGACGATGGTCTCATTGACCGAAACCCTGCAGCTCGTCTCCGTCTTCGTACACCACCCCGTGGGCACCCTCGTGTCCTCACCGCAGCGGAGATCCAACGACTCATCTACTCGATGCCGACAGAACGCGACCGGCTAGTTACCGGAGTTCTAGCCTACGGTGGATTACGGTTTGGTGAAACTGCAGCCCTATCGCCACATGATGTCACCAGCGTCGGCCTATCGGTTCATCGTTCTGTCCAAGCACGTCACGGAGGCGGCTGGCTATGGGGCGACACGAAAAGTCATCAAAGACGCCAAGTCAATTTACCTCCTGGACTCCTCACCGATTTACAGCAGTGGGCACGAAGCCGCGCCCATCACGATCTGATGTTCGCCTCTAAGGTAGAAACACCAATACACCGAGGTAATTGGCAAGCGCGGGTTCTCACACCGGCCTGCGACCGGGCTGGTATCCAGCGAATTCGGCCCCACGACCTTCGTGCCTCCTGTGCTTCACTGTTGGCTTCTTCGGGTGTGCCTATCGCCGCGGCTTCTCAGCATCTAGGACACTCTGACACCACAGTAACCATGCGCCACTATCTCGCTGCAGATGCCACTGCATCGACCCTCGTCACAGCTGCGCTGTCTGCTGCGGAGAGTAGAGATATTTTTCCCATCGCTTAACGCGCCCGAGGAACGAGTCTTGAATCAGCAATGTTGTCCCCCTGTAGCCGTGCTCGACGCAAGAGGCGAAGCCGAACGCGGAGAGACCGGACGTCGCGCAATGGCACGGCGTACGCAAGGCGACAGCCCACCCACAGGGTGGGCTGCAGCCACCCAAATGTTAATCAAGGCTCGGGTTTGGGGCGCTAACACCGCTCAAGGAGAACACCGTGAACGATGAAAGCAAAGCAGTGTACACGAAAAGTACTAGTGGGCCCTGTGGGGATCGAACCCACGACCTGCGGATTAAAAGTCCGTAGCTCTACCAACTGAGCTAAAGGCCCAACGTCGCTCTATATTAGCGTGTTGACTTTTAGATCTCCTAATTCACCCCTCGCCTGAGAGTATCCAAACAAAGCAGAAGGAGGGCTTCCCAGCCGGGAGGCCCTCCTTTGCCATGGCGGTGGAGATTAACCGCGCATGTCACCCTTTTCCATGAAGTTAACCTGGAAGTCGAAGGCAGTCTTCAAGTCGTGCGGGGTGTGCTGGAACTTGTTTTCCTTCGCACGCTCGTAGTACTCCTCCAACAGCGGACGGTAGTCCGGGTGAGCCACGGCGATGATCTTCTCTACGCGCTGCTTTGGAGCCAAGCCACGCAGGTCAGCCACACCGTATTCGGTGATGATGACCATGGTGTCGTGCTCGGTGTGGTCCGTGTGGGATACGAACGGAACCAGAGCGGAGATGGCGCCATCCTTCGCGATGGACGGGGACACGAAGGTGGAGATGTACGCGTTACGGGTGAAGTCACCAGAGCCACCGGTGCCGTTCATGATGCGGGAACCGGACACGTTTGTGGAGTTGATGTTGCCGTAGATATCTCCCTCGATCATGCCGTTGGAAGAAATCAAGCCGACGCGGCGGATGACCTCAGGGTGGTTAGAAATCTGCTGCGGGCGCAGGATGATGTGGTTGCGGTAGCGGTCTGCTTCCGCGTTCATCTTTTCTGCGTACTCCGGCGACAGCGCGAAGGAGGTTGCAGAAGCCACGGTCATCTTGCCGGCATCGATAAGGTCCAGCATGCCGTCCTGGATAACCTCGGTGTATGCCTGAATGTTTTCGAACTTGGAGTCCAGAAGGCCCGCCATCACGGCGTTCGGCACGTTACCCACGCCGGACTGCATGATGAACTTGTCGTACTCGAGGCGGCCTGCGGCAACCTCGCCCTCCAAGAACTCGATGAAGTTAGCGGCGATCTTCTCAGAAGTCTCGTCCGGCTCGCGGAATGGAGCATTGCGGTCCGCAGAGTTGGTCTTGACAACTGCAACGACCTTCTCCTCCGGGATCTCCATGTAGGTGGTACCAATGCGGTCGCCCGGCTTGTTAATCGGGATGGGCTGGCGGTTAGGCAGCTTGTCGATGCGGTAGATGTCGTGCATACCCTCAAGGTTCTCGGACTGCCACTCGTTAATCTCGATGATGATCTTGTCTGCAGCCTCGACGAACTCGAGGTTATTGCCCACTGCGGAGGAGGGCACGATATTGCCTTCCTCGGTAATGCGTACGGCCTCGATGATGGCTACCTGGAAGTCACCATAGAAGCCCTCTTCTACCTGCTGGCCCAGGTGGGACAGGTGAATATCCTGGTAGAGCGCGGTGCCGTCGTTGAATTGCTTACGCAGCAGCGGGTCGGAGTTGTATGGGGAGCGGAAGTTAATAGCCTCTGCCTCTGCCAAAACACCGTCGCAGTCAGGGGCGGTAGAAGCACCGGAGAAGAGGTCAATCTTGAACTCTTCGCCCTTGTCGTGCAGCGCCTTCGCCTTATCTGCAATGGCGGTAGGCAAACCCTTGGGGTAACCTGCACCGGTGAAGCCGGAGATTCCTACGCGGTCACCATTGTTGACGTACTTCGCAGCCTCCTCTGCAGAAACTACGAGCTTCTCAAACGGGGCGTATGCGATTCTATCGGACAACTGTCATCCTCCTTCATATACGAGTAGACCGGTGCTACGGCCCACCCAATTTAGTTACACAGACCACAGTAGCGAAAATTAACGTTTTCGCCACCATCATTTTGTGACATTCACCCCAATCATGGGAATCCTCGGTAACCACCACCTTGCTGCTAGTTGCTAAATTCCGCCGTTAACGAGCACAATTAGGGCGTGAATTTGCGCATTGGAAACTATGACCTCTCCTCCCCCGTCATCCTCGCCCCCATGGCGGGGGTAACCAACGTCGCCTTCCGCACGTTGTGCCGGGAACAGGAGCTGGCCCGCACCGGAACGGTGTCGGGCTTGTATGTCTGCGAGATGGTCACCGCGCGCGCCCTAGTGGAGCGCAACGAGAAAACCATGCACATGACCACCTTTGCCCCGGAGGAAGATCCGCGTTCCCTGCAGATTTATACGGTGGATCCGGAATACACCTATAAAGCAGCCAAGATCATCGTGGATGAGAATTTGGCTGACCACATCGACATGAACTTTGGCTGCCCCGTTCCCAAGGTAACCAGGCGTGGCGGCGGCTCTGCCCTGCCTTATAAGCGCCGCCTCTTTGGCAATATCGTCTCCGCCGCCGTCAAGGCCACCGAGGGCACGAATATCCCCGTCACGGTGA
Organism: Corynebacterium sp. KPL2861; assembly: GCF_040225475.1. Taxonomy (NCBI): domain Bacteria; kingdom Bacillati; phylum Actinomycetota; class Actinomycetes; order Mycobacteriales; family Corynebacteriaceae; genus Corynebacterium; species Corynebacterium sp. KPL2861. The sequence goes on from NZ_JBEHFW010000008.1 coordinate 13,557, forward strand.
AGATGCGCGTGGGCATTGATGACGAGCACCATACGCACCTCGACGCCGGGCGCATTGCCGTGGATTCCGGCGCCGCCGCCGTTACCTTGCACGGGCGCACGGCCGCGCAACGTTATTCCGGCGATGCTAGGTGGGATGAGATCGCCCGGCTCAAGGAGCACCTCGCGGACACCGGCGTTCCGGTGCTGGGCAATGGCGATATTTTCCGCGCCGATGACGCCCGCCGCATGATGGAGGCCACCGGCTGTGATGGCGTGCAGGTGGGCCGCGGCTGCCTGGGCCGGCCGTGGCTTTTCGCGGAGCTGGGCGCCGCCCTGCGCGGCGAGTCGATCCCCGCCGAGCCCACCTTGGGCGAAGTCACCCAGGTTATTCTTCGCCACGCGGAACTGCTCGCGCAGCATGAGGGCGAGGACCACGCATCCAGGGACATCCGCAAGCACATTGGCTGGTACCTGCGTGGCTTCCCCGTCGGCGGGCAGGTGCGCGCCGGCTTGGCCAAGGTGGATTCCTTAGAGAGCCTGCGCAAATTGCTGGCGCCCTGGGCGGATTCTGATGCTTTGGCTGCCGATGCCGATGGTGCGCGCGGGCGCCAGGGCTCGCCCTCCAAGGTCGCGCTTCCCGATGGCTGGCTCGATGACCCCGAGGATGAATTCGTTCCGGTCGGCGCTGATATTTATAACTCCGGCGGCTAAACCCACACTGGTGTGACTCAGCAAGCATTTGCGCGGTTTGTGAGCTATCATTTCCTGCATGCGTACTGCCTACCGTGAACATCTGGACAACTTCTCGCACGACCTCATCGTCATGTGCGATACCGTCCGCACCATCATGGATCAGGCCTCCCAGGCGCTGCTCGATTGCGCCCTGGAACCCGCGGAGGAAGCGCTTAGCCTCACCGAGGAACTCGATGAGATTCGCTCCCGCTGCTCCGAACGCGCGGTAAAGCTTCTGGCTCTAGAAAATCCCATGGCCCAGGATCTGCGCCAGGTGGTCTCTTCCATCTACATCGTTGAGGATCTTTTCCGCATGGGCCAACTAGCCCAGCACATTGCCGATGCCGCGCGCCGCCGCCACCCTGAGGCCGTCGTGCCCGCTGAATACCTCGGATTCATGGAAGAGATGTTCCGCCTGACCCAGGAAATGGGTTCGGTGGTGCACGATATTTTGGTCACCCCTGATGCCGAGCTCTCCGTCAACCTGCGTTCCGATGATGATGCGGTGGACGATATTAACCACCACCTGCTGCGCATCCTCACCCAGCGTGACTGGGAAGGAACGGTGCGCCAGGCCGTAGAGACGGCGCAGATTACCCGCTACTACGAGCGCTACGCGGACCACTGCGTCTCCGTGGCTGGGCGCATCATTTACTTTGCCACCGGCCTATTGCCAGAAGAGTTTGAAAGAAAGCTCCAAGAGGATCAAAAGGACGCCGAGTTCGAGGCCCGCATGAACGAATTAGAGCGCCAATTCCGCCGCTAATAAACGCTAATAAAACTGCCACAAGGGCGGTACCTTCCTGCGCTGGAGGTACCGCCCTTTTCGGACAATCAGAGTCTACCTTTAGCCGAAGCGGCCAGAGATGTAGTCTTCGGTTTCCTTCTGGGAAGGGTTCTCAAAGATTCGGGTGGTTTCATCGAACTCCACCAGGTGTCCCGGCTTGCCGGTAGCTTCTAGGGAGAAGAAGCCGGTCTTATCGGACACGCGGGCGGCCTGCTGCATGTTGTGGGTCACGATGACGATCGTGAAGTTTTCCTTCAGCTCGTGGATAAGATCTTCCACGGCCAAGGTGGAAATTGGGTCCAGAGCGGAGCAGGGCTCGTCCATCAGCAGCACTTCTGGTTCCACGGCAATCGCGCGGGCGATGCACAGGCGCTGCTGCTGACCGCCGGAGAGGCCGCCGCCCGGCTTATCCAGGCGGTCCTTGACCTCGTCCCAGAGGTTAGCGCCGCGCAGGGACTGTTCGGCTACTTCCTTGAGCTTCTTCTTATTCTTCTCACCAGACAGCTTCAAGCCAGCAACCACGTTGTCCTCGATGGACATGGTGGGAAATGGGTTAGCCTTCTGGAATACCATGCCGATGGTATTGCGCACGGAAACTGGGTCGACCTTGGGCCCGTAGATATTGGTGCCATCGAGCAGGATCTCGCCCTTGACGGATGCACCCGGGATGACCTCGTGCATGCGGTTCAAGGTGCGCAGCACGGTGGACTTACCGCAGCCGGACGGGCCGATGAAGGCGGTCACGGCCTGCGCCGGGATCTGCATATTTACGTTCTGTACGGCGTGAAAATCGCCGTAGAAAATATCGACGTCATTGAGCTCGAGCTTAGACATTGTGGAGGTTTCTCCTCTTGAGGGGTGTAAAAGTGGCGGAATCGTGTGCGGCTATTTCTTGACCGAGAACTTCGCGGAAATTACTCGCGCCGCAATATTGAGGATGGCGATGAGGATAACCAGCGTCAGCGCTGCGCCCCACAGCTTATCCAGCACGGCAGGCTGCGCGCCCGCCTTGTACATATCAAGCATCATCAGCGGCAGTGAGGACTGCGAGCCCTTAAACGCATCCCAGTTGATGACCGAGGAGGAACCAACCAAGACCAGCACTGGCGAGGATTCACCCATCACGCGAGCAATGGCCAGCATGATGCCGGTCACGATGCCGGACAGGGCTGTCGGCAGCACGATGCGTGCAATGGTCTTCCACTTGGGCACGCCGAGGGCATAGGAGGCCTCGCGAAGGTCCATGGGAACCACGCGCAGCATCTCTTCGGTATTGCGCACCACGATGGGGATCATCAATAGGACCAAGGACAGGGCGACGGCAAAGCCGGAACGTCCAAAGCCGAAGAGCGTGATCCACATGGCGAAGATGAACAGCGCGGCCACGATGGAGGGCACGCCGGACAGGATGTCCACCATGAAGGTGGTGATGCGGCCGAGCCAGCCACCCTTGGAGTATTCCACCAAGTAGATGGCGGTGAAGATACCGATCGGGATGGAGAGGATGGAAGCCAGGGCGGTTTGCACGAAGGTACCGACGATGGCGTGGGCGGCACCGCCGCCTTCGGCGCTATTCATCACGCCGCGCTGGGACAGCGTCCACCAGTCAGCGGAGAAAATCACGCCGCTACCGCGAGCAATGAGCTCCCACAGCACCCAGATCAGAGGGACCATCGCCAAAGCCATAGCGCCCCATACAACGACGGTGGCAATGCTATTGGCCGCCTTGCGGGAACCGGAGATTTCCAGGAAGGTTGCCCCACCAGCGGAGGCGGGCTTGTTATTTGTCGTAGTAGTCATTGTTGTCCTTCCTTACTTGCTCTTCACGATGGCGCGGGCAATGGCGTTGACGACAAACGTCAGCAAGAACAGCATCAAACCGGCGGCGATATAGGCACCGGCGCGCGTCTCGTTACCGAACTCGGCGGCCGCGAGGGCGATGGCCGTGGCGAAAGTGGTACCGCCATCGAAAAGCGAGAAGCGGAAGTCCACCAGGGGCGAGACCACCATGTACAGCGCCATGGTCTCACCCAGAGCGCGGCCCAAGCCCAGCATGGAGCCGGCGACGTAGCCGGACATGCCGAAGGGCAGGACGGTCATGCGGATGACTTCCCAGCGCGTAGCGCCCAGTGCCAAGGCGGACTCGATCTGGCCCGGAGGCGTTTGCACGAAGACCTCGCGGGCGGTGGCGGCGATAATCGGCAAAATCATCACGGCGAGCACGATGCCACCGGTGAAGAGGTTGCGGCCGGTAGCAAAGGCGGGCGAATTATCGTAATGAGTAAACAGGAAGAACCCACCGGCCCAGGACTCCATCCAGGTGTAGAAACTGGACAGGGCTGGGCCAAGGACCTGCCAACCCCACAGGCCGTAGACGATGGACGGCACTGCGGCCAGCATGTCCACCAAGAAACCCAGTGGCTTAACCAAGCGGGCCGGGGCGTAGTTGGACAAGAAGATGGCAATCGCAAGCGCGACTGGCATGGCCAGAATCAGCGCGAATACCGAGATGAGGACGGTGGTGCCGAACATGGTCGGGATACCGAACTTCATCGCAGAAGTATCGGTGGTCTCCCAGCGTTCACCGTGGGTGAAAAAGCCCAGTAGGCCATTCTCGTTCACGCTGAGCGCGGGGACGGCACGCCAGATGAGGAAGGCGGCAATCGCCGCGATCATCACGGTAATCAGCGTGGCAGAGGCCGTGGAGAGGAATTCGAAAATGCGGTCACCGGGGCGCTTGACGGAGCTACCGGAGCTGGAGGTAGCCAAGTCAGTCTCATTATCGCCACGGGTATGAGGCTGTTCGGCGCCAGAGACGGGAAGGGCCTCCGAGGTCGATGCCTGGGTGAGATTATTGTCTGCCATGAGACGTACTAATCCTTATTTGAAGTGAAACAAAGGGACATGCGATGTACATGCCTGCGCCCCCAAAGCGCGTCTCGAGGGCGGCAGTGGGGGCGGGCGGAATGTTATTTCGCGAGGTAAAGCGGGGTTTATGCGTTACTGCAGTGCGTCAACAGCGCTCTTCAGGCGGTCAAGGTGGTCACCCTTAACTGGGATGAAGCCCTGCTCTGCCAACTGGTCATCCTGGTGATCCAGAACGTCGTTGAAGAAGGTCTTGACCAGTTCAGCGGTCTCGTCATCGTAGCCAGCGGAGCAGACGATGTTGTAGGTGGTCAGGATGAGCGGGTATGCACCCTCAACATCGGAAGCGAAGAGAGCCTTGGAGTCAACGACCATGTCGTTCTCAGAAGCGGTGTCCTTGAACTCCAGGTTCTCCAGTGCCTTGTTGACGGTGTCGTCATTCAGCTCAACCGGGCCGTTGCCAAAGTCGATCTTGGCCTTCTTGACGCCGTCAGCTTCCTTCTGGTCAGCGAAGCCGGCCTCAACGTAGGTGATGGCACCCTCGATGTTTGCTACCTGGTCAGCAACGCCGGAGGAACCGTTTGCGCCCTCACCTACAGCGTCAGGGAACTGCTTGCCTTCGCCGTCCCAGTTACCGGTGGAGGCGTTCAGGAACTTCTGGAAGTTATCGGAGGTACCGGACTCGTCAGAGCGGAAGATGACGTGGATGTCGGTGTCCGGCAGGTCTGCGCCCTCGTTATCAGCGGCGATGGCCTCGTCGTTCCACTTCTTGATCTCGCCCTTGAAGATCTTGGCAATGGTATCGGTGGAGAGGTTGATCTCTTGGTCACCCAGGTTATAAGCAATGGCAACCGGGCCGATGGTGGAAGGCAGGTGCCATGCGTCGTTGCCGTCGCAACGCTCCTTGGCGGCCTCAATCTGGCCGTCGTCTTCCTTCAACGGGGAGTCAGAACCAGCGAAGTCTGCCTGGCCGTTGATGAAAGCCTCAACACCCTTACCGGAACCGGAAGCGGTGTAGGACAGGTTTGCGTCTGGGTTGTCCTCTGCGAAGGCGGTGCCGAAGTAGGACATTGCGTTCTGCTGGGAGGATGCGCCCTCACCAACAAGCTCGCCAGCGACGCCGCTGCCGTCGGAGGAACCCGAGGAGTCAGAGGAGGTGTCCTCAGAACAAGCTACGAGAGCGGTAGAGGTAGCGACCACGAGGCCGAAGATAGCGGCAGAGCGCTTGAAGTTGCGAATCACGGGAAAACCCTTTCCGGTGCAGATCAGAGATTGATTGTCCGAGGAAACCGCATCCCCATAAAAAAGGGGAACTTACATCCCACGTCCGCTCTTCGGAAGCGGGGTGCAGGTGCGCAGGTGCGGCTTTCTCACAATCAGTAAAGCTAACCGGAGGAATTAACCAGCAGGGTGCCGTGAGGTAAACAATTAATGAACAAGCTAGAAAGTTGACATGACCTTAATCACACTAGCCCCAGACGACATGCTCTTCATCAACGGAAAAGCCTAGGCGCTTGTAGGCCTTCAGTGCCGGTTCATTGTCCGCTTCCACGTACAAAATAACCCGCTGAGCTCCCTTTTCTACCATGCGGCGCAGGCCAATCTGCAGCAATGGTCCGCCTAATTTTTGGCCGCGGTACGCCTCCGCAAGGCCCACCACGTAGACCTCGCCAAAACCGGGATCTTCCTCCTCGTGCCACTTGGTCCAGTGGAATCCGGCCAGGGTCGGGTGCCCCTGCTCTTTCTCGTCCCAGAAGAACAAGACATCCCGGGGATCAAACCACTCGGCCTCCATGCCGCGGTGCAGGCGCTCTAAATCCCAGCCGCCTTGCTCTGGGTGCCAAGAAAAGGCCTCGTTATTAACGCGCAGCCACTCGCTTTCCACGGTGTCCTTGCCCCACTTGTCCACCGCCTCGCTGTAATTAGCGACCTGCAGCGGCAGCTCGCCTACGTGCGCCGCGCTATCTAGATCGCTGCCATCGATGCCCATGACCACAAGGGTGCGGGTGACATTCAAGTCGCGGGATTCAGCCAAGGCTTGAGCCGGTTTGCCATTGCCATGTGCCCAGGTCTCGAGATTGGTGGTGGCGTTAGCGGTGGCATCGTAAAGCGCGGTACCATAGCCCGTGCCGCGATAGTCTGGGGCAATAAAAAGTTCCGCGGTGGAATCCTCGCGACTCGATACGCCAATGGGTTCGCCGTCCAGCCAGGCAACCAAGTGCTTATGGTGCAGGCGCTCATCGCGCAGGCCGTTGAGGAATTGCTCCGAAAGCGGGGCGATACCATCGGCCTTTTCCGCGTGCGCTGCCAGTTCTTCCAGGCTGCCCGCCAGCTCTGGGGAGGCGGGGAGGTTTTCTTCGGTGATATTCATGGTGTCCATAATACGTAGGCTAAATTTGAAGGCGTGAGTGTAGTCAAAGTCGACCGGCGCATTGTCCACGTCCTCATCCTGGTGGGCGTGGTCTTTGCCGCATGGGTGGCCGATGCCTGCGTGGCCATGCATTCTGAGCACAAGATTGCCCAGGAGGTAAAGGAGAACTCGCGGCTGGAAAACTCCCCCCAGGTGTATATCGGCGGCACCCCGTACCTGTTGGCGGCAGGCTCTAAAGAAATCCCCTACTTGCAGGTCAAGGCGCTCGACGTGGAGGTTCCCAAGCTGGGCATGGTCAATGCCTCGACCGTGCTGCGCGATATCACCGTTACCCCTGAGCAGGTAGTAAACGGCGATATTGAAGGCGCGCCCGTATCCACATATTCGCGCGGCATTTCCCTGGACGGCGTGGCGTTAGGGCGCCTTCTGGGCATTACCGATCTCTCCATTGCCAACCCGGATGATATTTCGCCCTCCGGCGGCGTTTCTGCCGAGGCAGAGCTTACCGGCACCCTGCCCGGCGATAAGGAAAAGTCCACCGCGATGGTCACGCTGCGGCTAGTGGGCCCGGAGTTTCGCATGGAGGTCTACGGCACCGATGATCCGCGCCTCAAGGAGGCGTTTTCCCTCAACTTCGATACGCGCGAGCTCCCGCTGCCGGCGCAGGCCACGATGGTAAGGCTGCAGGGCGGAACCCTTTACTTTGAGGTCCAGCGCCGCAATATCAAGGTCCAGATGGCTCAGCTATCCCCGCTGGAAATCGAGGGTTCGGAGCAACGGGCCGTTGAAGAGGCCGAAAAGAAGGCGGCCGATACCGCCAATAAGGTAGGTCCTGCCCCAGATGAGGACGAATCCTAACGAAGGCGAATAAAGTCCCGCAGCACTTCCTGCACGGAGCGCTGGGCCACCTGCCGCCTGTCTTGCGGCGCGTAGACCTCGATGGCATCGGCCACAGAGGTCAGCGTCACGTGGCGGAAGGTCCCCTCGGATTCGCCATCGGCCTGGAAGCGCTGCGGGGAGTGGCAATCGAGTTCGACGCGCTTGGCATCATCAAAGCCTAGGGTCTTCTCCTTCACCAGCCGCTTGAGCCAGCCGTGCTTATCGGCACCAAAGAGGTGCAGCAGGCCGATGACCCCACGCACGCCACTGAGCTTTTCTAGGCCGAAAAGCGCCAGCCCCTCATCAAAGGAATTGCGCGGGTTGGTCACCACCGGCAAGGGGCCCAAGAAAGTCCAGGGGTTGGTATTAGACGTAAACAAGAGTGGGAAATCCTTCTTATGAAGCGTCTGCCCCAAGCGGGATTCCGCGTGCACCGTGATCTGTGGCGGGTTGCGGCGAGCCCGCAACCAAGCCCGAATGGCCACGTTGAGGTAGCGCAGCGGGGTGGCGGAAAAGCCTTGTTCACGGGCGCGGTCCACGCGCGCGAGGACGTCCGCATCCATGCCAAAACCGGCGTTGACGGCAAACCAGCGTTCGTTCCAGGTGCCCAGGTAAATGGTGCGGCGCAGATCGCGCTCTAGCATGCGGGCCAAAACGTGGGTGGCCTCGACCGGCGTATTGGGAAAGCCGAGGGCACGGACGAAGACATTCGCGGACCCGGTGGGGATGACGGCGAGCGCCGGCACCTCGTGCGGGCTGGGGATATCTTCACCGGCTGGGCCCAGCAGGCCATTGACAATCTCGTTGACGGTGCCATCGCCGCCCACGGCAATGATGACATCATAATCATCCCTGGTTATCCCCCGAACGATGTCTTCTGCATGCCCTGGGTAATGGGTGAATTTCACCAATAGGTGCATGCCTTCTACGGCCCGCAGGGCGGGCACGATCTGGCGAAAGAGCCCGTTGGATTGCGAGGTCGAATTGGGATTGGAAATCATCAGCGCATGCACAACGGACCAGTCTAGTAGTTAAAGCACCCCCGGCACGACTAGGCTGGACGCCCATGAGCGAAAATAACGAGAATACCAATACCCCGAACGTCGAGACCGCCGCTGCGTCCCACCCGGAAAACACCTCCGGCGCGCTCAATGGCAATGATGCGGTCAATCAGGCCGCCGAGCAGTGGAAGGATGCGGCCAGCCACAATATCCCCGCCATCGAGCTTGGCGATGCCCCCGTTCCCGCCGATACCGCCAACCTGCGCCAGGGCCCGTCGCTGCACGATGGATTGCTAGGACTCCTCCCCCTCGTCGGCGTCTGGCAGGGCGAGGGCCAAGCCCACGACACCGATGGCAGCGAATACACCTTTGGCCAGCAGCTGGTCGTCGCCCACGACGGCGAGAATTACCTGACCTTTAGCTCGCGCACCTGGAAGATCGATACCGAGGGCAAGCCGCAGGGCCCATCTACCCGCGAGACCGGTTTCTGGCGCATCTCCACCAAGGATGAAATCGAAGTCACCTACACCTCTTCTACCGGCATCGTGGAAATCTTCTACGGCGAGCCTTTCAACGAGCGCGCTTGGCAGCTCGAATCCGCTTCCACCATGGTCACCGAGACCGGCCCCAAGAACCAAGGCCCCGGCAAGCGCATGTACGGCCTCATGCCCAATAACAATCTGGGCTGGGTAGATGAGCGCATGGTCGATGGCGAGATGCGCCCCTACATGTCTGCCGAGCTCACCCGCATCGCCGGCTAGAGCTAGCTACGCTCCTAGCGCGGCATCGATAAGCCCCCGGATTTCTTCCTCGTTATCCGGGGCTTTTAACGTTTTCTCATTCAGCTTGGTCACCCGCACCGCCACGCGCACGGACGAGACCAGCCACACCGAATCGGACTTTTCCAGGTACTCCACCGTCAGCGGCTTGGCCTTGCAGCGGTAGCCATGATCCTGGGCATAGTCAAAGAGCGCTGCCTGCGTGGTGCCGGGCAAAATCCCACGGCCGGCGGCGGTTCGCAGCTTCTTTCCCCGCACCGCCACCACGGTGGAGGTAGCGCCCTCTAAGATTTCACCGGTATCTGGATCCGTCAGGATGAGATCGTCATAACCCTTGTCCTTGGCCATGCGCAGCATCGCCATCGTCGCGGCGTAGTTGAGCGTCTTGGCCGGTAGCTCTTCGGCCACGTGCCACAGGCGCGGGCTCGTCATAACGGTGACGCCGGTGGAGCGTTGGCGCAGGGGGACATCGCCAAGCGGCTGCACCGTCACCCACGCGGTGGGCACGCCGGTCGAGGACCTGCCACGGGTATAGGTCCAGGTGCATTTGGCATCGGGAAGCTCGGCATCGGCGCCGCAATAATCCGCAATCGCCAGCCGGGTCGCCTCTTCCCACTTATCCATCGGCGGCTCCGGTAAGTCGAGCGCCCGCGCCGAATCGCGGAAGCGCTGCGCGTGGCGGGCAAGGTTGGCCGCCTTACCGCCGCGAACCAAAAGCGATTCAAAGATGCCATCGCCGCGGGTCACGGCGGCGTCATCGGCATAGACCAGCGGCAGGGAGGGCGAATGCTTGCGCACCGACCCACCAAAAGGTTCCACGACGTAGATGACCGGCTCTTTTCGCGGGGAGGGTTTCATACGCTCGATTATGCCCTACCATCGGTAGATGTGAGTTATTCTTCGCCACTTCTTCAACGCGCCGGTGCCGCCGAGCACCAGGACGCGACTGTACTCGATGCCCAAGGTGTGGCCTGGCACTATGGCAATCCCCTCGGGGAACAGCGTGCGGCCGAGACCGGAACCATCGCCATCGACCGCTCGCAGCGCCGCGTGCTGCGCGTAAGCGGTACGGATGCACCGGGCTTTCTCAATAACCTGCTCTCGCAGAAGCTTGACGATGCCCCCTCCGGCTTCTCCGCCGGCGCCCTCGACCTGGATATCCAAGGCCACATTTTGCACCACATGGATATCACCCGCGCGGGCGAGGACTTCTACCTCGATCTGCCCGCCGCGCAGTTCGAGTCCGCCCAAGATTTTTTCACCAAGATGGTCTTTTGGTCCGAGGTCACGGTCGAGGAAGCAGACATCGCCATCGTGACTTTGCTGGGTGAGACCGATATTCCCACCCCACCCACCGTGGTTTTTTCCCGCGAGGTGCAGTGGCCGGGTATTAAGCGCATTGACCTGGGCATTCCGCGCGAACAGTTGGTGGAATCCATGGCTGCCCTAGAGGCAGAAGGCGCACGCTTGGCCGGCCTCATGGCCTTTACCGCCGAGCGCGTGCGCGCCCGCGAGCCGGAGCTCGCCGCAGATTTGGATAAGAAATCCATCCCGCACGAGGTTCCGCAGTGGATTAGCCGCAGCGATGCTAACCCCGCCCACGTACACCTGAATAAGGGCTGCTACCGCGGCCAGGAAACCGTGGCCCGCGTGGAGAACCTGGGCCGCTCTCCTCGCCTCTTGGTGCTCCTCCACTTGGACGGATCCGCGCCGGAGAGGCCGAATGTGGGCGATGACATTACTTTTAATGGCCGTAAGGTAGGTCGCATTGGAACCATCGTGGATGACTGCGACTTCGGCCCCATCGCCTTGGGTCTAGTAAAGCGTTCTGCGCTGGATGCAGGCACATTGGAAATCGGCGATACCGCGGCGTCGATTGATGCATCCTCCATCCCCGAAGATGAGGGCCCCAAGGCCGGGCGCGAGGCGGTAAACCGGCTGCGCGGGCGGTAGATTTTCCACTCATCGGGGGGCCGGTGCGGAATTTTTTCGTCACACGCGCTATTGTGTCTTACAGGAAGATACACAATTGACAAGCCGATGGGGCGCCCAAGAATCCCTGGAGCGCCCTACTAGCCCAAGGGGGTCATGCACATGGGACGCGGACGCGCTAAGGCAAAGCAGACCAAAGTTGCACGCCAGCTCAAGTACAACTCACCCGAGATGGATATCGAGTCCCTTCAGCGGGAACTCGCTGCTCAGCAGGAGGGTGACTCCCACGACTACGAAGAGGATGATCCCTACGCCGAGTATGTCGACGAATGGGATGAGGACAACGACGACGAGCGCTAATCTTCCGCTCGCCGGATAAATCCACAAAAGGCCTTAGGTTTTTAACCTAAGGCCTTCCTCTTGTACCTAGAAGTTTGAGTGTTCGCCCTGCATGATAACGCGCGGTTCTTCGCCGTCTGCTTCGCGGACGCTGCCCAGCTCCCACGCGTCGATGTGGCGGGCGGTGAGCATGGCCAAGGCGCGGTCACGGTCCTCCGGATTGACCACGGCAATCATGCCCACGCCCATGTTGAAGGTCTTTTCCATCTCCGCCAGCTCGACCTTGCCCATGGACGAGATGAGCTTAAAGATCTGGCCCGGATTCCACGTGGAGCGGTTGACCTCAGCGCTCAGGCCCTCTGGAATAACGCGCTCCAGATTGCCGGCCAACCCGCCGCCGGTGACGTGGCAGAAGGTGGATACGGAGCATTCCTGCGCCAGCGCCAAGCATTCCTTGGCGTAGATGCGAGTGGGTTCCAAAAGCTCCTCCCCTAGCGGGCGGCCGAGCTCTTCCACGTACCCGTCTAGCGGCATGCCCGCCTGCTCCAGCAAGACGTGGCGCGCGAGCGAGTAGCCATTGGAGTGCAGCCCAGACGAGCCCATGGCGATGAGTACATCGCCCTCGCGCACGTTGTCTGGGCCCAACACGCCATCGGCCTCAACCACGCCGACGGCGGTAGCGGAGACGTCGTATTCGTTCTCCCCCATCATGCCTGGGTGTTCGGCGGTCTCGCCGCCGAGCAGCGCAGCGCCTGCCTGCACGCAGCCCTCGGCAATGCCCTTAACTACCTCGGCTACCTTTTCCGGCACGACCTTGCCCACGGCGATGTAGTCCTGCAGGAATAGTGGCTCGGCGCCGCAGACGACTAGGTCATCGACGCACATGGCCACCAGATCGATGCCGATGGTGTCGTGCTTATCCATGGCCTGCGCAACGGCGAGCTTGGTGCCCACGCCATCGGAGCCAGCGGCGAGGATGGGTTCCTTGTAATCGCCCAGCTTGAAGAGCCCCGCAAAGCCGCCGAGGCCGCCCATGACCTCCGGGCGGGTGGCGCGCTTGGCGTGTGGGGCAAATAGGCTTACCGCGCGGTCGCCTTCTTCGATATTGACGCCGGCTGCGGCGTAGGTGTTGTCACTCATGTTTTTGAAAGTTCCTTAAGTGTTTTTATTGGGTTCCGAGCAGGGTGCGCACGGCATCGGCATTGGGGTTTCCGGCGGGAAGGCCAAGGGGGTAATCGCCGGAGAAGCAGGCAGTGCACAGCTCGGAGCGAGGCTGCTCTGTGGCGGCGACCATTTCATCGATGGAGACAAAGCCCAAAGAGTCAGCGCCGATGGTCTCGCAGATGGTGGAGCAAATCTCTTCCGGGTCATCGGACGGACTGGCGTTGGCAATGAGCTCGCCGGGCGAAGCGAAGTCGATGCCGTAAAAGCACGGCCACTTCACCGGCGGGGAGGCAATCCGCACGTGGACCTCGGCGGCGCCGGCCTCGCGCAGCATGCGGATAAGCGCGTGCTGGGTATTGCCTCGCACGATGGAATCATCCACCACGACGAGCTTTTTGCCGTCGATGACCTCGCGCAACGGGTTGAGCTTTAGCCGGATACCCAGCTGGCGCAGGGTCTGCGTGGGCTGAATAAAGGTGCGGCCCACATACGCGTTTTTCACCAAGCCGTGGGCGAAGGTGATGCCGGATTCGCGGGCGTAGCCCACCGCGGCCGGGTTGCCGGATTCCGGTACGGGGATGACCAGGTCTGCATCCTCAACCGGGTATTCGCGGGCCAGGCGGCGGCCGATCTCCACGCGGGAGGCGTTGACGGAGCGGCCCTTGATATCGCTATCCGGGCGGGCCAAGTACACGTACTCGAAAACGCAGCCGCTGCGCTTGACGGGCGCGAAGTTTTCAGAGCGGATGCCCGCCTCATCGATGGCGACGAGCTCGCCCGGCTCGATTTCGCGAATAAATTGCGCGCCACAGATATCCAACGCGCAGGTTTCGGAGGCAACGACCCAGCCCTTGGCCAGTCGGCCCAGCACCAGCGGGCGCACGCCTTGCGGGTCGCGCGCGGCGTACATGGTGTGGCCATCGGTAAAGGTCAAGCAGAATGCGCCCTTCACCCGCGGCAGGAGCTCGCGGGCGGAGTCGAAGACGGAGGTGGTGTCATCGACGCCATCGGCAAGCAGCATGGACAAGCACATCGAGTCAGAAACCGATTCCTCGTGCGGCTTAATCAGGCCGCGCTCGACGGCCTCTGCGCGCAGCTCGAGGTAATTGACCAGGTTGCCGTTGTGGCCCAAGGCAATATCCACGCCCGTAGAGGAGGTGGAAAACATTGGCTGCACGTTGGACCATTCCTTGCCACCGGCCGTGGAATAGCGCGTATGGCCCACCGCCACATTGCCGTTTAAGGCAGAAAGGGTCGATTCATCGAAAATATTGGCCACTAGGCCCATGTCTTTGAAGACGACGATGCGGTCATCATCGCCCACCGCAATGCCGACGGCTTCTTGGCCGCGGTGCTGGAGAGCAAAAAGGCCAAAGTAGGTAAGTTTGGAGACTTCCTCCCCGGGAGCCCAGACGCCAAAGACGCCACACTCTTCGCGGGGTTCCTCCTCGTTACGATCGTCAAGGTCAGTGATACTAGGAGTATGTACTTCTACCACGGCGTTTATATTAGCGCGTTGGGCCGTCGAAAACTAACGGAATAATCGGCAGCCACTGTGCAATCTCCCCTGAACGCGACCCGGAAGCATCAACGCGACCTGTGTTTTTGACCTCGTCCCAGTCCGTGACACCGGTGGCCAAACGCAGCCAGGTCTCCGCATCCATTTCCACCACATTGGGTGGGGTGCCGCGCGTGTGACGGGGGCCTTCAATGCACTGCACCGCAACAAATGGGGGTACGCGCAGCTCCACCGAATGCCCCGGCGCGTCGGCCTCGAGGGTGCGGGCGGTGCGACGGACGGCATCGGCAAGCAGGGCCCTGCCTGGCTTTTGTTGCCCGTCCGGGTCCTGAATCCAGTCCTTGATGGCGATGACGGCCGCGCGCGTGGCGGCGGGATCTACGGGTTTAGGCATAGCCACAGCATAGCTACTGTTATCTTATTGTTTATGTCACCTACTGACGCTGCTGCGGAAACCCAAAAGTCCCCTACCCTGACGCTGCGCTTTATGGCATCGCCAACCGATGTCACCATGGCCGGCGCCCCCGGCATCAATGGCGGGCGCGTGCTGGAGTGGATCGATAAGGCCGCCTACGCCTGCGCCGTGCAGTGGTCCGGGCAGTACTGCGTGACCGCCTATGTGGGCCATATCCACTTCACCCGGCCCATTCCCTCCGGGCACATCGTGGAGGTGCGCTCGCGCATCGCGATGACCGGCCGGTCCTCCATGCACATCATCAACGAAGTGCTGTCTGCTGATCCCCGCGAGGGCATTTTCACCCGCGCTTGCGATTGCCTAGTCATCTTCGTGGCCAAGGACCCCGAAAGCGATAAGACCACCCCGGTGCCCACCTTCGTGCCCGATACCGATGAGCACCTGCGCGTGGCCGAGGCCGCGAAATCCCGCATCGAGCTGCGCAAGGCCATCGAGCTCGAGATGGATAAGCAGACCTACGATGGGCCTTCCGATGCCCCGCGCATGGTCAACCGCTTTTTGGCCAAGCCCACCGACGTCAACTGGGGCGGCAAGGTGCATGGCGGCACCGCGATGCAGTGGATCGACGAGGCCGGCACCGCCTGCACCATGGAGTGGTCCGGCGAGCGCACCGTCGCCGTCTATGCCGGTGGCATCCGCTTTTATAAGCCCATTTCCATCGGCGATCTCATTGAGGTCGATGCCCGCATGATGCGCACGGACCGCCGCTCCATGCAGATGTCCATCCACGTCCGCGCCGGCGATCCCCGCGGCGGCCGCGATAACCTCAACACCGCCATTCACGCCACCGTGGCCTATATTGCCCTGGACCGCGACGGGCAGCCGCTGACCGCGCGCACCTTTACCCCACAGACGGAAGAAGATATCCGCTTAGCCGAGCACGCCAATATCTTGCGCGAGCTGCGCGGCGAATATTCCCCGAAGCCGCTCATCGTGGCACCGCACTACCAGCACGTGGATTAATTTTTCAGCACATTTTCTTTTGCGCGGCGCCCGCGCACCAGCGTGGTATTAAATTGGTTACAGAGACCACGCTAGAGAAATGAGTTGATATGTCTAACCCACGCCTGCGCCGCAAGGTGCAGTACTCCGCCGCTTTAGTTGCCTCCGCACTGCTGCTGGCCTCCTGCCAGAACCCGGCCAACCAGGAGGATAAAGATGAGGCTTCGGCTACGCCGACGACTACCTCTTCTTCTACCTCCGCGGAAAAGACCTCAGAAGCATCTTCCACGGCATCGAGTTCTAGTTCCGCTACCAGCTCCAGCAGCGCCAGCAGCTCCGCCACAAGCTCTTCCACCACTTCCACCAAATCAAGCGGCTCCCACGCCAAGCAGCGCTCCGAAATCGAGGGGCATGTGGTGGTGCTTTCTACCGGCGGCACCATCGCCAGCACCCACGATGACAAGGGCGCGGTGGTGCCCACCGTCAAGGGCTCTGACTTGGTGGACCCGCTGTACTCCGAGTTCAACAAAGACAAGTTGGAACTTGAGGTCAAAGACATTGCCAACCTGGATTCTTCCGCGATGACCTTGGCCGATACCGATAAAATCATCACCGCCGTACACGAGCAGCTAGAGCGCGATGACGTCGATGGCGTAATCGTCACCCACGGCACCGATTCCATGGAAGAAACCGCCATTGCGCTCGATACTTTCTACGACAGCGATAAGCCCGTCGTACTCACCGGCGCAATGCGCCCGTTCGATGACGATGATCCAGACGGCCCAGAAAACCTCGCTACCGCGGTAGAGACTGTCACCAACCCGGACTATGCCGGCCACGGCGCATTCATCGCCTTTGGCGGCAAGGTTATCCCCGCCCGCGGCGCGTTCAAATCTGATACGGAAAAGGCCGATGGCTTTGCTACCAACAGCCAGGAGAAATTCCCAGAACGCCCCGATCCGCTGAAGTACGCTCCGCTTGGCGATGTCCGCGTGGACATCATCGCCGCCTACCCCGGCGCCCCAGCGGATCTCATCGAGCAATCCTTGGCCAAGGGCGCACAGGCCATCGTCATTGAAGGCATGGGTTCAGGAAATATCGGCCCCGATCTGGCTAATGCCGCCATGGAAGCCGCCAAGTCCGTTCCCGTCGTGCTTACTACCCGCGTGGATCACGGGCCCGTTGAGGGCATCTACGGCGGCGCCGGTGGCGGTGCCACGCTTGCCGATGCCGGCGTCATCCCCTCCGGCAACCTCCGCGCACCCCAAGCCCGCATGCTGCTCGCAGCCGCAGTTGCCACGGGAACGGATGCACAGAAGCTCTTTCCCACTGCAGAATGAGGCCGTATACTTTAGCGCGACACTGAAAGGAGGAGAGCATGGCAGAAATTTTCGACGTTGGACAGTACATTACTGAGCGCATTCCCAATGTGGACAAGCTCAAGCTGTACAAGCTGTGCTACTTCTCCCAAGGCTGGCATCTGGCGTGGACGGGTCGCCCATTATTCCAGGCGGAGTTTCAAGCGTGGCGACATGGCCCTGTTTCCCGCGAACTGCGCACTCAAACCTGGCAGGTAGCAGGGACCAAAGAGCCCTGGCCGGTCCCCTATGTTCCCGGTGGCCTGTCCGACAATCTCAGCGCATACGAACGCGAGGTCGTAGATAGCATCATCGCGTTTTACGGCGGAGTTGAATCGACCCGGCTTTCTGACTTGAGTCATGGCCTTGCCTGGAACGAGCTCCTCCAAGAGTTCTCCCAGGCGATGATCTCCGGCGAGCCCACCCCGCGACCTCCGCTACAACCAGCAGAAGTTCTTTTGCCTAATGTTGACCTCGACGGGGATGTGGATGAAGTTTTAGCCACACCACAGGCCAAGGAAATCGAACAAGACTGGTGGGAGGTTTCCGGATTCTCGCTGACCGTTAACCAGACGGATTTGCGGCAAGAATTGATCATCCTGGCGCATGCCGCCCTGTTCAATAACACGGCAATTACGGTCTAGGCAGCGCCAACGACCACTTGCCATACCGCCACGAGGTGCACCACCGCTGCCGCGATGGTCGCCGTGTGGAAGTGCTCGTGATAGCCGTAGTAGCGCGCATTGCGCCCAGGCCACTTAAAGCCATAGACCAGCGCACCTACGGAGTAAACCACCCCGCCGGCCAGTAGTAGCCAGACCACTGCTGCGCCGGCATCGCTCCACAGCGTGGGTAGTAGCGGCAGCACCAACCAGCCCAGCGCTAGGTACACCACAACATCGAGCCACCGCGGGTGCTCAATCCACACTAGATTCAAAATCACGCCCAAGATCGCGCCCGCCCACGCAATGGCGAGCATCCATGCTGCCTGCGCTGGGGATAACGCAATCAAACACAACGGGGTGTATGTGGCGGCAATGAATACCGCAATCGTGGCGTGGTCCGCCCGCCGCCACCATTGCACCGCTCGGGGGCTAGGCCACGGATAGCGGTGGTACAGCGCCGAGACGCCAAAAAGCCCTACCAATCCTAGGCCATAGACGGTAACGCCTAGACCCTGCCACCAGTGCAGCGTCATCCACGCATACGTGATGAGAACGGTGGAGGCGATCACCGATAGCAACGCCGCCAGCGCATGACCCCATCCACGGGTCAGCGGCCGCTCGCCGCGATCCGCCATCCAATAGGTGCGCTGTACCAAGCCTTCTTTCAAGGGATGCTCCCCCGCCTCTTTTGTTCCTTCAGCATGTATCTGAGCCACAGCGATACTTCTTTCTCCCACCAGAGCTAAGTTACGTTACCGTAAGTCTACTGAGGGGAGTAAAGAGCTTCAAGGAAAAGGAGAATCTAATCCTCTTCGCCAGAATCCATCCCATCTACGAGCCACATGGTTTCCATTAACGCATGGGTAAAGCCCGATCTCCATCATCGACCCTTGTAGGAGTATATTTATTCATTGGAATTCCGTTCGGATTGCGCAGTCTCCCACGAGCATGAGGAAGCAAATAACCTGAAATGTTAAAAGTTCGGAATGACATGAAAATTCCTCCGCTAGGGCCTGCCTGGGCGGGAGCACTCATGGGACTATCGATCTCCTCATCCCTCATCGATACGCACTTAAGCCCGGTGATTGGGCGCCTCCCTGCCGAAATCATGCTCGGCGTGGCGACTCTTGTCTTCTTGGCGCTCACGGCGGGATTCATTAAGTACCGAAATCCAGGTTTTCATTCCGACGACATGCCTGCATGGGGCATGGTTTCCATGGGCATCCTTGCCTTGGGCAGCGCCTACTCCCTCATCTTTGATGCCTGGTCAATTCACGCTGTGTGTTGGGCCGTGGGAACCGTCCTCAGCGTGATTACCTGCTTAAAGTATGTAAAGTATCTTCTCTTCAATCATCCCACTAATCCCGCCTTTGCCTTAGGGCTTCCGCTGGTGGCACCTATGGTTTCCGCCACTGCTTCGGCACAGCTGGCAACGCACGCTGGCGAGTGGAGCTCGGTCATCCACGGCATCGGCGTGTTCTGCTTCGTCTTGGCTTGGGTTACGGGAATGCCGATATTCGCCTTCGTTTACCGGCGTACTTTCCCCAAGGTTCCCATTAACTTCGCCGCCACCGCTTGGATTCCACTGGGGTTGGTCGGCCAGTCCACCGCGGCAGCACAGCTACTCGCCGGTGACCAATGGCATTTCCGCGCCATGATCTATGGTGTAGTGATGCTGAGCTTCGGCGTGCCGCTGTCGGTCTATGCCATCGCCAAGCATTGGGGTACCGCTCTTGGAAACACCCCAATGTCTTTTAACCCCAGCTGGTGGGCCAGCACCTTCCCCGTGGGCACCTGCTGCCTCGGCACTCACACCCTGTCCACGCAGCCCGCGGCGCTGGCGTGGGGCCTGGGCTGGATGGATACTGTCAGCGCCGCCTTGCTTGTTTTGCTTCTCCTCCACGTCACTTGGGCTGCTTTTGGAGCCGTCAAAACCGCTTCCGAGCACTTCAAGGTCAGTCAAGTAAGCCACGCATAACCCCAGGGGTTTCGGGAGCCTAAGAAGCTTGCGGATCGTGCTCGGCGAAGAATTGGGGCATCGCCTGGAGCAAGTGCTGATTCCACACTCCATGGGCGCTGAGGGCGGATGCGTGGTCAGCGTGTGGGCGCACGTACTCGCTCAGGTCGATGTTCTTTTCATGCGCTATGCGGCGAAAGTCGTCATAGCTTTCCGGCGGGACGAGGCGATCGTTGTCACTGCGGACAATCTTGATGGGCGGCATGTCCGAAGTAAGGTGCGTAGCCGAGGTAACGAAATCCGCGCGGTCTGGATATTCCTCCGGCGTTCCACCCAGGTATTTCTGCACGGTATCGCGGGAGCCCTGCGCGGCATAGGGATCGTCAGAATCATAGATGTGGCGGACATCGAGGGCCGGTGAATCCACATACACGGCGCGGGGAACGGCCGGCGTGCCGGGGCAATCGGCGGAAGGCAGCTGATTGGGGTGCGCGGCGGCATCGGCAGTCGCATTCAGCACCAACTGGCCGCCGGCGGATTCGCCGTACATAAAGAAGCGCTCCGGGTCGCCGTCATAATCCACTGCGTGGGCGTGGGCCCAATTCATCGCGCATCCCACCTGCCCCGCTGCCACCTTCCACGTGGGCTGATCCCAGCTGGACAGCGTGTAATCGATAGATAATACGAGGTAGCCGCGTTGCGCCATCTGCCGCATATTGAACGCCTGGGAGTGCTTGTTCATCTGATCCCAGCCGCCGCCGTGGACATACATCATGACGGGGTGGGTGCCGCCATCATTGGGCTTATAAATATCCATATCCAGGTCCTCGCCGTGGAAAGAATCGTAGGCCACCGTGTGATCAGGACCCTCGTCGGTGCTTTCTACACCAGCCCAACTCAACGCAGCGCGAATATCTACGTCGGTCCCCTGCTCCTTCGCGGCGTGAATCTGCGTCCCAAAAAGCGCTATGCCTGCAATGAACGCAACCGCCGCAAACGCGCCTGGCACGTAGAAGCTGCGGGAGCCGAACCTTCCTAGCACCGCAAGGACTAGGAGAAATAGGGAAAAGATAACAACCGGACCGACATACTGCGGGCCGATGAGCGCACCCGCGCCCCAATAGGGAATATGCGGCGTAAACGGCGCCACCGCAAGCCACAGTGCGAGGAAAGCGACAAGCGCAAGCGGGACGGACAGCAACCGGGCAACGATCTTCATACCGGCAACGTTAGTCCTCGTTTCTGGGAATTCGTGGTGGTGATTGCAGCTCCAGTGGGCGCATTTTCTTCTATGCCGTTTCACTGCACTCTGCGGCTAACGAGAGTCTCTAAAACTCCTTGTCTCCACACCAGTGCCCGCGCTGATGAAGAAGCGATCTCGGAACTCTTCATTATCTTCGTCAGCCCCTGCTTCTTCCCAACACGCAGCCAAAAGATCGTTACCAGAATTGAATCCATAGGCTGCTGACACTGGTTCAAGCCGCTTTGCCAAGCTCTTTAATCGAACGCCTTCTTTTCGCAAGGAGTCTACGACGAGAGTCGCCAAATAATTGAATTCCATTATTTGGGAGGCCAGGTCCTCCACCGTCTTTTCTACTGAGGTTACGAGCAATCCGTCGATATTTTCTATATCCCCGACCCCTATTTCACGATCGTCATAAATGTGGATATCATTCTGACTGGTTTGTTTCCGCAAAGAAGCCGAGAAAGTCTGTGTATTCGGAATCAAATCACCAATGCTATGGATAAGTGCTGCGGACTCATGAGACACAACGATCTTATTGTCGGCTTCTATACGTTCTACCGCAAATAGATTTGGTTCAAGGGATATCCAAGCTTCCCTGACATCCGTTAATGGACCAAGCTGAACTGAGGGAAGAAGGTAGATGCCTCTGCGTGCGCGCGTTAGGATCTCGCTCCCTGCCAAGCGATTTATGTGGAGGCGAGAAATACCTTCGCGTTGAGCCTGAGCCGTAGTGATAATGCCCCACTGATTTGCCGCTAAGGATTCTAGCCACGCCAGAATTTCTACAGCTTTCATTTCGGCACCGAACCCCTCTACCCTTGGCCTCTTTCTTTACTTGTATCAACCAGAGGGATACAAGTAAAGACGGATTGAGTACCTACGTTGCACAGGCTTGAAAGCAAAAAGCCCGGCTTAAAGCCAGGCTTGAGCTAGGCGATGCTAGAGGCCGGCTTACCCCACAACAGAATTAGCGCCCACGACGGCGTAGCCGAAGAGCTCACGCAAGGTGGAGAACCATGCCTCAACCAGCTGGGAGATGGCCACGGATTCGCTGCCTAAGGAAAGCGCCTCGGTTTCAGAAGTCTCACCCACGATGGCCGCGATGGAGGCATCCTCGTCCACGGCGGAGAGATCGAGGCCGAGGCCGGCGGCATCGGCAAGCGCATTCAGCACCGCCTGACCGCCGCGGACATACACCATCACTGAGTGGGTGCCACCATCATCGGGCGGAGAGCAGCCGGGCAACGATCTTCAAGTCCTCGGTTCCGGAGGTGCGTGGTGGCGGATTTAGTGGAGAAAAGCCGCCTACTAACTCGCCTTTTTGAAGGAAAGGCGGCGGTCCCGCAGAGGCAGGGCGTCCTTCCGGCTTAGCTCCGCGATACACAGTGCGATGACAAAACCCACCAAGACGATCAACGAGGACCACGACAACCACATATCAGAATCTGCCTTGGCCAGTGGTGGGAAGAAGAAGAGCCCCAAGACCGGCACAACATAAATGATACGATTCTGCCCGCGGGCCAGAACGCCTAGCAGTGGCAATACGGCACACAAGACGTAATGGTCCCACAAGATATTGGCGGTAGCCGTAAGAACCGTAAAGATGCCGACGGCAGCAATGCGCCACGGCTCCTGTGACCGCAAAGCGGTAACAATAACCAGCGCAATCAATGCCAGGGCTACAAAAGGCGGAATAAGGCTGGCAGCCAGTGAAGGATCATGGACGATGGTGACAAGAATGCTGTCATCTTCAACGCGGTTGGTACTCAATTGGGAAGCAATCGATCCGTTGACAGGAGCGACCATTATTGCCGCCTTGATGTCCTGAAGGGTATCCCACCACGAGGTAAACACGTTCCAGCCAGAAACGACGATTGAGTAGAGCACAGCAACGGCTCCTGTCCCGAGTGCTACCACTCCCGTTTTGCGCGCCCGCGGGAAAACCACGCAGATGAGCACGAGGATAATGGGGGTTAGCTTCACTGCAGATACAAGTCCTAGTGCAATTCCCGCGCGCACTGGGTGCACGCGAGCAGCAGCAAGGCCGTAGGCAACTCCCGCAAAAATCAGCGGGCTCGTCTGGCCAAGTAGCAACGATGATTGAAAAGCTACCGATGCCCAGCCCAAGAGGATTCCAAAAAGCAAGGCCATGGTTGGTATCTCTTCTTCAAACCACAAGAACCAGGCGGAGACTATCAGCACCACCAACGCCCAACCGGAAGCAATCGCGAGCAATATCACGGAGACATCAAAACTCATGACCCGCACGACCAAGCTCATCACATCCGCGAGAAATGGGATGTGAACATAAGGGTGCGGGAACTCAGTGACATCAGAGTGGGCGATGGTGTCTAACCACACATCACCACGTGGCAGTGCGAAATCGCGTTCATCGATTCTATATAAATGCTCCCGATTTCCATCGCGAACGAGCAATCCAGCAATCCATAGCGCACCCCAGTCACCGTAATTCAGTTTTCCGGCAGAAATTACGGCAACCACGAGGCCAAACACCAACCCAATACAATGGTGATACCACCGCAGCACTGTTGATGCGGGCGCGGAGGCTTGATGGCGGGAATGCGCGCTCATGGGACTCCTAATATAAAAATTTCGATTCGAGACAGAGAGAAAGGGCGATGCTCATTGGGCAACGGCCCCGATCACCGAAGATAGTCTAAATGCTCCTCAAGCCCGGCCAAAGCCGGGCTTGAGCTAAGCGGTGACAGGGGCTGGCTTACTCCACAACGGAGTTGGCACCCACGGCGTGACCGAAGAGGTCAGGCAAGGTGGCAGACCATGCCTCAACCAGCTGGGAGATGGCCACGGATTCGCCGCCCAGGGTAAGGGCACCGGTTTCGGTGGTCTCGCCCACGATGGCCGCGGGGATGCCGAGCTCTGCCGCACGGGCAAGCACCTTATCGGCGCGGTCAGCGGTGGTGGCCACGAGCGCGCGGGAAGCGGACTCGGAGAAGGCCGCGGTGAAGGCGTCCTCGTGCACGGCGGTGAGATCGAGGTCGAGGCCGAGGCCGGCGGCATCGGCAAGCGCACCGGCGCGCTTGGCCATCTCAAAGGCGGCGACGGCAAGGCCACCCTCGGAGACATCGTGTGCGGCGGTGAGCAGATCGTTGCCGTGGAAGAAGTCCGCGAGGCGCTTCTCATTGGCCATGTCCACCTGGGGTGGCAGGCCGTTGAGGTTGTCCTTGTCGGCGCCCTCGGCGCTCACCAGCTGCCAGATGGAACCGCCGAACTCATCCTTGGTCTCGCCCAAGGCGATGAGGACTTCCTTCTCATTGACGGTGCCCAGGTTATTGCCAATGGCCTGGTGCACATCGTCGATAACGCCAAGCACGCCTACGACCGGGGTGGGCAGGATGGGCTCGGAGCCGGTCTGGTTGTAGAAGGAGACGTTGCCGCCGGAGACGGGGATGGACAGTTCCACGGCGGCATCGGCAAGCCCATGCACGGATTCGCGGAATTGCCACATCACGTCCGGGTTTTCCGGCGAACCGTAGTTCAGGCAATTGGTAATCGCGACGGGCTTGGCGCCGGTGACCGCGACGTTGCGGTAGGCCTCCGCCAGGGCCAGGCGCGCGCCCATGTTCGGGTCCAGCTTGGTGTAGCGGCCAGAAGCATCGGCGGAAACGGCGACGCCGCGGCCGGTCTCCTCATCGATGCGCAGCACGCCCGCGTCCGCGTGATGGGACTGGACGGTATTGCCGCGCACGTAGCGGTCGTACTGATTCATGATGAAATCGCGCGAGCACAGCGAAGGCGAAGAGACGAGCTTCTGCAGGGATTCCACCAGGCCGCGCTTGTCCGTGCCCTGGTATTTCTGCAGCTCATCCTGCCACTCGGGGCGGGCGTAAGGGCGCTCGTAGACGGGCGCTTCATCCGCGATGGTGCCAGCCGGCGCATCGACCACGACCTCGCCCTGGTGGCGAATGACCAGGTGGTCACCCTCACTAACCTCACCGATTTCGGCACAGGTGACCTCCCAGTGCTCACAGATTTCGCGGAACTTCTCCACGTTTTCCGGTGCCACGACGGCGCACATGCGCTCCTGGGACTCGGAGGCGAGGATTTCCGCGGCGGTCATGTTTTCCGCGCGCAGCGGCACGGCATCGAGGTTGACCTCCATGCCGCCATCGCCGGACGCGGCCAGCTCAGAGGTGGCGCACGCCAGGCCGGCGCCGCCCAAGTCCTGGATGCCCACCACAACACCGGCGTGGTAGAGGTCCAGGCAGCATTCGATAAGCACCTTTTCCGCGAAGGGGTCGCCCACCTGCACGGCAGGAAGCTTGCGCTCCGCGCCGTCTTCAAAGGTATCGGAGGCCAGCACGGATACGCCGCCGATGCCATCCAGGCCGGTGCGGGAACCGAAGAGCATGACCTTATTGCCAGTGCCGGAGGCGAAGGCGAGCTTGAGGTCATCGACCTTGAGCGTGCCCACACACAGGGCATTGACCAGCGGGTTTCCCGCATAGGTTTCATCAAAGACGGTTTCTCCGCCAATATTGGGCAGGCCCAAGGAGTTGCCGTAGCCGCCCACGCCGGAGACGACGCCGGGTAGCACGCGCTTGGTATCGGGGGCATCGGCAGGCCCAAAGCGCAGCTGATCCATCACGGCAATCGGGCGCGCACCCATGGCCATGATGTCGCGGACGATGCCGCCCACGCCGGTGGCCGCGCCTTGGTAGGGCTCCACGTAGGAGGGGTGGTTGTGCGATTCCACGCGGAAGGTCACCGCATTGCCATCGCCGATGTCCACCACGCCGGCGTTTTCACCAATGCCGGCGAGGATCTTCTCCCCCATCTCCTCCGTCATGGTCTCACCAAAGTAGCGCAGGTGCGTCTTGGAAGACTTATAGGAGCAGTGCTCGGACCACATCACGGAGTACATGGTCAGCTCCGCGTCGGTGGGGCGCCGGCCCAGAATATCGTGGATGCGCTGGTATTCGTCATCCTTCAGGCCGAGCTCAACGTACGGCTGCTGCTCATCCGGGGTGGACTGCGCCTTGTCTACGGTGTCATTAGAAACGGTCATGTAGGTGGCCTCCTTAAACCGCCGGCGCTTCCGCGACGGCCTTGATGGCGGATACGAATAGTCCCAATCCGTCGGTGGATGGGCCGGTCAGCGGGTCAATGGCGTGCTCTGGGTGCGGCATGAGGCCCACAATCCGGCCGGTCTCATCGCTTACCCCAGCAATGCCATTGATGGAGCCGTTGTAATTATCGGTATAGCGGAAGACCACGCGGCCTTCGCCCTCGATGCGAGCGATATCGTCATCGCCTGCCTGGAAGCGGCCCTCACCGTGCTTGGCGGGCACCAAAATCTTTTGACCCTTTTCAAACTCGCTGGTCCAGGCCGTGGTGGAGTGCTCCACCTCCAGGTAAGTATCGGTGCAATGAAAATGCAGGCCCTTATTCCGGGTCAATGCGCCCGGTAAGAGGCCTGCTTCAGTCAAGATTTGGAAACCATTGCAAATGCCGAGCACCGGCATTCCCGCCTTGGCGCGGTCGATGACGCTGCGCATGACGGGGGCGAGCGCCGAAATAGCGCCCGAGCGCAGGTAGTCACCATAGGAAAAACCGCCCGGCACGACTACCGCGTCCACGCCGTGCAGATCAGCATCTGCGTGCCAGAGGTTAATGACCTCGGCGCCGGCGGTGCGGGCCGCGCGGGCGGCATCCACATCATCCAGGGTGCCGGGGAAGGTGATTACTCCGATTTTTGCGGTCACTTACTTGACCTCCAGCTGCGTAACCTCGTAGTCCTCGATGACGGTATTAGCCAGCAGCGTTTCTGCCACCTTATCCAGTTCCTCTGCGGTAACGGAATCATCTACCTCGAGTTCGAAGCGCTTTCCTTGGCGCACATCGCTGACACCGGATACTCCGATGCGACCCAATGCGCGGACGACAGCTTGGCCCTGCGGATCCAAAATTTCCGCCTTGGGCATGACATTGACAACTACACGAGCCATGAAATTTTTGCCTTACTGTATGGGGCTTAGGTCTGCTCGATTCAGTGTAGTCATACCCCCGCCCAATCCCTAGATATACCCCCACTGCAGGGTTTTCACCCCGGTAAAGCAAACTCCGCGTAAATTACCACCAACAGGAAAACGAATTTTGCGCGGCACCCAGGTTTCACCGCCTGCTCGCGCGAAACTCACCCATTTCCACCCCAGGTACACCGATTGTTCAGCGAGTAAAAATAAAAGGCGTCCATGACAACTTTCTCTATGATTAAGGTGACTTCTATGGCTCTTCGCCGCCTTGGCAGGGTAGCCCTCGCTGCCAGTTTCTCCACCCTCTCCCTATCCGTCGCGGTGCCTACCGCCTTGGCCACTCCGGATAATTCCGCCGCGGTCATCTCTGAAGTCTACGGCGGTGGCGGAAATAAGGGTGCGAGCTTTTCCAATGATTTCATCGAGCTTTATAACCCCACCGATTCCGCAATCGACCTCACCGGCTGGTCCGTGGAGTACTTTGCCTCCAACGGCAGTAGCGGCGGCAAGATAACCCTGTCTGGCACCATTGCTCCCCACGGTTACTACCTTGTACAAGGTGCGGCCGGCAATGGCCAGGCCCAGGCTCTTCCCGCCCCAGATGCAGAAGGCAAAGTAAATATGTCCGGCACGAAGGGCTCGGTGCAGCTTGCCGATGCCACCGGCAACACCATTGACCTCGTCGGTTACGGCGCCGCCTCCAAGTTTGAAGGCGCTGCCACCGGTGCGCTATCCAATGACACCTCTGCTTCCCGCAACGCGGCGGGCGCCGATACCGATGACAACTCCGCAGACTTCACCATCGGTGCACCGTCTCCTACCAACTCTGGCAACGAGTCCCCGGCCCCGCAGCCGGGTGGCTCCGATAATTCCGCAGGTTCTGAGAATCTTCCCGCGCCCGAAGGCATAACCCCGATTGCGGAAATCCAAGGCCCCGGCGATACCTCCCCGCTCGAGGGCCAAAACGTTGCTACCCAGGGCGTTGTCACCGGCGTGTGGAGCGAGGGCGGCCTGAACGGCTTTACCATCCAGACTGGCGGTACCGGCCAAGAGGCCACCGATGCCTCCCAGGCGCTATTTGTCCACATGGGTAAAAAGGGCGCCGATAAATACCCCAGCATCGGCGATTCCGTCGAGGTCACCGGCCAAGTCTCCGAGTACTACGGAGCCACCCAGGTCACCGCTTCTGCCCTCAAGCAGCTCGATACCCCGTTGGAAGAGGTCACCCCGCTCGCGGTGGACGAGCTTCCGCAAGGCGACGGTGCCCGCGAGCCCTTTGAACACATGCTCATCCAGCCCGGTAAGCACACCGTGACCAATAACTACTCGCTCAACCAATACGGCGAGGTCGGCCTCGCCCCAGGCGATGAGGCCTTCCGCCAGCCTTCCGATGTCCACTTGCCTTCCACCGAGCCCGATTCCGAGCTGCAAAAACTGGCCAAGGATAATGCGGAAAAGCTCGTCACCTTAGATGATGGCCGCACCCGCGATTATTTAAAGACCGATAAGGACACCCCGCTGCCCTATATCGCCCAAGATGGCGGCAAGACCATCAAATCCCTGCGCACCACCGATACCGTGGAATTCCAGCATCCGGTCATCGTGGGCTACTCCCACGATCAGTGGCGCTTCCAGCCCACCGAGCCGGTCACCGGTGAAACCGCCGGCGCCGATCTCCCCATCTCCTGGGAAGAATCCCGCGATGCAGAGCTGCACGCCGTTGATGACGTCAAGGGCGAATACACCATCGGCGCCTTCAACGTGCTGAACTACTTCACCTCCTTGGGCGAGAAATTCGGCGGCAGCGCCTATACCGACCGCGCGGGCAATAAGGTCACCGTCAACCGCGGCAAGACCCGCGGCGCCTATACCGAATCCGCCTTAGAGGACCAAGAGCGCAAGATCGTCGCGGCCATCAATGGCCTGGATGCCGATGTCATTGGCCTTTCCGAAATCGAAGATGGCTACGCGGTTACCGGGGACTTTGACCAGCGCGATAAGGCGCTGAAACGCCTGACCGAAAAACTCAACGAGGCCGCGGGCTCCGAAAAGTGGGCCTTCGTTCCCTCCCCGTCCAAGGAACAAGTCCCTGAGCGCCCCGATGTCATCCGCACCGCGTTTATCTACCACAAGGACGTGGTCAAGCCCGTAGGCGAATCCCGCATCTTCCAGGATCCCCGCTTTTCCGGCACCGCCCGCGAGCCGCTGGCCCAGGAATTCCAACCGATCAATAGCGACGACGAGTCCTTCGTCGCCGTGGCCAACCACTTCAAGTCCAAGGGCTCGGTGGCCAAGGGCGATGAGGATTCCGGCGATGGCCAGGGCAATAACCCCAACGTCCGCAATGCCCAGGCCCAGGCCGTGCTCGATGCCCTGCACAAGCAGGACGATTGGAAGGATAAGCCGCTTTTCGCCCTGGGTGATTTCAATACCTACACCCACGAAACCGCGCTCGATGTCTTCCGCAACGATGGCTTCACCGTGCCTGCGGAAAAGTACGGCGCCGATACCTCTTACCAGTTCGGCGGCTTGCTCGGCACCCTAGACCACGTCCTGGCCAATGAGGTTGCTTCGGGCGCGCTTGACGATGCCCAAGTGTGGAACATCAACGCCGACGAACCCGTCGCCTTTGAGTACTCCCGCCGCAACTACAACGCCGTGGATTTCTACGACGATTCCCCGTTCCGCGCCTCCGACCACGACCCTGTCAAGGTCGGTTTCACCCTGGGTGAGGATGAATCCACCGACGACGGCGATCAGGGCAACGATGCCAACCAAGACGACAATACCGATGGCCCAGGCTTCGGGTTCGGCTCTAGCTCACTTGGCACCGGCGCCATTATCGGCTTCGCCATCCTAGGTGGCCTGCTCGCCATCCCCGGCTTCATGGCGGCCACCGGCAACCTGCAGAAGATCATCCCCGCTGGCATCTGGGGCATGCTCCCGCAGCAGGCGAAGGATTTCATCACTCGCCTGAATAAGTAGGCTCCGCTTACTCGTACAGGCCCATCTCGTCAGAGAGCACTGCGAGCTCGTCAGCCGCAGCACGCTGCTTAAGGTCTCTCTGGCGTTTAAAGTCCTGCACGCTGGAGGCATACAGATGGCGGTAGGCGCCTTCTGTATGCCCCTTCAAGGTTCCCTCATCCATGAGCTCGATGACACGCGGCCGAGAGACATTCAGGAGGTCTGCCGCCTGTTGCGTTGTTAGTTCATCTGTTCGTTTCATGCCACCAACTATAAAACCTCCGCCGGACTAATGCGGAAGGTAAATGCTGTAATCAGCGGGAGTAGCGCCCCCGTCAAGGGCACGGCGAGCTGCCTTCACAAAGTCCTTACTGACCTTGCGATCATCCAGGTTGCGGGCGGATATGGAAAGGCGCACGGTATTGCCGCGCTGGGCGGAGCGCTCTGCCGCGCGGATGATGTTCTTGCGCCACCACTTGGCAGAACCAAAGCCCTCACCAAAAGAAAGGTTGCGGGCTTGGTGGAATTTCCCGGTCGGTACCTCCAGGATGCCGCGGGTAGAAGCCGCCGCCTCAAAGGGGAATTTGGGCAGGACCTGCAATGTTCCAGGAGACATGCGCCAGCGCGGGGGCGCAAAGATGGTGGGTTCGAAACCAATTTGCGCCATCTGCCGGGTCGCACCGGCTAGGCGCAGCTTCGCCTCGTGGGAATTGAGATTGGCAAACTCCGCGCGGCGGCCTTGGACTGCTTGGTCAAAGCCATTGAGGATAAGCGGACGACCCGCGGCCGCTTGGTCCTTGAGCCACTGTTGGGTGTCCTTGTCCTTGGCCAAGTGCCAATTGCCATCAATATGCGGGGCGATAAGCAGCGAGACGGGGATTTCCTCCCGGTCCAGAACCGACAGGAAGCTTGTAGCCTGCTTCCGAGTGTCCTCAAAAATACTGGAGATAGAAACCAGAAGGTGGCTAGTCATAGCTCAAATTATTGCACAGTACCGCCAGATCCGCGCGCTGGCCAGAACGCTGGCCAGCGCGCGACTGTGCGGCGCGTTTACTCCGTAAGACCGGTGGCCTTATTGATGGTCCAGGCGTATTCGAAGGCGTTTTGGCGCCACTTATCGTAGCGACCGGATACGCCACCGTGCCCGGCGGCCATCTCCGTCTTAAGCAGGAACTCGCCGCCGGTGGCGGTAGCGCGCAGCTGAGCGATCCACTTTGCCGGTTCCACATACAGCACGCGGGTATCGTTCAGCGAGGTGATAGCCAAGATGTCCGGATAGTCTTTGGCCTCGACATTCTCGTAGGGCGAGTAGGACTTCATGTAGTCGTAGTACTCAGGATCGTGGTACGGATCGCCCCACTCTTCCCACTCGGGAACGGTAAGGGGAAGCTCCGGCATGAGCATCGAGGTCAACGGATCCACGAAGGGGACGACGGCTTGGATGGCGGTAAAGCGGTCAGGCGCCATATTGGCCACGGCGCCCATAAGCATGCCGCCGGCGGACCCGCCTTCGGCCACCATTTGGTCCGGGGTGGTCACGCGGCGCTCGATGAGGTCATCAGCCACAGCGATGAAATCGGTGAAGGTGTTTTTCTTCTGCAGCATCTTGCCGTCGTCGTACCACTGACGGCCCATCTCGCCGCCGCCGCGCACGTGGGCAACCGCATAAATCATGCCGCGGTCCATGAGCGATAGCCGGGTCGCGGAGAAGTACGGGTCCATGCTGGCCTCGTAGGAGCCGTAGCCATACAGCAGCGTCGGATTGGGTTTGGTGCGGTCCAAGTCAGAACGGTGCACCACGGAGACTGGGATCTTGGTGCCATCGCTGGCGGTCGACCAGATGCGGTAGGCCACGTAATCATCCGGAACATAGCCGCCGGGGACTTCCTGTTCCTTTAGCAGCGTGTACTCGCCGGTATCCACGCGGTAATCAAAAAGCTGCGCGGGCTGGATATAGGACACGTAGTTCACGCGGACTACCGGCGCGTCCCATTCCGGGTTGCCGTCCACGGCGACGGTAAAGAGTTCCTCGTTGAAGTTGAGTTCTTCGAATTCCCCGAAGTCATCGCCAACGCGCATGATGGCGGCGCGGCCGATGCCACCGCGGCGGTAGCCCACCACCATGTGGTCGCGGTAGGTGTCCACGCCCTCGATTCGGGTGGTGTCATCGTGTGCCAAAAGCTCCGGCAGTTCGCGCAGGGCGGGAAGATCCTCATCGACCTTGGCATAGCCCACCGCGAAGTTCGGGCCGGTGGCATTGTGGGTGACAATCCAGTAGTCTTCGCCGCCCACCACGGCATGGTCTACGTCGTAGTCAACGCCGGTCTCGCGCGTCCACAGCGGGCGGAATTCGCCTTCTGGGTTGTCCGTATCTAGCACCCAGGCTTCCGAGGTAATCTTCGACCCCACCCCAATGAAGAGGTATTTATCGGAGCGGGCACTGCCGATGCCCACGTTAAAGTGCTCATCCTCCTCATGGAAGACGCGCACATCCGCGGATTGCTCGGTGCCTACCTTATGGCGCCACACCGCATCCGGGCGCCAGGCATCATCCACCGTGGAGTAAAAGATATAGCCGTCGCCTGCCCAGGTAGCGCCGTAGAAAATGCCGGTGAGGTGATCGTCCAGCAGCTCTCCGGTATCGAGGTCCTTAATGGACAGTTCAAAGCGCTCATCGCCAGCGAAGTCCACGGAATAGGCCAAGTAGCGGCCGGAATCTGAGATGGAGGCCGCACCAAGGGCGAAGAAGTCCCTTCCCTCTGCCAGGGCATTGGCGTCCAAGATAATTTCTTCGCCTTCTGGGCTTCCTTCTTCCGGAATCACCGGTGCGGTCCAGGGATCGCTGCCTTCTTCTACCGGGATGCGGCAGGAATAGCCGTAGTTCTTGCCCTCCTCGGAGCGGCCGTAGTACCAGTACTTACCGCGGCGGGCTGGCACGGACATATCGGTTTGTTTAATGCGGGATTTAATCTCTTGGAAGATATTCTCCGTCATCGCATCCAAGTGCCCGGTATGCGCCGCCGTGTAATCGTTTTCGGCATTGAGGTAATCCAGGGTTTCCTGCGATTGCTTATCGCGTAGCCACTCGTAATTATCCACGAATTCGCGGCCGTGAAATTCGCGCTTTACGGGGTGGACTGGGGCTACCGGTGCGGTCGTCTTTTCATCACTCATGCCCTACCACTGTACGCGTCACCGGTTATGCCCCAGCGGCGGGCAACAGCCGTGGGCAACCAGCTAACGCGCGGTTGCCCTATCCGGCCTAGACCGGCCTGGGCGGCTAGGAACGCGGCGCAAGGAAGTCCGCGAAGCGCTCACCCGATAGCTTTTCGTAGGCCTCGATATAGCGCAGGCGGGTGGCGGAAACGACGTCATCGGGAAGCGCGGGCGGGGTGGTCTCAGAGGACTTATCCCAGCCGGAGGCATCAGAAGTCAGCCAATCGCGCACGTACTGCTTATCAAAGGAGGGCTGGACCTCGCCTTCCACGTAGGAATCTGCGGGCCAGTAGCGGGAGGAATCGGGGGTGAGGACTTCATCGGCAAGCACGAGCGTGCCATCCGCATCGAGGCCGAACTCGAATTTGGTATCGGCCAAGATGATGCCCTTCTCCTCCGCCAGCTGGGCTGCCTTGGCGTAAATGCGCAAGGCAGCCGCGCGTAGCTCCTCGGAGCGCTCGCGGCCGAGCTTATCTGCCACGTGTTCGAAAGAGACGTTCTCATCGTGATCGCCCTGCTCCGCCTTCGTAGCAGGGGTGAAAATGGGTTCGGGCAGGCGGGAGGCCTCGACAAGGCCTGCGGGCAGCTCGATGCCACAGACGGTGCCGTCTGCCTGGTATTCCTTCAAGCCGGAGCCGGTAAGGAAACCGCGCGCCACGCACTCGAAGGGCAGCATGTCTAGCTTCTTGACCACCATGGCGCGACCCAAGCATTCTTCCGGAATGCGCTCATCATCGAGGGGCCCGGCGAGGTGGTTGGGAAAGTCGATGGCATCGAAGAAGAACTTCGAGGTAGCCGTGAGAACTCGGCCCTTATCAGGGATGGCCGGTTCCAAGGCAAAGTCGTAGGCGGAGATGCGGTCAGAGACCACCATCAGCAGGGTGGTGTCATCCACATCGTAAATATCGCGGACTTTACCGGAGGCTACATGGGTATAAGAAGAAAGCTCAGGACGCATGGTCTTCATCATAACGCGCGGGCGTGCGCGGGAACGTAAGCCCGCGCACAGCGCTAAAGGATTTCGCCCGGTGTATAAGCCGCGGCCTTGGGGTGCTCGCCCACAAGGGCCTTGATGCGGTTTAGGACCTGGGAGACTTGGGATTCGGCGGCGCCGATGAAGGCGTGCTTATCCTCGAGGACCCTTTCGAGCTCGGCCTCGTCCATGGGCAGGCGGTCATCTGCGGCAAGGCGCTGGACCAAGTCCTGGTTGCCGCCGTTTTCGCGCATATTCAGGGCCACGGCCACGGCGTTTTCCTTGATGACCTCGTGGGCGGTCTCGCGGCCCACCCCGGCGCGCACCGCCGCCATGAGGATGCGGGTGGTGGCGAGGAAGGGCAGGTAGCGCTCCAGCTCGCGGTCGATCATGGCGGGGAAGGCTCCGAATTCATCGAGCACGGTAAGGAAGGTTTCGAATTGGCCGTCGATGGCAAAGAAGGCATCGGGAAGCGCCACGCGTCGCACCACCGAGCAGGAGACATCGCCCTCGTTCCACTGGCTGCCGGCGAGGTCTGCGGCCATGGTGAGGTAGCCACGCAGGATGACCTGCAGGCCGGTCACGCGCTCGCAGGAGCGGGCGTTCATCTTATGCGGCATGGCGG
The DNA here is from genome assembly GCF_040225475.1 of Corynebacterium sp. KPL2861. Lineage (NCBI taxonomy): Bacteria > Bacillati > Actinomycetota > Actinomycetes > Mycobacteriales > Corynebacteriaceae > Corynebacterium > Corynebacterium sp. KPL2861. Next base: position 48,341 of record NZ_JBEHFW010000008.1, read on the forward strand.
ACGAGCCCACCTGGCCTTCCTTGAAGCCCTCGGTGACGGTCTCGTTGCCGGCCATCAGGCGGATGGTGGTGGCAAGCGATGCCGGGGCGGTGCCCAGGGAGACGAGGCAGGAGATGGCATCGAAATCCAGCGAGCGCGGGTACACCTGGCCCACGGAGTTGAAGATGCGGCGGAAGCCCAGGTAATCCGCAATATTGGTCTCTAGGGAGGCGAGCTTATCCTCGGAACCGCCCATGAGATCCAGCATGTCCTGCGAGGTACCCATGGGGCCCTTGATGCCGCGCAGCGGGTAGTGCGACAGCAGGTCTTCCACGCGCTCGATGGCCAGCAGCATTTCATCGCCGGCGGTGGCAAAGCGCTTGCCCAGCGTGGTGGCCTGCGCGGCCACGTTGTGCGAGCGCCCGGCCATGACCAGGGATTGGTACTCGGCGGCGTGGCGGCCGATGCGCGAGACCACGGCGATGGCCTTATCCCGGATGATTTCCAGCGAGGTGTGGATCTGCAGCTGCTCCACGTTCTCGGTGAGATCGCGGCTGGTCATGCCCTTGTGGATGTGCTCGTAGCCGGCCAGCGCATTGAATTCTTCGATGCGGGCCTTCACATCGTGGCGGGTGACGCGCTCGCGCTCAGCAATGGATTCGAGGTTCACGTCCTCGATAACGGCTTCATACGCGCTAATGGCCTTGGCGGGGATGTCCACGCCCAGGTTCTTCTGGGCGTGCATCACGGCGATCCACAGCTTGCGCTCGAGGATGATTTTATGCTCCGCGCTCCAAATATTGGCAAGCTCCGCAGAAGCATAACGGGAGGACAGGACGTTGGGGATATTCTTCTTCTCAGCCACGTGGCTTATTATTCCATGCCTGCCCTCCCCCGTGGCTACTTGCTAGATAGAAATTTCACCGGCTGCCGCACGCTTGCCGATGTCCCCACGGACAAACCCTCCCGCAAATTCAATGCCCTGAGCGGTGGCGTAGGCATTCTCGCGCGCGGCATCTAGCGTGTCTCCCTTGCCCAGCACGTTGAGCACGCGGCCACCATTGCTTTGGAATACCCCATTGGAGCGTTTCGTGCCGGCGTGCAGCACGCGCTCTGGATCCTCGAGGCCCTCGCCCGTGATGGCATCGCCCTTGCGGGGCGAGGCGGGGTATCCCTCGGCTGCCATGACCACGGTGATGGCATAGCCATCTTCCCACTGAAGGGGCTCGAGTTCTGCCAGCGTGCCGGTGGCAGTGGCGTTGAGCGCTTGCGCCAGCGGGGACTGTAGGAGCGAGAGCACCGCTTGGGTTTCTGGGTCACCAAAGCGACAGTTAAATTCCACCACCGCTGGGCCCTCGTCGCCCCAAGCTAGCCCGGCATAGAGCAGGCCGGAATAGGGGGTGCCGCGGCGCACCATTTCCTTGGCAACCGGGGTACATACCTCGTCGACGATGCGCTGCACGTCGTCCTTGCCCAGCCACGGCAGCGGTGTGTACGCGCCCATGCCGCCGGTATTGGGGCCTTCGTCGTTATCGTAGGCGCGCTTGTGGTCCTGGGCGGGCAACAGCGGCACGACGGTCTCGCCATCGACAAGGCAAAATAGCGATACCTCGGGGCCGTCGAGGAACGATTCCAAGAGCACCGGATTGCCGGCGCCTAAGACCGCATCTACATGCGCGCGGGCGGCGGCGCGCTCGCCGGTGACTACCACGCCCTTGCCACCTGCCAGCCCATCATCTTTGACCACGAACTGCGGGCCAAAATTATCCAGCGCGGCCTCAATATCGGTATCGCTAGCGCCTGGGCGCAGCTGCTCCGCGCGGGCCGTCTTGACCCCAGCGGCTTCCATGACTTCCTTGGCAAAGGCCTTGGAGCCTTCAATTTGGGCCGCGTCCTTATTCGGCCCAAAGACGGCGATGCCTGCTGCGCGCAGCGCATCCGCCACGCCGGCGACCAGCGGCACCTCAGGGCCGATGACCACGAGCTCGGCAGCGATCTCCCGGGCCAGTTCCACCATGCGTTCTGGATCATCTACCTGGGAGTATTCCGGGTGCAGGGTAGCCAGCGGTTCCATGGCCGCGCTGCCGGGCGCGACGTGGATCTCCGTAGCCTGTGGATCAGCGTGCAGTCCTTTCACGAGGGCGTGTTCACGGCCGCCCGAGCCAATTACGAGAATGCGCATGCCCACTATCATAGCTGGGGGTAGCCTGGCAGCTATGGCTTCTGTATTTAGCAAAATCATCACTGGTGACCTACCCGCCCGCTTTGTCTACCGCGATAAGACCTGCGTGGCATTTCTCTCCATCGAGCCGCTGCGCTACGGCCACACCCTGGTCGTGCCCGTAGAGGAAGTGGATAAGTGGACCGACCTGGATCCGCAGACCTGGGCGCACCTGAACGAGGTGGCCCTGGAAATCGGTGAGGCCATCAAGAACGCGTACGACACCCCGCGCACCGGTTACGTCATCGCCGGCTTCGATGTGCCGCACACCCACATCCACCTCTTCCCCACCGAGAAGATGGAAGAGTACGACTTTTCCAAGGCCTATGCCGCCGAGGACACCGACGATGCCGCCATGGATGAGGCGGCCGCGCGCATCCGCCAGCACCTAGGCACCAACGAGGATGGCTACCGCGAGGACTAATCCTCTGGTTCCTCCAGCGCGGGCAGGCGCACCGTAAAGGTGGTGCCCTGGCCCAACTTGGAGTCCACGCTGATGCTGCCGCCGTGCTGTTCCACCAAGGAATGCACGATGGCAAGGCCCAAACCGGATCCGCCGGTATCGCGCGTGCGCGAGGAATCCGCGCGGTAGAAGCGCTCGAAGATGTGGGCGGCGTCCTCGGACGACATTCCCTTGCCGTCATCGATGACATCCACAAGGATGTCCTTGTTGTCGCGGCGCAACTGCAGGGTGACCGTGGCATCCTCGCCGCCGTGGCGCAGCCCATTGGTAATCAAGTTGAGCAGAACTTGGTGGAGGCGGTCTGCATCGCCATTGACCACGGGGATGGACTGCGCATTATTGACCACCTTGACCTCGCGCTCGGGGAAGGCAGCGCGCGCGGACGATCCCACCGAAAGGGAAAGTTCCAGAAGGTCCACCGGCCGCAGGTCTAGACGCGTTCCTTCCGCGCGGGTAAGCGCAAGCAGATCCTCTACCAGCAGCGACATGCGCTTGGATTCCTTATCGATCTTGGAAAAGACCAGATCGACATCGTTTGTCGCCCCGGAGCGATAGAGCTCCGTGTAACCGCGCAGGCTGGTCAGCGGGGTGCGCAGTTCGTGGGAGGCATCGCCGACAAAGCGGCGCATCTGTTCCTCTTTTTCCTGCGCCGTAACGACCGAGCGCTGCAGGTGGCCCAGCATGATATTGAGCGCGGCGGCCAATTGGCCAACCTCCGTATGCAGCGGCCATTCAGGCACGCGCTTGTCCAGATCGCCGGCCGCGATTTCCGATGCCGTCGATTCCACCACCCGCAGCGGCCGCAACGCCCTACGGATAAACCAGAAGCCCACGCCGGCCATGGCTGCCAAGGCAATCGCTGCAATGGATACCTGCACCATGGCAAGGCCGTGCAGGATCTCCTTTTCATGGGTCATGTCCTTGGCAATGACGGTGATAACGCCATTGGAATCCGCAAAGGCCAGCGCGCGCCACTTGGTGTTATTTTCAATCGAGCCCACCGTCGTGGGGTACCCGCCCAAGGGAACGCCCTCCACGTCCGGGGTGGTGGACGTGGGCCCCGAATAGCGAATGGTGCCATCCGGAAGGTAATTGAGCACCACGTATTCCGTGGGCGGGCGCTTGGTGTGATCACCTAAAAAGAAGTCATTGCCCACATCGCGTGCCCAGGAAGACGACGCTGAGCGCAGTTCGCTATCGACGTTGTTATACAGCACGTTGCGCATGATCGAGTTCACGGCAAAGGACGAACCCGTCAACCCGAGGCCGGAGATGACCACGAGGAGAACCACAAGCCAGGTGCGCAGGGGCATCGCCTGCGGAATCTGCTTGATGTAGTCGCGCTTGGAGCGCTTCTTTTTCTTTCCCTGCCCCTGCTGTGGCAGCTGATCCAGCTGCTCATGCCACTTCTTTGGCGGCTGCTGCGGCTGCTGGGGCTGGGACTGCGCGGTCCTTCCCGCAGCGGGGTTCTCCTGTGAATCTGCCATTATAAAACGTCAGTTTAGGATCGCGGGGTGCGCAGCACATAGCCAACGCCGCGCACGGTGTGGATAAGCTGCGTATCGCCGGTATCGATCTTGCGGCGCAGGTAAGAAATATAGGATTCCACGACGTTGCCATCGCCGCCGAAGTCATAGTGCCAGACGTTGTCCAGGATCTTGGACTTGGAGAGCACCACTTCCTTGTTTTGCATGAGGTAGCGCAGGAGGTTGAATTCCGTGGGAGAAAGCTCAATGAGCTCGCCGCCCTTGGTGACCTCGTGGGTATCGTCATTCAAGGTCAGATCGGCATAGCTCATGGTGGCGTCGTTAGAAGACTCCTCGGCGGCACCGCCGCGGCGCATGATCACGCGCAGGCGGGTGATGACCTCTTCGAGGCTAAAGGGTTTGGTGACGTAATCATCTGCGCCGATGGTCAGGCCGTGAATGCGCTGATCCACGCCGTCCTTGGCGGTCAGGTACAGCACTGGGCCATCCAGGCCTTCCTGGCGCAGCTTGCCCAAGAGCTCAAAACCGTCCATTCCCGGCATCATGACGTCCAAAATGTAGGCATCCGGGTTGACCTCGCGCGCCACGCGCAGGGCCTCATTGCCCGAGTTGGCGCTGTAGACCTCAAAATTTTGGAACTTCAACGATACCGTCAAAAGCTCCACGATATTCAGCTCGTCATCAACGACGAGGACTTTGGCAAGTTTATTGTCTTCCATGCGTCCTGTAGCTCCTATTACTTCCTGTCATCTGCACACCTGCGTGCGTGCAAGCTTCACTAAACCATCATGGCAAACCCAGTTTCTAGCCTACTGATAAGTTTCTGACTGAAACCTGTGAAAGCAAAAAAGCCACGCTTCCCCTTCCCAACCGTGGAACGGAATCCGCGGTAAGAAAAAGGAAGCGTGGCTAGCGCGCTATTTGGCAGTTATAGCTTAGAAGTCCTGCGGGCGCGGGATATTGCGCAGGTTGGACTTGGCCATGGACAGCATGGAGCCCACGCCGCCGCCGAAGACGGTGCGGGTAGCGGCCTTGGAGAAGCCCAGGAGCTGATCGAAGGTCAGCGTCGGTGGCAGGGACAGGGCGTTGGGGTCAGTGACGACATCGATAAGCGCAGGGCCGTTATAAGCCAAGGCCTTCTTGATCTGCTTCGGAGCCTGCTTCGGATCCTCGATTCGGAAGGTCTTGATGCCGGCGGCTTCTGCGATCTTGGAAAAGTCCACGGACTCGTGGTCGGTCTCGTGCTCTGGGATGCCGCCTACCAGCATCTCCAGCTTGACCATGCCCAGCGAGGAGTTATTGAACACGAACATCTTGACCGGCAGCTGGTGCAGCTTGACCGTCAGCAGCTCGCCCATGAGCATGGACAGCCCGCCGTCGCCAGAGAAGGTAATGACTTGGCGGCCAGGATTAGCCTGCTGCGCGCCGATGGCCTGCGGCAGGGCGTTTGCCATGGTGCCGTGGCGGAAGGAGCCGATCTGCTCGCGCTTGCCATTCGGGGTGATGTAGCGCGCGCCCCAAACGTTGCACATGCCGGTATCGACGGTGAAGATGGCGTCATCGTCGGCCTCTTGGTCAATGAGATCCGCAATGTACTCGGGGTGGATCGGGGTGTGCTTTTCCACGTTGGAGGTATAAGCCTCCACGACGTGCTCCAGCTTGTCGTAGTGCTTCTTCAGCATCTTATCCAAGAAGGAGCGGTCCTTCTTCTCCTCCACGTGCGGCAGGATGTTGTCGATGGTGGCGGCAACGTCACCGGTCACGGGGTAGGAGATCTTGGTGCGGCGGCCGATATGGGCACCGTTGATATCCACCTGTGCCACATTGCCCTTAGGCAGGAAGTCGTTATATGGGAAGTCCGTGCCCAAGAGGATCAGCAGGTCTGCCTCATGGGTGGCCTCGTGCGCGGCGCCGTAACCCAAAAGGCCGGACATGCCCACGTCAAACGGGTTATCGTACTGGATGTACATCTTGCCGCCGAGCGCGTGACCGATGGGGGCCTTGACCTTTTCCGCCAGCTGCAGCACCTGCTCACGGGCATTTTTCGCGCCGGCGCCGACAAAGAAGGCGACGGACTCGGCTTCATTGATGGCCTGGGTCAGCGCTGCGGCCTCGGCCGGGTCCGGGTAGACCACGGGGCGGCCGGAGGAGATCTTGGATTCTACGAAGGTGTCATCATCAACCTCTTCGGTAGAAACGTCGCCAGGGATAACCAGCACGGATACGCCGTTGCCGGCCATGGTGGACTGGATGGCGTGGTGGAGCACTACCCCGCCCTGGTCACCGGACATGACCATTTCGCAGTAACCGGAGCACTCCTGGAAGATCTGCTCTGGGTGCGTTTCCTGGAAGAAGTGGGAACCAATCTGGCGGGAAGGAATGTGCGATGCCAGGGCCAGCACCTTGGCGCCATTGCGGTTGGCATCATAAAGGCCCTGGATGAGGTGGGTATTGCCCGGGCCACAGGAGGCCGCGCAAACGGCCAGCTTGCCGGTGGTCAGCGAGTCCGCCTCGGCGGCAAAGGCCGCTGCTTCCTCATTGCGCACGTGGATCCACTCGATGGAGGAGCGGCGCACCGCGTCCACGATCGGGTTGAGGGAGTCTCCCACGAGGCCATAGATGTGCTCGACGCCCTGCTTTTCTAGCGTCTCAACAAGTTGTTCTGCGTAATTGCGTGCCATTAAACATCATCCTTAACTCTTTAACTGTTCTAGTACCACTGTGCTACTAAACGTGCAGGAAAGTCCAGCAATTCCTGCATACTCACACCACCGGCCTATCTGTGAGGAAGGCAATACTAACCTGAATTATCACACACTGATTCGCTACGGTTTCTAGCGATGAGCATCGAGTCACCTGATACTGCCACTAAGCCCCCGCACCGCGCGGCCGCGGCGCCCTCCACCCCAGCACAGCGGTGGTCCTTCTTTGCCGTGGTGTCCTTGGGGCTGCTCATGGTGGGCCTGGATAATTCCATCCTTTATACGGCACTGCCTCAGCTAACGCAGCAGCTGCACGCCACTGACATGCAGCAATTGTGGATCATCAATGCCTATACGCTGGTTTTATCGGGCTTGCTCCTCGGTACCGGCACGTTGGGCGATCGCATTGGCCACCGCCTGATGTTCCTCATTGGCCTGGCCACCTTTGGCACCGCCTCCCTCGTTGCGGCTTATTCGCCCAATGCCTGGTTGCTCATCGCCGGCCGGGCTTTATTGGGCTTGGGCGCTGCCATCATGCTGCCTTCTACCCTGGCGCTTATCCGCCTGACCTTCCCCAATGAGGTAGAGCGCAATAAAGCCATCGGTATCTGGAGTTCTGTCGCCGTCGTGGGCGCTGCCGCTGGGCCCACCGTGGGCGGATTCCTCCTAGAGCATTTCTGGTGGGGCTCCGTCTTTTTGATCAACGTGCCCATCGTGGCCCTCGCCATCATCCTTACCTTCCTCCTTGGCCCACCCAACCTGCCGAATCCGCACAAGCACTGGGATTTCCCCTCCTCGTTCTATGCGCTTATCACCCTGTCCAGCCTGGTCCTAGCTATTAAGACGGCGGCGGCCACCCAGATCAATGTCGCGCTGCTGGTCTGTTCCATTGCCGCTTTCTTACTCGGCGCCGCAGCCTTTGCCCACCGGCAAAGCCGGCTTAATGATCCGCTTTTGACCTTTGACATCTTCCACTCACCCACTTTTACCGGCGGCGTGCTTACCGCCGGTGGCGCCATGTTTGGCCTTACGGGGCTTGAACTGCTTACCACCCAAAAGCTCCAGCTTGTCGATGCCCTCTCGCCCCTCGACGCCGGCCTTTTCATCTCCGCCATGGCGGTTGCGGCCATCCCCACCGCCATTGTGGGCGGCACCATCTTGCACCGCGTGGGCTTTTTGCCCATCATCAGCGGCGGTTTCCTGAGCATGTCCATCGGCATGCTGGGCATCATCTGGGCCGACCGCGCCGATAACCTCGCGGTATTTATTACCGGCCTCATCCTTACCGGCTTAGGTGCTGGCTCCTCGATGTCTGTTTCTTCCACCGCCATCATCAATGCCGCCCCCTCCCACCGGGCGGGCATGGCCTCTGGCGTGGAAGCCGTCTCCTACGAATTCGGCACGCTGCTTTCCATCGCCATAACCGGCTCCCTCGTGCCGCTACTGATGACGCACAAGCTTCCCGATGCCCTCGCCCCGCAAGGCACCGACGCACTCCTATCACCCGCCACGCACGACACCGCCGCGGCGGCGTATGATTCCGCGTATTTCCTCACCGTCGGCGGGCTTGCCTGCACCACCTTCATCTTCGCGGTACTAACCGCCTGGTGCTTCCGCGATAACCCGAAGTCCGGGGCGCTGTCTGCGCAAAGTAGCGGGTAAATAGCCACCTGGCTGACTTGTAAACTTTTACCCCCTAACTGTTTGTGCAGCTAGGGGGGGTAGTTTTTTGAGCTGGAGACGAGACTTGAACTCGCAACCTACGCATTACAAGTGCGTTGCGCTACCAATTGCGCCACTCCAGCACCGCGGAATTTCTTCCGCTCGTTGCATGGTACCCGAGTACCACGCCCAAGTGGAAAGCCGGTCCCCCTTGTATGCATTTGCGCCCCACAAGGGTTAAAGTTCAGGCTGAAATTATTACTAGTGTCCCACCGCTTTTTCGAGGGTTATTTTCGTGTCACTACTGTCCGCTATGCGGGAGCGCCTCCGCGTATCCGCAGGCCAAGTCGCCATCATTGACGCGGCCAAAGCCGCACCCCCACCATCGCCACTCGCCCCGGTCGATCTGACCGATGCCGCCCAAGTCACGGGTGTGATGGAAATTGCCGCGCGCATCGGCGAGCAGCTCATTGGCGCCGGATCCGCCAACTCAGATGCCCGCGCGCAGGTGCACCTAGCGGCGTCATCGTATGGTTTGCACTACTGCCACGTGGATATCTTGATGAATACCATCACCATCCACACCGCGATCGGCACCGGCGATAAACGCCAGAACCTCCACGTATTTCGCGTGGTGCCGGATGTGGGCGTGAACTTTTCCAAGCTTTCGGAAGTAGACCGCCTCATCCGCGATATCCACTCCGGTAAGGTGCCACCCGCGATGGCGGAAAAGCGCCTGGATGACATCGACCGCATGCCAGCGCCTTATAAGCCGTCCACGGTAATGCTTGGCTGGGGCGGCATGGGTGGCCTGATTTCCATGATGCTCGGCGGCGATCTCCTCGTTGGTGTCGTTGCCTTCGTGGTCTCCGCACTGATTATGGGGCTGAATGACTGGTTGGCCAATTACCGCCTGCCGCCCTTTTATCAAAACGTCGTCGGCGGCTTCTTGGCCGTCTTCCCGGCCGCGATTTTGTATAACGTAGCCGCCGCCTTTGGCATTAGTATGTCGCCGGCGCAGATTATTGCGTCCGGAATCATCGTGCTGGTGGCGGGGCTGACGTTGGTGCAATCGCTTGTCGATGGCATCACCCGCTCCCCCGTAACCTCTTCCGCGCGTTTTTTCTCCGCGCTGTTATCAACGGGCGCGATCATCGCCGGCGTGGGTGTGGGCATCCAGCTGGCCTCCGCTATGGGCTTTGACCTGCCCCCAATGGGTACCTTGGCGCCGCCGGTCTATCACAAGATTCCCCTCTTGGTGCTGCTCGGCGGCACGGGTTCGGCCGCCTTCGCGCTGGCCTGCGGGGCTAATTGGATAGAAATTACCCTCTCAGGCCTCACGGCGGCCGCCGGTATGGTCTTCTACTACTTCGTGGTCGTGCCCTTCGGCGTCGGCCCGGTGATTGCCTCGGGCCTATCCGCCATCGTGGTGGGCCTAGCCGGCGGTTTGATGTCGCGCCGGTGGGGCATCCCGCCGCTCATTACGATGATCGTGGGCTATACGCCCATGCTGCCAGGCCTCATGCTGTACCGCGGCATGTATGCCTCCATCAACGAGCAGATGATTACCGGCTTTACCAACCTGGCTACCGCGCTGGCCATCTCCGGCGCGCTAGCAGCCGGCGTCGTTTTTGGCGAGCGCGTCGCGCGCCGCCTGCGCCGCCCGAAGTACTTCCGCCCGTACTCCGCCTTCAAGCGCATCGGCCGGTTCTCCTTCCACAAGGCAACTCACCTGGCTCGCAAGGCCCCGCGCATCCCGCGCGTGCCGATGTCCCCCTTTGCCCCACGCGTCAACCGCCCCGAATTGCCGCCCACGCTGGGGCCAAAGCCACCGCAACACGCGCAGGCTCAGCAGCACGCGCCGGGGACCACTCCGGCGGAAGATTTGTGGCCGGCAGATTCCCAGTGGCCGGCCCAGCCGCAAGAAACTGAGCGCACCACCTATACGGTGCCCGGCCAGAAATCACCCACGCCGGAAGAATCCGATCACACCAAGCCCGACGGGGAGGAACCCGAGGAGCCCTAAACGCCGCCGGTAGCGTACAATATTTAGCCTGATAGCTTTCCCAACATTCAGGAGGACTCGCCGTGCCACCCAAGGTCCAAGACACGCACCCACAGGCAGAACAAGATATTGCCCTGGCAGAGGAAACCGCCCGCGCCGCCCGCCGCGTGGTGGCCACCTACTCCCAAGATTTCTTGGACGGCGTGACCTTGATGTCCATGCTGGGTGTCGAGCCCAAGGGCTTGGTGCACAAGAAGGTGCTGGCGGAACAAGCCGATGCCGCGCCGAAGAAATCCACGAAGAAGGCCACCAAGAAGTCGACGTCCAAGGCATCGAAGAAGTCCACTAAAAAGTCGACGAAGAAGACCACCAAAGCGGCCAAAAAGTCCACCAAGAAGTCGACAAAGAAAGCAACAAAGAAGTCGACCAAGAAGTCTTAAGCTAGTCTTGGACTATGAGTGAGCGCGGCAATGACTTCGTAGTAGTGGCAAACCGCCTGCCGGTAGATTTAACTACCGCGGCCGATGGCAGTCAGGAGTGGACGCCCTCGCCTGGCGGTCTGGTCACCGCGCTCTCACCGGTGCTGGAAGCGCACCAGGGCTGCTGGGTGGGATGGCCCGGCGTTGCCGATGCCGCGCCCGAGCCCTTCCGCACCGAGGCCGGGGTGTTATTGCACCCGGTCAGGCTTAGCGAGGCCGATTTTGAGGCCTTTTACGAAGGCTTTTCCAATGCCACGCTGTGGCCGCTCTACCACGATCTCATCGTCACCCCGACCTATGACCGCGACTGGTGGGATGCCTACCGCGAGGTCAACCTCCGCTTCGCGGACGAGGTAGCCCACGTGGCCGCAGAAGGCGCGACGGTCTGGGTGCAGGACTATCAGCTGCAATTATTACCGGGCATCCTGCGGCAAATGCGCCCCGATCTCACCATTGGGTTCTTCCTGCACATCCCGTTCCCCTCCCCCGATCTTTTCCGGCAGCTGCCTTGGCGGGAGGAAACGGTGCGCGGCATCTTGGGGGCAGACCTGATCGGCTTCCACTTGGAGGCCAATGCCCGCAATTTCTTGGAATTGGCCCGCCGCCAGGGCCTCGAGGTGCGTGGCGAGGCCACCACCCGCGATGTCACCGCCCATATCCGCCTCCCCGGTGGCCGCACCGTGGGCGTGGGCGCGTTCCCCATTTCCATCGCCGCGCAGGATTTCGGCCAGTTTAGCGACGAGGATAAACGCCGCGTGGCCCAATTGCGCAAGGATTTGGGCAGCCCCAAGCGCATCATTTTGGGCGTGGATCGCCTCGATTACACCAAGGGCATCCTGCAGCGCCTGACCGCCTTCGAGGAGCTCTTGGAAACCGGCGCCCTGGATCCGGAGGAGGTCACCTTGGTGCAGCTGGCCACGCCCTCGCGTGAGCGCCTCGACCACTACAAGGCCACCCGCTCCCAGGTGGAAGAGGCCGTCGGCCGCATCAATGGCCGCTTTTCCCGCATGGGCCACCCCGTGGTGCACTACCAGCACCGCGGCGTGCCCAAGGACGTGCTGCGCTGCTACTACCGCATGGCCGATATCATGCTGGTCACGCCCTTTAAAGACGGCATGAACCTCGTGGCCAAGGAGTTCGTGGCCTGCCACGATGACGGTTCCGGTGCCCTGGTACTCTCGGAATTCGCCGGCGCCGCCGTGGAGCTGGATGAGGCCTACCTGTGCAACCCCTTCGATATCGAGTCCGTCAAACGCGCCTTGCTCAATGCCGTGCGCGCGCTTTCCGATGCCCCCTCCACTATGACCCAGCGCATGCTCACCATGCACAACCAGGTCATAAGCCACGATGTGCGGCTGTGGTCGCAGTCCTTTTTGGGCTGCCTGCGCGCCGTTCGGACCGAAACCGCCTCGCAAGCTCCCGACTCACTCGGAAAGGACTCCTAATGCCTCCTTCCCTCCCCCGCGTACGCACGGCCGGAGCGGCCGGTGCGGGTACACCCGCTGTGAACAAAGGCATCGGCAGGCATGCCGCAGCCGTGGCCACACTGGGTGCCGTCACGCTGCTTGCTGCCTGCGGTTCCGAGGACGATGCCCCACGGCCCGCGGGTGATGACCGGATTGTGGACAAACACTGGCAGGTCGTCTCCATCAATACTGCGCCGGACGCAGCATCCACCATCCCGGAATCGATTCCTCACGCGCCGGAATTTAGCTTCGGCGAGTCCACCATGGTGGGCACCACCGGTTGCACCCGCCTTGCGGCCCGGCTGAGCTACACCGCCGATGATGAGCGCGAAAATATCCGCGATGGCAATAAGTTGCACTTCGATGAGGTTAAATACGACGACACCGATGAGGACTGCGAGGGCAGTTCCGTGTGGGCTGATAACCTGCTGCGCAACCTCATTACCTCGGATAATGATTTTATCTACACCGTAAATAGCAATAACCAGCTCATCTTGGAGCTCGATACCAATGAGGTAGATTCGCCCTCCATCAAGCTGGTCTCCCGCGCGTAGCATGGGATGCCATGACGCTTTCTACCACCATTAAGGCCTTGGCCGCGGCAGAAGAGCTCGCCGTGGTTTCTGATTTTGACGGTACGCTGGCCCCGATTGCCGCCGACATTTATGACGTGGAAATCAACGCCGATGCCGCCCGCGCCCTCAACCACTTGGCCCACCTGCCGCGCACCACGGCCGCGGTGCTGTCTGGGCGCCACCTCGAGGGTCTGCAGCGCGTGTGTCCCCTGCGCGAGCCCGTCCTCTTCGGTGGCTCCCACGGCGCCGAGTCCTCCTGGCAGCAGACCGAGCTCACCCCCGCCATGCGCGAGCACCTTGCGCGCAAGGAGGAAGAAATCCGCGGCATCATAGACCGCTTCCCCGGCGCGGAGCTCGAGGTCAAGCCCTTCCAACGCGTGCTGCACCTGCGCTCGCTCGAGCTGGACAGCCCGGAGCAGGGCGCGGCCGCCTATGAGGCGGGCCTGGCGCTCGATACCGCCGGTTTCCCGCGCACCGCCGGCAAGTCCGTCATCGAGTTTTCCGCCACCACCGCCACGAAGGGCACGTGGCTGGAGACCCTCCGCGAGCGCACCGTCGCCACCGCCATGGTCTTTCTAGGCGATGACGTCACCGATGAGCACGGCTTCCGTGCCCTCCACCAGCCGCCGGACGTGGGCGTCAAGGTGGGCGAGGGCGATTCCATCGCCGCCGTGCAGCTTGCCGATGTCGACGCCGTCGCCCACTTCCTCACCGAGCTCGCTACCGCCCGCGCGGCCGCGGTGCAATAACCGATTTCCCCGGCGCGAACCGCGTCTGCAACACCCGCCGCGGCACCTCCTCCGCTCCTTCGGCGCCGACCTTCGCGCTGCCTGCACCGGCAGAATCACTTGTCGCGCTAGCGATGAGCTTTTCCAGCATGTGCCCGGCCGCGGCCCCCTTGGCCTTATTGGGCTGGATGACGGTAGCCAGGTCGAGGCGCTGCGCCGCATCGATGCCGTCAAAGCCGGTCACGGATAGGTCTTCTGGCACACTCAGCCCGCGCTCGCGGGCATAGGCCAGCACGCCGAGCGCCATGGAGTCGGTCGTGCACAGCACGGCCGTAAGCTCCGGATGCGCGTCGAGCAAGAGCTCGGCGGCGGCGCGGGTGGTATGGGCATCGTTAATGTGCTGCGTGACCACGGGCACGGACTCGGGCGCGATGCCCGCCTCGGCGAAGACGTCGAGCGCGCCCATCACCCGCGAGCGCTGCACGTGCATCTCCGCGTCCTGGACTTCCTGCCAGGAAATCGGGCCGTCGTGGCGCTGCAGGCGCAGGCGGATGGCGAGGATGCCGATGTGGCGATGCCCGGCATCGATAAGCGCACGCGCCGCCGGGGCAATCGCCGCGCGATCATCAATGCCCACGAACGGCAGGCCCGCGTCCGTGGGCTGATCGCAGACCACCAGCGGCAGGCCCCGGCCCCGCGCGGCCGCGAGGTAGGCATCGCCCGCGGCGACCGAATAGACCACGAAGCCATCGACCGCAGCCGAACCCACCAGGCTGGTCGCCTCCGCCTCGCCTTCTGGGCCGGCGGGAATCAGCGTCAGCGTAGTCTGCGCGCCTGCCGATGCCTCCGCCATGCCCGCCAAGAAATCCACCGACGCCATGTCCTCGAAGGCGTAGGACAGGTGCTCGGTCAGCAGCACGCCTACCGACCCAGCGCGGCGGGTGCGCAGGCTGCGCGCCGTGGGATCAGGCCCCGGGTAACCGCGCGCCTTGGCCGCGGCCAAAATGCGCTCCCGCGTTGCCGGGGAGAGCTGGTCAGGGCGGCTATAGGCATTGGATACGGTTGTGCGCGAAACCCCCAACTCCGCGGCGAGGGAGGCCAGTGTCTTCCGGGTGGGGCTGCGTTTAACCATGCCTGTTACCTTACCCTGCGCCCTGGCGCCGGATTTTCAATGCATGTTCAATTGACAATGATTGCCAGCAAACGCACACTGGAGGGTATGCACACGTCACTACGCGCAACAACAGCCCTACTCGCAGCAAGTGGCCTCCTATTTACCGCCGCATGCTCTACAGATTCCGATTCTGGATCCGGAACCGACTCTGGTTCCGGCGACTCCGGTGATAAGAAGATTTCCATCGTCGCCTCTACCTCCATCTGGGCCGATGTTGCCCAGGCCGTGGCCGATACCGCCTCCGGCATCGACATCGAGGTCGAGCCCATCGTGGAGGGCAATGACACCGACCCCCACCACTTCGAGCCCACCGCGGCCGATGTAGCCAAGGCCAACGACGCCGACATGCTCGTGGTCAACGGCGGCGGCTACGACGCCTGGATCTACCAGGCCGTCTCCGATCAGGACAACATCATTTCCGCCCTGCCGCTGACGGACCACGGCAAGCTGGACGAGGACCCCGATGTCATGACCATCGATGCCGCGAAGGCCACCGCCAAGGATGACCCGGACAAGGTCACTAATATCGAGGGCAACGAGCACATCTGGTACGACCCCGCCGCCCTGGAGGAGGTCGCCGGATCCATCGCGGACCAGATCAACGAGAAGTACTCCGACGCCGGTGCCACCACCGAGAAGATCGACTCCCACGTGGACCAGCTGCGCGATAAGCTCAAGGAGCTTCCCGATGGCCTGAATTACGCCCAAACCGAGCCCATCGCCGATTACCTCATGAAGTACACCGACGGCAAGGACGTCACCCCCGAGGGCTACCGCAAGGCCACCATCTCCGAGGGCGAGCCCGCTACTGCCGATGTCGCCGCCTTCATCAAGGCCATCGACGATGGCGAGGTCGATCTCCTCATCTTCAACCCCCAGACCGAAACCGATACCGCCGGCCGCATCAAGTCCGCCGCAGAGGACAACGACGTCGATATCGTAGAAATCGGCGAAACCCCGCCGGATGGCAAGAAGTTCTGGGAATACTACGACGAAGTCACGAGCAAGCTGGGGAAGCACTAGTGCTCGTTGAATTCCATGAGGCCGCAGTAGACCCGCTGTGGTCGCAGCTTAATCTCGCCGTGGACCGCGGCGAGTTTATCGCCGTTTTAGGCCCCAATGGCGTGGGCAAGTCCACCCTGCTGGGCACCATCCTCGGCACCCGCACGCTGACCAGCGGCCGCGTCGACGTCAACTGCCGGGTCGGGTTCATCCCCCAGCAGCGCATGTTCCCCGCTGACCTTCCCCTGCGCGCCCGCGACCTCGTGTCGCTCTCCGTGGCGCACGGGGTATTCCGCCACCGGCACCCACCCCGTGGACAGGTGGACGAGCTGTTGGAAGAGGTGGGTGCCACGGGGCTGCGGGACCGGCGCGTCGGCCTGCTATCCGGCGGCCAGCAACAACTCATCCGCCAGGCCCAAGCCCTGGCCAATGACCCGGACCTTATTCTTGCCGATGAGCCCCTCCTCTCCCTCGACCCCGCCCGGCAAAATGCCACGGTTAACAAGCTGAACTCGCTGCGCCGCGAGCGCGGTACCTCCATCGTCTTTGTCACCCACGGCATCAACCCCGTGCTCGGGGTGACGGATAAGGTCCTCTACATCGCGCCCAATGGCCACACCTTCGGCCCGGTCGATGAGGTCATGCGCTCCGAGGTCCTCTCGGAGCTCTACGGTTCCAAGGTCAATGTCTTAAACGTCGACGGGAGGCTCATCGTTGTCTAATTACTGGGAAGATACCCAATACCTGCTCAGCGTGGACTTCGTGCAGTCCTCGCTCATCGCCTCCGCGCTGCTGGGCATCCTGTCTGGCGTGATGACCTCGCTCATCGTGCTGCGCCAGATGTCTTTTTCCGTCCACGCCACCTCTGAGCTGGCGCTTATGGGTGCCTCCGCGGCACTCCTCTTCGGCCTCAACCTGGGCTTCGGCGCGGTCGCTGGCGCCATCGTCGCCGCTATCATCCTGGCCATGCTGGGCTTTAAGGGCCAGCAAGACAGCGCCATCGGCGTGGTCATGAGCTTTGGCCTGGGCCTCTCGGTGCTGTTCTTGCACCTCTACCCCGGCAATTCCAATACCGCGATGACGCTTTTGACCGGCCAAATCGTCGGCGTTTCCTCCGCCTCGGTGTGGCTGCTGGCCGCCACCACGGTCATTATCGTGGCCGCCGTCGGCTTCCTCTGGCGGCCCATGCTCTTTGCCTCCGCCGATCCTGATATGGCCCGCGCCGCCGGCGTGCCCACCCGCGCCATCTCCGTCGCCTTCGCCGTCCTCGTCGGCCTCGCAGCGGCGCAGTCGGTGCAAATCGTCGGCTCGCTGCTCGTCATGGCGCTGCTTATCACCCCCGGCGCGGCGGCGGTACAAATCACCTCCTCGCCCCTGCGCGCGGTACTGTGGTCCACCATCTTCGCCGAGGTCTCCGCCGTAGGCGGTTTCATCCTCTCCCTCGCCCCCGGCCTGCCGGTTTCCGTCTTCGTGACCACCATTTCCTTTGTGATCTACCTGGTGTGCCGGTTCATCGGCTGGCGGCAAGGCAAGCGCGCCATCCGCGATGAGGTCGCGGCCAAGCATTTCCACGCCGATAACCGCGCCGCCGCAGAGGCCCACCACGCCGACTAAACTCGGCGGGCATGCATATTCATCGCCGCACCGCGGATGTGGCTGGCCACACCCGCCGCTTCATCGTCATCCAGCCCGAGGAGCTCGGGCCCCAGCCGGACTTGCTGCTGTTTTTCCACGGCTCCCACCAATCCGCCAACGTCATCCGCCGCTTTACCAACGGCACGGTGGACGCGCTTGCCGATGCCACCAATACCCTCATCGTCTACCCCGACGGCATCGACCACCACTTCAACGACACCCGCGCCAACCTGCCGGTCCGCGCCCGCGAGCTCGGGGTGGATGACGTTGCCTTTAGCACCTTCCTCATCGAGACTATGCAGCGCGAGTACTCCACCGCGCGCACCTTCGCCGCGGGCTATTCCAATGGCGGGCAGATGGTGCTGCGCCTGCTTTACGATGCCCCCTTCACCCTCACCGGCGCCTGCGTCTTCGCCTCCACGCTGGGCGAAGGTTCCAATCACGCACCTACCCACCCCGATGGCTACCGGCCTACCCCGCTGCTGTTTATCCACGGCACCGAAGATCCGATTGCGCCCTATTATGGCGGGCTTGCCGGCATCGATGGGCAGCAAACCCGCGGGTGCGTGCTTTCTGCCCCCGCCACCGCGGAGCACTTCGCGCTGGCCAATGGCTGCCGCCCGCCCCGCGAAACCCAGCCCATACCCGGGATAACCTCCACCTACTACGACGGCGACTACCCCGTGGAGCTCTGGACCATGGAGGGCCTCGGGCACGTGATTCCCTCTAGCAAAGAAACGCCGGCGAGCATAGGACCAAATACGGATTCCTTCAATGCTGTGGATAAAGTCCGCGAATTTTTCGGCTTAGGTGACGCTTAAGGGTAGTTGTCCACAGGGAGGTGGGGCATCGGCTAGCGCGGGCTTGCGGGGCTTCTTAGTCTCTGGGGCATGAACGCGCTGCAGACATTTCTCAAGGGCCTGGCACCCGGCATGGATATCATCGCCGACTGCCACGGCCTCTCGCTGCACGCGCTGATTGCGGCCGGGTGCCCCGATACCACCGCCACCCGACTGCTCACGCTTGCCGAGACCTACTTCGGCACCACCGCCTTCCGCCGCCAGCAGCGCGAATCCATCGCCGCCAGCCGCGCCAACGGGCACAGCCTGACGGCCCTGCTCACCATCGAGCGCCACGCCGCCAAGCTGAAGAAGAAGCGCGATGCCTGGGCGCTGCGGCGCGAATTGTGTGGGATGAAGGGGAAGGTCTCGGATATTGATAAGCGGGGCCGCGCCCGCGTCAAGGAGCTCAAGGGGCCCGTCAAGCGCCAGCCCGGCGTGAAGATTTATCGCCGCGCCGACGGCCCCTGGACCATGTCCATTACCGGCCCGTCCGCCGATATCGCCGATATGCACGCCGCGATTAATAAAGATGCCCCGCTTGCTTCTGTGCAGAATATCTTCCACGGCGAGGCCGCCGCCCGCCCCAGCGTGACGACCAATGTCGTGCTTCGCCTCGACGAGCTCGATCGCATCGTCGATTTCGGCTCCGGCTCCACTGCTGGTTCAAACTCCAACGTCAGCGCTGACTCTGGTCCTGGCTCTGCCCATAGCGCCGACTCCCAGGGCGATATCGTGGTCCAGCTGACCAATGGCGCCACGATGACCGGCGCCGAGCTGGTGCGACGGGTATTTACTGAGCACGGCTACGTCACGCTCATCCACCCAGTGGAAGGTCCGGTCAACCTCTACCGCACCTCGCGCTTTGCTTCTGCAAAGCAACGCCTGATGGCAGCGGCCGAAAACCCGGTCTGCCCGTGGCCGGAGTGCCGCTACCCCGCCGATGAATGCCAGGTTCACCACCTCAATGCCTGGAAAAATGGCGGCGAAACTAACCCGGGAAACTTGACCATCGCCTGTCCGTACCACAATGGCGTGAACGACGATGATCCCAATGCCCCGCCCCTGCGCGGGCACTTAGCCCGGGTCGACGGAACCATCCGGTGGCTGCCACCCTGGGCAGATAATGGTTAAATTGTTGTGTGCCACAACGATTCGCACTGAGAAGGTTGTGCCTCGCAAAGACCCAGCGCGCCTTTGACACTAGCTGCGCCGACAACCGCACCGGCGGCTGAGGAGGCGATTCTGTGCGCTCGACTTTGCCAGCACCGAACGTGGATGGCGCTTATCCGTCGCGGCGAGCTGGCGCAGCGGAAATGGGTTATTTTTCGGCGGCGCGGCGTTGGCGTGCGAACTCGGATAGCACCGAACCCGCAGCGACGGAGGCGTTGAGGGACTCAACCCACCCGGTCATGGGGATGGACATGAGGACGTCGCAGGTCTCGCTGACCAAACGCGAAATGCCCTTGCCCTCGGAGCCGATGACGATGACGACGGGATCCGTGCCGCCTTCATAGGTATCCAGCGTGTGATCGCCACCGGCATCGAGGCCGACGACCTGGTAGCCGTTTTTCTGGAATTCCTTCACGGTGCGGGTGATATTCGTTGCGCGGGCGACCGGCAAACGGGCAGCGGTGCCAGCCGAGGTGCGCCACGCCACCGCGGTGACAGAAGCCGAACGGCGCTCTGGAATGATCACGCCATCGCCGCCGAAAGCGGCCACGGAACGGATGACGGCGCCCAGGTTGCGCGGGTCGGTGATGTTATCCAGGATGACGAACATGCCGGGGCGCGGGTTCTCGGCGGCGTTGGCAATCAAATCCTCCACCGCTGCGTACTTATATGGCGGTATCTGCAAGCCGATGCCCTGGTGCATGCCATTTCCCGTCATGCGGTCCATCTCGTGGCGCTGGACCTCGATGATGGGGATATTGCGGGTATTGCACATGGACACGGCCTCAGAAAGCCGCTTATCGTTGCGCGTTCCGGCAGCGATGTAGAGCGTGGTGGCCGGCACCTTGGCGTGCAAACACTCGATGACCGGGTTGCGGCCCACCACCATCTCTGCGGTTTCTTTCTGGTGGCGCCCAGAGTTGCGGCGCTCGCGCTCCAGCTTCGCCTTGTGCTTGGCGTGGTAGACGCGGTCCTCGGCCTTCGGGGTGGGTCCCTTGCCTTCTAGGCCCTTGCGACGCTGCCCGCCGGAGCCTTTGGTAGCGCCCTTCTTATTCGTCTTGCGGATGCCCGCGCCACCGCGGCCATGGGTTCGTGCCATCGTTTCAGTCCTTTCGAGGAAACCGTTCAATAACCAGCGAAAATAACAGCGGAAAGCTGTCTAGCGCTGGGTCAACGACCACGTGGGGCCGTCTGGGGTATCGGTAATGGTGATGCCGGCGGCGGTGAGGCGGTCACGCACGGCATCGGCAGTAGCGAAGTCTTTTTCCGCGCGGGCCTGCGTGCGCCGTTCCAGTTCTGCCTGGACCAGCGCATCGAGCGCCGCGTCTGCTCCGCTAGCTTCGCCTCCATCTTCCCACTCCAGCGGGTCAAATCCAAGTACGTGCGCCATCCCGCGCACCTGAGCGGCCTTCGCGCGGGCGGCGTCCTCGTCCCCGGCGGCCAGGTCCTTATTGCCCGCGCGCACGGTGGTGTGGATAGCGGCCAAAGCCTTCGGCACGGCGATATCATCGTTCATGGCGTCCTCAAAGTCCGGCGTCCAGTCGCCACGTTCGACGCCTGCAAAGCGCTTGACGAAGCCCTCAATACGCCGGTAGCCCGCCGCCGCCTCCGTCAGGGCGGATTCGGAGTATTCCAGCACGGAGCGGTAATGCGCAGAACCCAGGTAGTAGCGCAGCTCCACCGGGCGCACGAGCTCCAGCATGTTCGAGATGGAAAGCACGTTGCCGAGCGATTTCGACATCTTCTCGCCGGCCATGGTCACCCAGTGGTTGTGCATCCAGTAATTGGCGAACTTATCGCCTGCCGCGTGCGATTGCGCGATCTCGTTTTCGTGGTGCGGGAATTGCAGGTCCAAACCGCCGCAGTGGATATCGAAATTGGAGCCCAGGTAGTACGTCGACATGGCGGAGCACTCGAGGTGCCAGCCCGGGCGGCCGCGACCCCACGGGGTGGGCCAGCTCGGCTCGCCCGGCTTGGCGGCCTTCCACAGGGCGAAGTCGAGCGGGCTGCGCTTGCCCGCGTTGTCTGACTCGCCCTGTTCCATCTCCTCGACGCGGTTGCCAGACAGCGCACCGTAGTCGGATCCCTCCGCCTTGGTCCAGGCCTCGACGTCAAAGTACACGGATCCGGCCGCGCCATCGGTCTGCGGGGTGGCCTCGGCGTCTTGGGCGGGAACGGGGTAGGCAAAGCCGGCGTCGATAAGCCGCTGCATGTACTCGACCATCTGGGTGACAAACCCCGTCGCGCGCGGCTCCACGGACGGCGGGAGCACGCCGAGCAGGTTATAGGCCTTGGTGAACTCGCGCTCGTAGGTGGACACCCACTCCCACCAGGGGCGATTATTCTCGGCGGCCTTGGTGAGGATCTTGTCATCGATATCGGTGACATTGCGAACGAGCGCGACGTCATAGCCTTGCGCGAGCAGCCAGCGGCGCAGGATATCGAAAGCCACGCCGGAGCGCAGGTGCCCGATATGCGGCTGCGCCTGCGGAGTGGCGCCACACAAGTAGATGGAGGCGTGGCCGGGGCGGATCGGCTCGAAGTCGCGTTGGCTGCGGGTGGCTGTGTCAAAAATGCGCAAAGTACTCACGCCCCCAGTCTAAATCACCCGTGCGCGGGGTTAGTGTTGGCGCCGCCAGACAACGGCCGTTGCCACCGCCGCGCGGCCCTCTTTGCGGCCAGTAAAGCCCAAATGGTCGGTCGTGGTGGCGGAAATGGACACATCAGCGCCGAGGATTTCCGAAAGCACGGCCTCGGCTTCCTCGCGGCGCGGGCCCATCTTCGGCGTCTGGCCAATGAGCTGGGCGGCGGCATTGCCGATGATAAAACCTTCCGCTTCCAGCAGCTCACGGCACTCGCGCAGGAGCTGGGCGCCGGACACACCGTCGTATTCGGGCCGGCCCACCCCCACGAAAGAGCCGAGATCGCCGAGGTGGGAGGCGGAGAGGAGGGCATCGACAAGCGCGTGGGCTACGACGTCGCCGTCGGAGTGGCCTTCGCAGCCGGGGGTGTCATCGAAAAGCAGCCCGGCAATCCAACAGGGCTTGCCGGCTTCGATCTGGTGGGCGTCGGTCGCGATGCCGACGCGGGGAATGATGGGCTCAGTCATGCTGCTCCTCTGCAAGGGCGTGGGCCAGGGTCAGGTCCGTGGGGGTGGTGATTTTGAAGGCGAGGAAATCGCCCGGCACGGTCTCCACGCGCTGGCCGTGCCATTCCATCAGGCTGGCATCGTCCGTGGCGGTGAAATCCGGCTGCTCGCGCCAATAATCCAGGTTGGCCTGGCGCAGCGCGGCGAGGCGGAAACCCTGCGGGGTCTGCACGGCGCGCAGGCGGGCGCGATCGGGGGTGCCAACCACGGCGTTACCGTCGACTTCCTTGATGGTATCGGTCACGGGAACCACCGGGATGACGGCGGGCGCGCCGGCAAGAACGCGCCGCGCCACGCGCTCGACCATCGCGGTGGGCGTGAGCGCGCGGGCTGCATCGTGGATGAGCACCACAGCATCCTCGTCCGGAATGGCCTGCAGCCCGGCCCAAATCGAATCGGCGCGCTCGCCTCGCCCATGCACCAGGCGCACCGGGATATCTGCGCCCACGCGCTTGACGATGCCCCCAGCTTCCCCCTCCATGGCCGGGCTCACCACCGCGATGACCTCGTCCACGAGGCCGGAGCGGGCCATGGTGCGCACGGATCGCTCCAAGAGGGTGCGGCCACGAAGTTCGACGTAGGCCTTGGGCACCTCCGCACCGAGGCGGGTGCCTTGCCCGGCCGCGGCGATTAAGGCGATAACGCGGGGTTTAGTCTTCGTCGTCGAAGGAGAGGTCATCGAGATCGATGTCGTTGTCGATATCGGTGGTAATGGACTGGTCATCGACTAGACCTGCGGCGCGGTGGCGCTCGATGGTGGCGTCGATTTCTTCCATCATGGTATCGGCTTTTTTATCATCGACCGGCTGCGCCAGCGCCAGCTCGCCCACCAAGATGGTGCGGGCCTTGCCCAGCATGCGCTTCTCGCCGGCGGACAGGCCGCGGTCCTGATCGCGGCGCCACAGATCGCGCACCACCTCTGCGACCTTGTTGATATCGCCGGAAGCCAGGCGCTCCTGGTTGGCCTTGTAGCGGCGGGACCAGTTGCCAGCCTCTTCCACGTCCTCATCGCGCAGCACGGAAAAGACCTTTTCCAGGCCTTCCTTGCCCACGACATCGCGCACGCCCACGTTATCCGCATTCTTCTTGGGCACGCGGACGACAAGATCGGACTGGTTAATGTGCAGCACGAGGTATTCCAGCTCTTCGCCGCCCATTTCGCGGGTTTCGATATCCTCGATGACCGCCGCGCCGTGGTGCGGGTAGACGACGACCTCGCCGACCTTATATTCCATTGCCACTCCTTATAATCCCGTGAATATGCCGATAACTAAGGCCGCCATTTTATCACGCGCGACATGCCTACCACCGGATGCCCCCGATTACCCCCACGGACTACCCGCTAGGTTAGCGAGAAACTGTGTACTTTATATCGAAAGGGACTAGGCTAAAGATTTGATAAGTCCTGAGATCGCAATTGATGGAGGATGCTCAACGTGCAGTCCCTGAAGTCCGCCGCCCGCCGCGGTGCCATTATTTCCGTTACCGCCGTCTCCGCTTTGGCGCTGGCTTCTTGCTCGGCAGGCCACATCGCCCAGACCGCAGAGAAGGTAGCTGCGGTTGATGGTGCTTCTGCCAGCACCGATGACGATAAGATTGCCGTCCGCGATGTCACCATCCTGACAGAGCCTGACGGTGGCGCCGCATTGAAGTTCAACGCCGTCAACCAGGGCTATGAAACCGATGTCATCACTTTGAAGTCCGTGAAGGTCGATGGCCAGACCGTCGAGATGAAGCAGACCCAGCCGCTTAAGCGCGATCACTCCATCGTGGCGGACTCCCAGAAGAACCTGGACGCAACCCCGGATCACGATTCCGAGACCGTGCAGTACGTAGCCACCCACCTGGATAACGATGACTTTGGATACGCCGGCCACCGCCCGGTTACCTTCGAGTTCTCCAACGGCTCTATCGAGGTCGATGCCACCGTCGCCGCCTCCCAGATGGAGTCCGGTAAGTACGACCGCGACGTGGAATCCCCAGAGGGCTACACCACCGACGCGAACACCGGTAACTCGCACCACTAATAGCCACCGCACGCGCGCCCTACTTTGCGGAGTACGGGCGCGTTCGTCGTTTTTGCCGCCACGTTCTAGGCTCTACACCATGGCCAAAAAATCTCGCCCCATCCACACCTGCTCCGAATGCGGTTATGTCTCCCCCAAGTGGCTCGGGCGCTGCCCGGATTGCGGTTCGTGGGGCACGATGGAGGAAAAGGCGCCGGTGGTGGCGGGGGCATCGGCAAGCGGGGGGCATGCGAGCGTGGCGCCTGCGAGCCCGGTGCAGCCCATCACGCAGGTGGGCGCGCAGGCGACGAAGACGGTGCGCACGGGCATCGTCGAGCTCGACCGCGTGCTGGGCTCCGGCATCGTGCCGGGCTCGGTGGGACTCATGGCCGGCGAGCCCGGCGTGGGCAAATCCACGCTGCTTCTCGAGGTCGCCTCCCGGTGGGCGCAGCTCGGCCGCACCGTCCTCTACGCCACCGCCGAGGAATCCGCCGGCCAGGTCCGCGCCCGCGCCGAGCGCACTGGGGCGCTGCAGGAATCGCTGTACCTCGCGGCCGAATCCAACCTGGACGCCGTCTTTGGGCACGTCGATGCCGTCAAGCCCGGCCTCATCATCGTGGACTCCGTGCAGACCATGCATGCAGTGGGGGTGGAAGGCGTGCCCGGCGGCGTCGCGCAATCGCGCGCCGTGACCGCGGCGCTGACGTCGCTGGCGAAATCCACCGGCATCCCCGTGCTGCTGGTGGGGCACGTGACCAAGGACGGAAACGTGGCGGGACCGCGGGTTTTGGAGCATCTTGTCGATGTCGTCTTAAACTTCGAGGGCGACCGCCAGTCCAGCCTGCGCATGCTGCGCGGGATGAAAAATCGCTTCGGAGCGACCGATGAGGTGGGCTGTTTCGAGCAAACCGCCGGGGGTATTAGGGAGGTCGCGGACCCGTCGGGGCTCTTCCTTTCCCACCGGGGCACGACGCCGGATGGCTCCGCGGTGACCGTCGCCATGGACGGTGTGCGGCCCATCCTCGCCGAGGTCCAAGCGCTGACCGTGGACCCCGTGGCGAAGAATCCGCGGCGCGTGGTCACCGGACTCGATGCCAACCGCGTGCCCATGGTGCTGGCCGTATTGCAGGCGCGCGCCGGACAGCGCACAAACGATAAGGATGCGTATGTAGCCACGGTGGGCGGCATGCGGATTACCGAAACCGCAACCGACCTCGCGGTGGCGCTGGCCACGTGGTCCTCGCTGCACGAGCAGCCGCTGCCTGCGAAGACCGTGGTCATCGGCGAGGTGGGCCTGGCAGGCGAGCTGCGGCCGGTGCCCAATGTTGAGCGGCGCCTGCAGGAGGCGGCGCGGCTGGGATACAAGCGGGCGATTGTCCCGCGCGGGGAAATCAACCCCGTGGACGGCATGCAGGTGCGCCAAGTTGCAACGCTTGGCGAGGCCCTCGCCGCGGTCCAGCCGTAGACCAACCGTAACCGGTGGCCGGTTCTAACCCGGCCGGTTCTAGCCCGGCTGGTGACGAGGAGCCGGGTGCTCCAGCGGCGCGAACTTCCGTGCGGTCTGCTCCCGCGCGACCTGCTTCCGCCCGGGCTGGCTCTGCGCGGACTGCTTCCACGCGACCCGCTCCCGCACGGGCTATTTCCGCCCGAGCTGGTTCTGCCCGAGCTGCTTCCGAGCGGCCGACTGCAGGGCGGCCGCGCGCTTAGCGGAGGGTGAAGTCCTGCGGCGGGGAGGAATTGTCGCCAATGACCGTATGGGCGAAGTAAGCACCCGGCTCAGCGGTCGGGCGGTCGGTGCACTTGCCCGGTTCGGACGCCTGGCGGGACCATTCGGCCTCGAATTTCAGCTCCTTGCCCGCAGGGAAGGTCTGCTCTCCGGTCTGTACGGAGGCGTAACAATCGGTATCGGACCACACGCGCTGGTTATCGGCCATCTTGTAGACCTCGAAGCGCAGCGAGTTCTCATCTAGATCGATCGTGCAATCCGCGGCGGTGGGGTTGGTCACGGTCATAAAGAACTTCGGCAGCTCGCCGTCCGGCACGGAGTAGTTGAGCATGGAGGTGCGCACCTCCAAGTCCTCAAGCGAGCAGGTATCCTTCGCGGCGTGCACGGATTCCTCGGGCTCCTTGCTTTCCGATGCCCCATCCCCTGCTTCCTCCGCCTCGGACTCGGACTCAGATTCAGAGGCAGACTCGGATTCGGATTCGCTCGTCGAATCCGCGGACGTGGTTTCAGATTCGCTGGTGGATTCCGAAGACGTGGTCGCCGCCGAAGACTCTGAGGACGCGGCAACGGAATCATCGCTATCGCCGCCGAAGGCGGCCACCGCCGCCCAGATCAGCACCACGGCCAGGACGATCACGATGATAAGCGCGGCGACCCGGCGGCGCTTATAGATCTCTTCTGGAAGGGGCTTATTCTGGTTCACGCACTCAATTTTAAGTGGTAGACGCGCCTGGATCCGCTAAGCGGGCTCCGCGTGTCAACTCAACGCCGTAAGAGTGCAACGGCTCCACGCGCGAGTCCTCGAGGAGGTAGCGGGCGCCGACGATGCCGAAGGAGCCATCGTCAAGCTGCTTGCGCACGTTGGGGATGCTGGCCACGACCTGGGTGACGGTTTGGAGGGTGTGTTGGCGCTCGACATCGGCAAGCGTGGCGTCTGGCCCCGCAGTCCACGCGGACGTCGCGACCTTCTCGATGATGGGCCGCTGCAGGCCGATGGGCAGCTCGCCGCCGCGCACAAAATCCACCGCGGCCGCCACCGCACCGCAGGACTGGTGACCCAAGACCACCAGCAGGTTGGGGTGCAGGTGGTCGAGCGCATAATCCAAGGAAGCCAGCACGGAGGCGTCGAGGATGTGGCCGGCGGTGCGGATGACGAAGGCATCGCCAAAGCCGATATTGAAGATGTGCTCGATGGGCGCGCGGGAATCGGAGCAGGCCAGGACCACCACGCGGGGATCCTGGCCTTTGGTGAGCCCGTCGCGCTCATAAATCTTGTTGAGATCCATGATGGTGCCGTCGATGACGCGCTGGTTTCCGGCCTGGAGGGCCTCCCAGACGGCCTGCGGATTATGGGCAACGTTACTTAATGGCATGAAGTATATTTTAATGCCCTAGACTGTCCTGCGAGATGGATACGCACGCACTTCTTTCCTGGTTTGACGCCAATGAACGCGATTTACCCTGGCGGCGCCCCGGTACCTCCGCCTGGGGAGTGCTGCTTTCCGAGGTCATGAGCCAGCAAACCCCCGTCGCGCGCGTCGCCCCCGTGTGGGAGGAGTGGATGCGGCGCTGGCCCACCCCCGCGGACTTCGCCCAAGCCTCCCGCGCCGAGGTGTTGCGCGCGTGGGGCAAGCTCGGCTACCCGCGGCGCGCGCTGCGGCTCTGGGAGTGCGCGGGGGTAATGGACGAGGTTCCGGCGGACGTGGATGAGCTGCTGGCGCTGCCTGGAATTGGCGACTATACCGCCCGCGCCGTGGCGTGCTTTCACTTTGGCCAGAACGTGCCGGTGGTCGATACCAACGTGCGCCGTGTCTATGCCCGCGCCGAAGACGGGAATTTCCTCGCTCCGTCGCCCTCCAAGCGCGAGCTCGCCGCTGTGGCCGCGCTGTTGCCCGAGCGCAATGGGCCGCGTTTTTCCGCCGCGCTCATGGAGCTCGGCGCGCTGGTGTGTACTGCGAAAAATCCCGATTGTAAGCGCTGCCCCCTGCGCGCGACCTGCGCCTGGCAGCTCGCCGGATGCCCCGAACCTTCCGCCGCGGAACAAACGCGCGCCAAAAAGCGCGTGCAGAAATTTGCCGGGACCGATAGGCAGGTGCGCGGCAAAATCCTAGACGTGCTGCGCGCCGCCGATCACCCAGTGCCGCAGTCCGCGATCGACGTAGTCTGGCCCGATGCCGCGCAGCGTTCCCGCGCTCTGGCTTCGCTGCTTGACGATGGCCTCGCCGAGCAAAACCCCGCCGGCCTCTTCCATCTGCCGGACTAACTGGCCGCCGGGCCTGCCAGCGTTTAGGCGCAGCGACTCGCTAACGCCAGCGGCCGCGGAAGTTGAGTCCGCCCGGGAGGTTGACCCACATGCCGCCGCGGGAATTAAAGGTCACCGGCCCAATCTTCGTGGACATGGAGGCACCGGATCCGGAGATGTTAATCCAGCTATTCTTGCCGGTCTTTTTGCGCGAACGATATTGAAGTCCCATAACCGGTCATTCTAGCAATACCCCCGTGCACGACGCTGCGCCACAGAACCAGCGGGCCGCTGTACCGCCATACCGCTGGACAGAGGCATTCGCCCGCCCCGGCTGGTGAGCAAGCTGACCATGGGTGGGCGCATACGAAAACCACCCAGGGTTCGCGGTGGAACCGTGGGTGGTTTATGCAGGCCCGCACGGGGGCGGGGCTTAGCCGATTAGTTACATCGGCTGGCCAGCGCCTGCCGGTGGCGGGTTCTTGCCATCGTCGTCGGAGTTGCCGAGCCCCGGCTTTTCCGAAGGCACGTCCGGGGAAATGACATCTGGCTCGCCGTTGGTGTCGATGCCATCATTGCTGGAACCGGAACCGCCGTCCTTCGGGCCACCATCCTTCGGATCGTCGCCCTCTGGGCCGCCGTTACCGTCGCCGTTGTCGCCATCGGAATCGGAGTCGGAATTATCCGAAGCGGAACCGTCGGCGGCCTCGTCGGAGGGGTTGTTGTCGCGCACGGAGGCATCGGCAAGCGAGGGCTCATCGATGTCATCCGGCAGCGGCTTCGGGCGCGGGGTGAAGGTGAAGGTAGCGCCGGAGTCGTCCTTGGACTCGCCGTCCCAGCCTTCGACGTCGACCGAGATGATCTCGCCGGCGCCAATCTCGCCGAAGAGAATCTTCTCCGAGAGCTGGTCCTCGATATCGCGCTGAATGGTGCGACGCAACGGGCGGGCACCAAGAACCGGGTCGAAGCCGCGCTGGGCCAGGAGGTTCTGGGCTTTATCGGTGAGCTCGATGCCCATATCGCGCTCTTCCAGCTGGGTACCCACGCGGTCAATGAGCAGGTTAACCATCTGCACGATCTGCTCGCGGGTGAGCTGGTGGAAGACCACGACGTCATCGATACGGTTCAGGAACTCGGGGCGGAAGTGCTTCTTCAGCTCGTCGTTAACCTTCGCCTTCATGCGCTCGTACTGGGCGTCCGAATCGTTCTCGCTGGCGCCGGTAAAGCCCAAGCCCACCGGCTTCGAGATGTCCTGGGTACCCAGGTTCGAGGTGAAGATGAGGACGGTGTTCTTGAAGTCGACGACGCGACCCTGGCCATCGGTAAGCCGGCCGTCTTCCAGCACCTGCAGCAAGGTGTTGTAGATCTCCTTGTGGGCCTTTTCGATCTCATCAAAAAGCACCACGGAGAACGGCTTGCGGCGAACCTTCTCGGTCAGCTGGCCGCCCTCTTCGTAGCCAACGTATCCCGGAGGAGCACCGAAGAGGCGGGAAGCGGTGAAGCGGTCGTGGAACTCACCCATATCGATCTGGATGAGGTCATCATCCGAACCGAAGAGGAAGTTAGCCAGCGACTTCGACAGCTCAGTCTTACCCACACCGGACGGGCCGGCGAAGATGAAGGAACCGGAAGGACGGCGTGGATCCTTCAGGCCTGCACGGGTGCGGCGGATGGCGCGGGAGACGGACTTGACCGCCTCGTCCTGGCCAATGATGCGCTTGTGCAGCTCCTCTTCCATGTTGAGCAGGCGGGAAGATTCCTTCTCCGTCAGCTTCAGCACGGGGATGCCGGTCCAGTGCGCCAGGACCTCAGCGATTTGGTCCTCGCCCACCTCGGCGATTTCCTCCAGGTCACCGGAGCGCCACTGCTTTTCCTTCTCGGAGCGCTCCTCGCCCAGCTTGCGCTCGTCATCGCGCAGGCCGGCGGCCTTTTCGAAGTCCTGGGCATCGATAGCCGCTTCCTTTTCCCGGCGAACCTCGGCAATGCGGTCATCGACCTCGCGCAGGCCCTTCGGGGCGGTCATGCGCTTAATGCGCATGCGGGCACCGGCCTCATCGAGGAGGTCGACGGCCTTGTCCGGCAAGAAGCGGTCATTGATGTAGCGGTCCGCCAGCTGCGCGGCGGCGTGCAGCGCCTCATCGGTGTAGGACACGCGGTGGTGCGCCTCGTACTTATCGCGCAGGCCCTTCAGGATGAGGAAGGTGTCATCCAGCGAAGGTTCATCGACCTGCACCGGCTGGAAACGACGCTCCAGCGCGGCATCCTTTTCGATGTGCTTGCGGTACTCATCCAGGGTGGTAGCACCGATTGTCTGCAGCTCGCCGCGGGCCAGCTTGGGTTTTAGCAGCGAAGCGGCGTCGATGGCACCTTCGGCAGCACCGGCACCGACGAGGGTGTGGATCTCATCGATGAACAAGATGATGTCGCCGCGCTGGTTAATTTCCTTAAGAACCTTCTTCAGGCGTTCCTCAAAGTCACCGCGGTAGCGGGAACCGGCAACCAAAGAACCCAGGTCAAGCGAGTACAGCTGCTTGTCCTTGAGAGTTTCTGGGACCTTGCCGTTAACAATGTCCAGCGCCAAGCCCTCAACCACTGCGGTCTTACCAACGCCAGGCTCACCGATGAGCACTGGGTTGTTCTTGGTGCGGCGCGAGAGCACCTGCATGATGCGCTCAACCTCGGACTCGCGGCCCACGACGGGGTCTAGCTTGCCGTCCTTGGCTGCCTGGGTGAGGTTGCGGCCAAACTGGTCTAGCACGAGCGAGTTGGAGCGCTCGCCCGAGCCGCCGGAACCACCGCGCCCACCGGCACCGGCACCGGGACCTGCGCCCGCGCCGATGGGGCCTGGGGCCTGGTTCGAGTCGCCGCCGCCTTCTTGCTGGCCGCCCTCGTAGCCGGACAGCAGCTGGATAACCTGCTGCCGCACGCGCGGCAGATCAGCGCCGAGCTTCGTCAGCACCTGTGCGGCAACGCCGTCGCCCTCACGGATAAGTCCGAGCAGGAGGAACTCCGTACCGATGTACTTGTGCCCCATCTGCAGGCCCTCGCGCAAGGACAGCTCGAGGACCTTCTTAGCGCGCGGGGTAAAAGGAATGTGGCCGGTGTGCGGCTGGCTGCCCTGGCCAATGATCTCCTCTACCTCACGGCGCACGTCCTCCAAGGAAATGCCCATGGACTCTAGAGCCTTGGCAGCTACACCTTCTCCCTCGTGGATAAGGCCGAGCAGGATGTGCTCGGTTCCGATGTAGTTGTGGTTAAGCATGCGTGCTTCTTCTTGCGCCAAAACGATGACGCGACGAGCACGGTCTGTAAACCTCTCGAACATGACTCCCCTAAACTTTCGCTTCTAATGTGGTACCCACTGTAACGCCGCACGACCCAAAGGATTTCCTCTTTTTGGCCCCCATTGCCCTATAAACGCCCCAAACCGCCCATACTCGCAGCTCACATGGGTGTACGCCGGTAGCGAACAGGCTCTATTTAGCCTAGAATCTTCTACATTCTCCCTGCCGTCTCGTAGATACGAAGGAATAAAACAGCCGTGCCGCACCTTCCCGAATTCTTTGCTTCCCAGCACAACCTGCATGAAAAGGCAGTGCTGGATGAGGGGCCCAATTCCACCCTTTTTGCCGTGGAGGACGGCTCCACCCATGAGGAACTCACGGTGGAGATCTTCGCGGCGGGGGTAGAGGGCATCGTCAAGGCCTCTACCGCCCTGCACGGCCTGCACCACCCCGCGCTCGCCGCCCTGGAGGGCTCTGGCACCACCGCGGATGGCCAGGAATTCTTGGTCCGCAAGGGCTGTAAGGGCACAGCCTTGCCCGCGCTTGCCGATGCCCCCACCAAACCCCGCGCCCAAGAAATCCTCACCCCCGTGGCCGGCGCGGTGGATTTCCTGATTAGCCGCAACCACGCGGATTTCGCCGTCCATGGGCTCAAGGCTGAGCGCGTGTTCGTGGATGAGGATAAAGAGGTCGCCGTCCTCGCCGCCGCGGGCCCAGGTGGTGCCAGCACGGCGGAGGAATCGGCGGAGGAAACCGCCGAGAAAACTCCAGAAAAGGCCGAGAGCGTGACCGGCGCCGATGCCGTACGCGCCTTCCAAAAACTCGTTGCCGCCACGTGCCCTTCCTTTACGCCGGACAAAGATTACTCGAGCGCCAAAGAGGTCGTGGCAGCGCTGCGCCCCGAGCGCGATCTCGATACTTCGCAGTTCCCGCCGGTGCAGGCCGAAGAGCCCGAGTCCCAGCCGCAACAACAGTTCCCACCGCAACCGCAGCAGCAGTTCCCGCCGCAGAACCAGGCGGGCCCCCAGTATCAGCCGCAGTATCAACAGCAATACCAGCAACAGCCGGTACCACCGATGAATGCGGCCCCGCCAAAGAAGAAGGGCAAGGGCGGGCTCATCGCGCTCATTTCTGTTTTGGCCGTCATCGCAGTGGCTGCGGCGGGAGCGTTGTGGTATTTCCTGTCCTACCCCAGCTGGGATGACAAGGAAAAGAACCTAGCGAATGCTTATCCGAGCCTGATTGGCTCGCGCAGCGGTCAAGACGGCGCGCTCGGTGCGGAGTGTTCCTCCCGCGCCCCAGAGGATGGTCAAGAAGCGAAGATCACCTGCTCGGGAGACGGTTTCGACTACACCGCCGCCTACTACCCCAGCGTGGAAGAACGCGATGCGGTCCTCCCGGACGCTGACCCAGTAGAGCTGTCTAACGATAGGTGCACCATCCAAAGCTACGAGGCCTCAACGGATCCGCAGACCTACGTTATGGCCGTGGAAGGCACCCAATCCATCTTCATGGTGTGGGGCGACGATGCCGAAGCCGCGCGGCTAAAGCTGCCGCTGTGTGCGCAGTAGGCGTCGCAAGATAACCGGCGGCGGGATGGCCCGGAACGCCCGCGCGGAGGCCACTCCGTCGGCGCGTCGGGCGACGTGCAGCTTCCCGGCACGGGGACTAGTCTTCGGCGGGCACGCGTTTGAGCAGGGGCGCTAGCACGAGCACGAAAAGCGAGAGCACGCCGGCGAAAAGGAAGGCCCAGTGCGCGCCTTGGGCGGTGGCGGCGGCCTCGCTCATCCCCTCGGCTTGGCCGGATTTGGTGCCGCTGGTCAAAAAGGCCACGAGGAAGGCGGTACCCGCCGCGCCGGCGAGTTGCTGCAGCGTATTTAGAATGGCAGAGCCGTGGGAGTAGAGGTCATCGGGAAGCGAGGACAGCGAGACCGTCATCAGCGGGGTCATCATGAGCGCGATGCCCACGGCGAACAGGATATGCATGCCGATGACCATCCACACCTCGCTGTTTTCTGTCAGCAGGGTCATCAGCCAGATGCCGGTAGAAAACATGACTGCGCCGGGAATCAACAGCGGCCGAGGTCCAAGGGCGTCATAAATCCGTCCCACAATCGGGGAAATCCCGCCCTGCAAAAGGCCGCCGGGCATCACCACGAGGCCGGTGACCAGCGAGGATACCGCTAGCGAGGTCTGTAGATAAATGGGCAGGATATTCACCGTGCCCAGCAGCAGGGCGAACATGAGCAGCATGGCGATGACCGCGAGGGTGAAATTGCGGACTTTAAACAGGCGCAGGTCCAAAAGCGCGCGGTTTACCTTAGCCAGCCGGAGTTGGCGCACGGTAAAGGTAATGAGGGTGAGGACGCCGAGGAGGAGCACGAGGGCATCGGCAAGCGAGCCGCCCTCCACCATCTTCTCGATGGACGATAGGCCATAAATGAGCCCGCCGAAGGCCAGGGCGGATAAGAATACCGACGGGATATCGAGCGGGGTATCCCTGCGCTCGCCCACATTGACCAGGCGGAAGTAGCCGGCGATGCAAATAGCGGCGATGAGCGGGACCATGGTCCAGAAGATGACGTGCCAGGTCGCCATGCTCAAAATGAACCCGCCGACGGTGGGGCCCAGGGCCGGCGCCACGGAGATGACCACGGTGATAATGCCCATGACGGTGCCGCGACGTTGCGGTGGAACGAGCGTCATGGCCACGGTCATAAGGGTAGGAATCATCAGCGCGGTACCGGCGGCCTGCAGCACGCGGCCGGCAAGCAGCAACCCAAAGGCCGGGGCGAGGGCCGCCAGCACCGTGCCCGTGAGGAAAACGCCGGTGGAGGCGCCAAAAATCTGCCGGGTGGTGAATTTATCCATCAGGAACCCGGTGGTGGGAATGACCACACCCATGGTGAGCAAGAAGCCGGTCAGCAGCCACTGCGCGGAGGTCGCCGGGATGGAGAAATCCGCCATGATGGTGGGCAGCGCCACCGAAAGGGCGGTTTCATTCAAAATCATCACCATCGCGGAGAGCACCAAGATGGTGAGGTTGACTATGACCTCTGCGGAGATTTTCGGAGCGGGATTCTGAGACACCAAATCAGGATACTGACTTGGCTAAACCTGCAAAACTTGGGGCGTATGATTTAGATGTCTTTTCCTGCACCCTCGATTCACGTTAGGCAATCCCACAGTGCATTTCCTCAATGATTCCCGCCCGCCCTACGAGCTGACCTACTCGGATGTATTTATGGTGCCGAACCACTCAGATGTTGGCTCGCGGCAGGCGGTCGACCTCACCGCGGCCGATGGCACGGGCAATACCATCCCGCTCATCGTGGCGAATATGACCGCGGTGGCCGGCCGCCGTATGGCAGAGACCATCGCCCGGCGCGGCGGCATGGCCATCCTGCCGCAGGACCTCAGCCTGGAGGCCGCGGCGGAGACGATCGCCTCGGTAAAGGCCGCCGACCTGGTCTATGACACCCCTATCACCATCAAGCCGCACCATACGGTGGGCTATGCCAGCAACCTTTTGCACAAGCGCGCCCACGGCGCGGCCATCGTGGTCGACGGCGCGCTGCCGGTAGGCATCATCACGCCAAAGGATCTGCGCGGGCAGGATAATTTCACCGCCGTGGGCGAGCTCATGACCACTGATTTGGTCACTTTGCCTGTGGGCATCGACCCGCAGGAGGCCTTTACCCGCCTGCGCGCAACCTCGCGCAAGCTCGCCCCAGTGGTCAATCCGGATGACACGCTGGCGGGCATTTTGACGCGCAAGGGTGCGCTGCGGGCGACGATGTATAAGCCGGGCATCGACAAGCAGGGGCGCCTGCACATCGGTGCCGCGGTGGGCATTAATGGCGACGTTGAGGGCAGGGCGCGGGCGCTTGCCGATGCCGGCGCTGACGTCCTCGTCATCGATACCGCCCACGGCCATCAAGACAGCATGCTGGCGGCGCTGCGCAAGGTCAAGGCCCTGGATCTGGGCCTACCGATTGCCGCTGGCAACGTCGTCACGGCCGCCGGCGTGCGCGAGCTGGCCGAGGCGGGCGCGGATATTATCAAGGTCGGCGTGGGCCCCGGCGCGATGTGCACCACCCGCATGCAAACCGGCGTGGGCCGCCCGCAGTTTTCCGCCGTGCTGGAATGCGCGGCCGCGGCTCGCGAGGTGGGTGCGCACGTGTGGGCCGATGGCGGCGTGCGCGATCCCCGCGACGTGGCCCTGGCGCTGGCTGCGGGCGCGTCCAATGTGATGATTGGCTCCTGGTTCGCCGGCACCTTTGAATCGCCCGGTGACCTGCACAAGGACGCCGATGGATCGTTCTACAAGGAATCGTTCGGCATGGCCTCGCGCCGGGCGGTGCGCGGGCGCAATTCCGCCACCGAGGCCTTCGAGCGCGCCCGCCGGGAGATGTTTGAGGAAGGCATTTCCACCTCGCGCATCTACCTCGATCCGGAGCACGGCGGCGTGGAGTATTTGGTAGACCGCATCATCTCCGGCGTGCGCTCATCCTGCACCTACGCCGGGGCCGATTCGCTGGCTAGCTTCCACGAGCGCGCCACCGTGGGCGTGCAATCGGCGGCCGGTTTTGCCGAGGGCCAGCCGCGGGCCACCAACCGCTAGGGCGCTTTGGGCGCGTGCTACTTTTGCAAGTATGTTGACTCGCTATGACCAGGCGGCCTCGCGCGCGGCCGCGCGGGTTATGGGGCAGTATTCCACCAGTTTTTCCCTGGCCACGCGCCTGTTGCGCGGGCGGGTGCGCGAAGACATCCGCCACGTTTATGCCGTGGTGCGCATCGCGGACGAGCTTGTCGATGGCACCGCACATCAAGCCCGCATCGATGCCGCCGCCGCGCTCGATGCCTACGAGGCCGCTATCTTGGCGGCTCCGGAGAAAAGGCTGCACACCGATCCCATCGTGCATTCCTATGCCATTACCGCCAGGCGCTGCGGCTTCCAGCGCGATCATCTCGTGGCTTTTTTCGATTCCATGCGCGCAGATCTCACCCATCGGGAGTATTCCGCTTCCGAGCTCGCCGAGTATATCTACGGCTCCGCCGAGGTCATCGGCTTATTGTGTGTGCAGGTCTTCTTGGCGGAAGAGACCGTCTCCGCCGCCGATCGCGCCACGATGGACCGCGGTGCGCGCTACTTGGGTTCCGCGTTTCAAAAGATTAACTTCCTGCGGGATCTGGGCGAGGACTCCTCGGTCCTGGGCCGGGCCTATTTCCCGCAGGCCGCTGGTGGCGAGCTTTCCGAGGCCGCCAAGTCCGCCCTCATCGCCGAAATCCGCCGCGAGCTCGCCGCCGCCGAAAAAGCCATACACCTCTTGCCGCTATCCGCCCGCGTTGGCGTGCGCGCGGCCGCCGATATCTTTGCCGAGCTAACCAACCAGCTCGCCGCTACCCCCGCCGCGGAGTTAAAAACCACCCGCATATCCGTGCCGAATCGCACCAAGGCGTGGATGGCCGCCCGCGCGGTGCGTGCGGTGCGATAGCGCACCGCACGTAGATGAAGAACCCCGCCGAAGACTGAATACTAAGGAGAACATCATGCACGCTGTCGTCATCGGGGCCGGCATCGCCGGCCTTGCCACCGCTGCCCTCCTGGGAAAAGAGGGCTACGAGGTTACCGTCGTAGATTCCCTAGACGAGGTAGGCGGACGCGCGGGCAGCTATACGGAGGCGGGGTTCCGCTGGGATACCGGACCGTCCTGGTACCTCATGCCGGATGCCTTCGACCACTTCTTTTCCCTCTGCGGTACCTCGACAGAAAAGGAACTGGATCTGCTGGGCCTCTCGCCGGATTACCGCGTCTATACCGGCGGCCCCGCCGAATCCGCTCCTGGCACCGGCTCGCGCCCCACCCCCGTGGATATTCACTCCGGGACCGATAACGTTGCCCACCTCTTCGAATCGATTGAACCAGGTGCTGGCAGCCAGGTGCGCACTTATTTAGCAGATGCCAGCGACGCCTACCACGTAGCGCTCGATCACTTTTTGTACACCACATTTTCGGCGCCGTTGAACCTGGTGCATGTAGATATTCGGCATCGGCTAGCGCGGATTGCAGCGCTGCTGACTAC
This sequence comes from Corynebacterium sp. KPL2861, assembly GCF_040225475.1. Lineage (NCBI taxonomy): Bacteria > Bacillati > Actinomycetota > Actinomycetes > Mycobacteriales > Corynebacteriaceae > Corynebacterium > Corynebacterium sp. KPL2861. The sequence goes on from NZ_JBEHFW010000008.1 coordinate 86,423, forward strand.
CAGCTTGCAAAAACACGTCAACGGGCAATTTTCGGATACGCGCCTGCGCCAGATTCTGAGCTACCCAGCAGTTTTTCTCTCTTCCGAGCCCGCCGCGGCCCCAGCACTGTATTCCCTTTTAAGCCATACCGACCTGGTGGAAGGCGTGCGCTACCCCCTCGGCGGATTCCACGCAGTGGTGCAGGCCATTTACCGCCAAGCAGAAAAATTCGGCGCCACATTCCGCTTGGGCGAAGAGGTCACCGCCATCACCACCGCCAGCGGGTCTTCCACACGTGCCACCGGCGTCCGCACGACAACCGGGCATATCGATGCCGATATTGTGGTCTCCGCCGCGGATTTGCACCATACCGAAAATCAGCTGCTTCCCCGGAAACTGCGCACCTATCCGGAGCGCTACTGGGCCCGCCGCAATCCGGGGCTGGGCACCGTGGTGGTACTTGCCGGTGTGCAGGGCAAGCTCCCGCAGCTAGCTCACCATACCTTTTTGTTCAGCCAGGACTGGGACCCCGATTTCCGCGCGGTCTTTTCCGCACCGGACCCAAAACGTCCCCTCGGCGCCTCTGAGTCCATCTACATTTCGAAGGTTTCTGCCACCGACGCGAATGTCGCACCGGAAGACCACGAAAACCTGTTCTTCCTCATCCCCGTACCCGCTGTAGAAGCCTACGGGCACGGCGATGCCTACCACCCCGAGGCTTCCCCGCGCGTTGCTGCTATTGCCGATGCCGCCCTCGACCAGCTTTCCCGCACCGCCGATATTCCTGACCTCCGCGAGCGACTCACCATCACACGCAGTCTCGGACCAGCCGATTTTGCCGAGCGCTATCACTCCTGGTCAGGTGGAGCTTTGGGGCCAGCGCATACGCTATTTCAATCTGCATTCTTCCGCGGGCGCAATGCCTCGCGCAAGGTGGCCGGCCTCTACTACGCTGGTGCGACCACCGTGCCGGGCGTCGGCGTGCCGATGTGCCTGATTTCTGCAGAAAACATCATCAAGCGCCTGCGCGGCGATACCTCCGCTGGGCCCCTGGCAGGCTAATCGAGGTTACGCGTCGAGCAGCACGACGCGGCTAATCCCGCTCCGGTCCTGACAATTGGGCAATCTGTTGCTTGGCTCAGTGTCATCGAGGAATTTCGGTGCAGCAAAGCTGCATTCCCACTCGCCGATATTCAGGATGCCACGCGTATTGACCTCTTTAGGCTTGAACTCATAGTGCACATAGTAATCCACCACTTCCATTGCCTTGGAGCAGTTGGTGCCATCTACCTGCACATAAACATTTTTAAGGCCCCATTTAGTCTCCATCTGTCCACAGATGGTGCCTTGCTCCGCATAGCCGTTGGAATCCGGTTCTAATGGATAGGTATCGGCGGAGAACTGACCGTTATCTTTAAGAGTGAAGTGATGACCGTTGACGGTGACCATAAATTCATCCTCATGTGGGGCCGAAAAGGTCACGCCACTGATTTCTACCTCTTCGCCGGCATTGAGTGGTTGTGCTGGAACAAGATCGCCCGGCTCGACTACAGCCGCAGGAAAGAACCCTGCGCCTTTCTTGTAGCTAACCATATTGGCCTCCCATTGCGGGATTTCCGGGTCCGGCAGAATTGGTGGGTCGGAGAATTGTACGGAGCACCACGGGCCTTCAGATTGCTCATTGAAGGAGCACTGAACCTTCCCATCGGGGCTTTTTACTCCCCAAGAGTTCATCTGCTCGTATGCGGGACCGGTCGCGAGAAAGTCTTTGGCATCGCGCTGTTTAAGACCGTGAGAATCTTTCTCCTCCTCCGTCTGCTTAGTCGTTGTGGTTGTCTCTTCCGTTGACTCAGGAGCGGAGGTTTCTTCCGAGGATGCCTGCGTTGTGGGCGAACTAAAGGCCTGGTTCTCCGCGTCATCGTCGGGCGAAGAGCACGACGCGAGGCCGACTGCTAATAAGGGGACGGATAGGAGAGATACGATTCTTTTCATATATTCAGTTTCGCACAGTATGTGCACCATCACATGAGTTTGCAAGCCCTACCGGCGCCGCTGCCTGCGATTGCGAAAACAAAATCCGCCGACCCCAGTGAAGTCGGCGGATTCGGTGATTGCAGCAGCGTTGCGGGCTACTTCTGTTCCTCCAGCAAAGTGCGACCTCCGATGCACAACGTCTGATGCAATAGGTCCTCGGTGATAACTGAGCAAACTCGGCCCTGAAATGTAGCATTTTCCGCTCAGATATCACCGAGGAGGTTGCACTTTTGTGAAGTCGATAGAAGTAGGCGTGCGACTCGGGCTGCGAGGCACACGCGGCGGGTGCAATGGGCAAACAAAAAGGCTGCAGCCAAAGGAAGGCTGCAGCCGGTGTCGTTGCGCTAACGGTGCCCGCGCGGGTGGGCACCGAGTGGGAGCGCCGGGTATGGACTACTTCTGTTCCGGCTTTACCAGTGGGAAGAGCACGGTCTCGCGGATACCGAGGCCGGTCAGGGCCATGAGCAGGCGGTCCATGCCCATACCGGTACCGGCCGTGGGCGGCATGCCCTGTTCCATCGCGGCGAGGAAGTCCTCGTCCAAGACCATGGCTTCCTCATCGCCGCCGGCGGCAAGGCGGGCCTGATCCTCGAAGCGCTCGCGCTGGACAACGGGATCGACAAGCTCCGAGTAGCCGGTGGCCAGCTCGAAGCCGCGCACGTAGAGGTCCCACTTTTCGGTCACGCCGGGTTCGGAACGGTGCTGGCGGGTTAGCGGGGAGGTCTCCACCGGGAAGTTCTTCACAAAAATGGGGCCTTCCAGTTGGTCCTCGCACAGGACCTCCCAGATTTCCTCCACCAGCTTGCCGTGGCCCCAGCCCTCGCCCTGCGGCACGTCGAGGCCGATGACCTTGGCAATGCCCTTCAAGGTCTCCACGTCGGTATCGATGGTGACCTCCGGCTGGCCGGGGAACTTGCGCTGCAAGGCCTCGTTCAGGGAAGGATACATCTCGATTTCGGGCCATTGCTCGCCGCCGAAGTCGAAATCGGTGCCGTCGGCAAGCGTGACGGTAGTGGAACCAAAGACCTCGCGGGCCACGGACTGGATGGATTCGCGGGTCATGCGGGCGCAATCGTTGTAATCGCCCCAGGCGGCGTAGGTCTCTAGCATGGCGAACTCCGGCGAGTGGGAGCGGTCCACGCCCTCGTTGCGGAAGTTGCGGTTGATTTCAAAGACGCGGTCGATGCCACCGACGACGGCGCGCTTCAAGTACAGCTCCGGGGCAATGCGCAGGTAGAGGTCAATATCGAGCGCATTGGAGTGGGTGATAAACGGGCGAGCGGCCGCACCACCGTGCAGGGTCTGCAGCATCGGGGTTTCGATCTCTACAAAGTCCTGGCCTTCCAGGTAATTGCGCAGCGCGCGCATGACCTTCACGCGCACCATGGCGTTCTTGCGGGCCTCTTCGCGGATAATGAGGTCGTTATAGCGCTGGCGCACGCGGGTATCTTCAGCCATTTCCGCGAAGGACACCGGCAGCGGGCGCAGGGACTTAGCCGCCATGGTCCATTCCTCAGCCATGATGGACAGCTCGCCACGGCGGGACGCAACCACGTGGCCGCTAACGGAGATGAAGTCGCCCAAGTCCACATCGGACTTCCAGGCATCGAGGCGCTCCTTGCCCACCTTGGCCTGCGAAAGCATGGCCTGCATTTGGGTGCCATCGCCGTCCTGCAAGGTGGCAAAGCACAGCTTGCCGGTATTGCGCATGAAGATAAGGCGGCCAGCAATGGCGTGGGAAACCTCGGTTTCCTCGCCGGGCTCCAAGTAGGTCACGTCCTCTTCATTGCCCGGCTCTTCGCCCTCGGCCACTACGCGGAAGTCATGGCGCAATTCCTTAAGCGCGATGGTGCGCTCGACGGATACCGGGTAGGCCTCTACGCCGGATTCGAGCAGGCGGTCGCGCTTTTCACGGCGGATGCGCAGCTGCTCAGGGACATCATTTACTTCAGTATTCTTCTGCTCGCTCACGTTAGCCTAGGGTAGTCGATCCCAGCTGCTACCCGCGATTTGGCCCAGCTATGTCTACCAAAGCAGCGAAAGGGCGCACAGACCGCAAGCACACACCATGACGTTGTATCGACTGAGAACACTAACGATTCCTACAAAATATCGTTTAAGCCTGCGCTTCCCCACCTATAAAAAGAATCCGGCCCTGAGATAGTTTCTCAGCGCCGGTATTCTGTAGCTGCGGGTACTGTCCCGCTTTATAGCTAAGATATTATACCTATTCTAAAAGAAAGACAAGTGTGTGATGCCTAAACTGACATATCGTGCGGCTAGGCAAATAGAACGGGCTATCCCTCCTGCGCGCTTCCAGACATATAAGCAAGCCACGGTAGGGCTTGTTGAGGCAGCTCAGCTTTATCTATGGAATATACAAGCCTCCAGCGCGGTTACCGAGCTGACGGGGATAGTTGAAGTCTTGCTTCGTGACACAATCGATATGCGTCTCCGTCAATGGAATGCTACTCTCGGAGGTCATGAAGATTGGATTGTGAATCCGGCTCCAACGATTTTGCAACATCTAGTTCGTCCCAATGTCCCCGCTTCATGGCAGCCCCGAAATGATTCAGACCTATATCCAAGGTGGTGGGAGAAGAAGGCACTGGATAATTATGCTAAGCCCCATCCCGGTAGCCGTTCTGTGAGGTCCGTTCCACCAACTCACGATGATTTGGTGGCGAGTTTGAACTTCGGTTCATGGACTAGCATTCTTCCTTCCCCGAATGCTGGTCCTCGAAACAAACGAGTCGAAATATGGAACTCAGCACTGTCATCAGGATTTCACGGCGTTCGACATGAAGCGGTATATCGCTATGCCCATGAACTACGGTGGATGAGAAACCGAGCTGCTCATCTACGGCCAATGCTTGATATTAATCGTCTCTGGTCTACGCATCGCTACGCGATACGCTTACTTAGGTCTATGGATACTGATTTTGCACAGATCATTGCAGGCCAAGCTACTCTTCCGACCGTTATTAAGGCCAAGCCCCATACTCTATGAAGAAGCCAATAAATCCAAGGGCGAGTGACATGCCTGAATGCCCTGGGCTTGCCTAGCATTTTCTGCGACCCAGCCTTTGAGCATCGGTTTCGAGGTACTTATATCGGGCCACTTTAATTGCACTCTGCTCAGCCAAAGAAGAATAAACCAAGTGCCGCCTCGGAGCTAAGGTTTCCTGCGATCAAGCAAACCCAGGAAATCCAGATTTGATTGGCCCCTGTCTTTAAATAGATCGATGCTGCTAGTAGTTACTACCATTGAAGCGTGATTACTAACGAACTTCGGGAATTAACAGCCAAAGCAACCGCCCATGCGCAGCGTTTCCAAGACGGAGGCGACCACACCGTCGCCGCAGCCCTCCTGACCAAATCAGGAAAACAGGTTCTCGGTTTAAACGCACACCATTTCCTTGGTGGCCCCTGCGGTGAAGTCTCTGCTTTAGCAAACCATGCCGCTAGTTACCCAGAGGATCCCATCCAAGCAATGGTCGCCGTATATGGACCTACCGGACAAGTAATTTCACCCTGTGGTAAATGCCGCCAGGTACTTTTTGATGTCGATCCATCCATCCAGTGTATTGTGCGCGGAAGCAACGGCCTTGAAGCGCTCACCGTGGAAGAGCTTCTTCCATTCGCGTTTAACTGGCGAGATATGGAAAAAGAGCAGCGTATCTACATGTGGGAAGGCTACGAGGATTCCATTCGGAGCGGAGAAAAGCAACAAACAATCCGAGTAGATGATCCCTTCTATGAAGGAAAAGCCCAAATAGTCTTTGAGAAGGAAACCGGAGAAGTTGTCACGCTACCCGCACAGGTCACAGCCGTTGTATCTACCCAGCGCGGGCTACTGTCGGAAAAGCAAGCTAAAAATGACGGGTTCAATTCTCTATCCGAGCTTCACGAAGCTTTAGATACCCACTACCCCGGATTAGCGGATACAGACGAAGTTGACGTTGTAGAATTCGAGCTCCAGTAGACTATCCAGACCGAAAATCGGATCATTCGCTACCTAACCAAAAAGCTGCTGTTCGGAAATTTTTGAGATATTTCGTCAAGATTTACAAGTGCCGCCACCAAAGGGCTCCCAACTGTAGGAAGCGAGCTAACGACTCCTCCATAAGTCCAGTCGATTGAGCTTTCGCCGTTAACCACGGTACTTCGGCACGACTGGCTCCATGCCGCGCCAGCAGAGTCCTTTAATCCCGGCCGCTACCCGCGATTTGACCCAGCCATGTCTCCCAAGCGGCGTCGAGCACGCATAAGCCCCTGTGATCCACTCCCGCGCGTCCACATAGTGGAACACCACCCCCTTAATTTACCCGCACTGCAAGAATTTGTGTGAACCGTGACATACTGTTCAGACCTGTGATACACAACACCTCACCTTCGACGCGCAAGGAGACACAGCCATGAACTCTCTCATCCTTGTCATCATCGGCGTGGCGATGATGCTGGCCGGCTACCTGCTCTATTCCAAATTCCTGGGCAAGAGCATCTTCCGGCTATCAGAGAACTACACCACCCCGGCGCACCGCCTCAAAGACGGCGTGGATTACGTTCCCACCAATAAATACGTGCTGTGGGGCCACCACTTCACCTCCGTGGCGGGTGCGGCACCGATTATCGGCCCGGCAGTAGCCGTCATTTGGGGCTGGCTCCCGGCATTCTTGTGGGTCACGTTCGGCACTGTTTTCATCGCCGGCATGCACGACCTCGGTGCGCTGTGGGCCTCGCAGCGGCACAAGGGTCAGTCGATTGGTACGTTGTCGGGGCGCTACATCGGCAAGCGCGGGCGCAACCTCTTCCTCATCGTGATCTTCTTGCTGCTGCTCATGGTCAATGCTGCGTTCGCAGTGGTGATTTCGAACCTGCTTATTTCCACGCCCTCGGCGGTCATTCCCACGTGGGGTGCAATCGCCGTCGCGCTGCTGATTGGCCAGGCCATCTACCGCCTGAACTGGAACCTGCCGCTGGTGTCCCTGGTGGGCGTGGTGGCGCTGTATTCGCTGATGGTTCTGGGTGACCGCTTCCCGGTCGTGCTGCCAGAGACGGTCCTGGGCATTCCCGCCAACGGCGTGTGGATCATCCTGCTATTTATCTACGCCTTCATTGCTTCGCTGCTGCCGGTGTGGGTGCTGCTCCAGCCGCGCGATTACATCAATGGCCTGCAGCTTTTCGTAGGTCTTATCATCTTGTACGGCTCCTTCCTCATCACCCGTCCGGAACTCGCCGCCCCTGCCGTGCGCGAGAATGTTCCTGAGGGCACCCCCGGGATTTTCCCGCTGCTTTTTGTCACCATCGCCTGCGGCGCCATCTCTGGTTTCCACGGCATCGTGGCCTCGGGTACCTCGTCCAAGCAGATTGATAAGGAAACCGACGTTCGCTTCGTGGGTTACTTCGGCGCTGTGGGCGAGGGCCTGCTGGCGCTCGGCACCATCATCGCCACGACCGCCGGCTTTAAGACTCTGGCGAATTGGGAGGAAATCTACGCCGAGTGGAACGCCGGCGGCGTCGACGCCTTCGTGCAGGGCGGCGGTGCGCTGATGAACGAAGGCCTGGGCATTCCCACCTCGCTGTCTGCCACCATCCTGGCAACCATGGCCGTGCTCTTCGCCGCCACCACGATGGACTCCGGCGTGCGCCTGCAGCGCATCGTGGTCCAGGAAATCGGCGAGATCATGGGCATCCGCATCACGGCGCTGGTTTCCACCATCATCGCGGTGGGCCTGGCCTTCGGGCTGACCTTCTCGGCGGGCGCGGACGGGTCCGGCGGCATGACCATCTGGCCGCTCTTCGGTACCACCAACCAGCTCATGGCCAGCCTGTCCTTGGCCATCGTCGTGGTCATCCTCACCCACCTGCGTCGGCCCACCCTGCCGGTTATCATCCCGCTCATCTTTGTCACCATCATGTCGCTGTGGGCAGCGCTGCTACAGCTGAAATCCCTGTTTACAGATCAGAACTGGCTGCTCTTCGGCATGGACGTCGTCATCGTCATCGCCTCCATCTGGGTCATCGTGGAGTCGATCGGCGCCATCTCCAACGCGCGCAAGGAACCGCCGCTGGAGTGGACCGATGACGATACCGACGCTCCCCTTCCCCAGCATGCTCGACAAGCTTAAGGCCTTCGGCGCGGGGCTCAATGAGTTCTACCAAGCCCCGTACCGCGCCGTATTTGCCAAGGCCCAGCAGCAAGAAGATGACCTATTTATGATGCTGGTGGCCTCGGAGGCGCTCGGCATCCCCAACCCCGCCAGCTACTACACGCTGGAGCTATTGCCGCTGGTCTACGAAGATTTCCACGCCTGGCACACGCGCATGGGCATGGATAAATCACCCCTGGAGAATATTCAATGCTGCTAGAAACCGCGCCCATCATGTTCTTTGGCGGCAAGGGCGGCGTAGGCAAGACCACCCTCGCCACCGCCACGGCCCTGTCTCTTTCTCAGGACCACAACGTGCTGTTGGTCTCCACGGATCCGGCGCACAACCTGGGGCATATCTTTGATGCCACGCTTTCCGATGCCCCCACTCACCTCACCCCCTCCCTCTCCGCCATCGAGCTCGATCCGGCCCAAGCCACCGAGGAACACCTTGCGACCGTAGGCGCCTCGATGCGCCGTTTCATGCCGGAGCACCTGCACGGCGAGGTAAAAAAGCACCTGGATTTGGCCCGCCAATCCCCCGGCACGCAGGAGGCGGCGCTCTTAGAACGCATGGCCGCCCTGGTCGCCGCCGCGGACGAGTATGACTACCTCATCTTCGATACCGCGCCGTCCGGCCACACCTCCCGGCTGATGGCCCTGCCGGAAATCATGGCGGCCTATACCGATGGGCTGCTTGCCCGGCGCGAAAAGTCCGATAAATTCGGCTCGCTGGTGCGCGGGATGTCCGCGGAGTCCGGCGCCGATAATGACCCGGTGGACCGGCGCAATCAGGAAATCCGCGCCACGCTCTTCCAGCGCCGCGAGCGCTTCGAGCACCTGCGCGCTGCGCTGACCTCTCAGCGCACCGTGTTTCATATCGTGCTTACCGCCGAGCGCCTGCCCGTCCTAGAGTCCTCCGAGTTCCACGCGGATCTCACCGGCAATGGCGTGCGGGTGGGCTCCATGCTGGTCAACCGCCGCACCCCGGCGGACCAAGGCGAGTTCTTGGCCTCTCGGCGCGCCGCCGAGGACGAGGCTCTGGCGCTCTTGCACGATAAGCTTCCCGATACCCCGGTCCACGAAATCCCCTGGCTCCCAGAAGAAGTGGGAAGCCCCGAAGCCGTGGCGCGGCTCGCGCGGCATCTATAGCGATCTGTAGCGATCTCTAACGGCCCATCCAGCCCCAGCGGCCTCGCGTGAGATCGCCGTCTGCTAAAACGGTGAGTATGACTTTGCTCACCAATGACTTCCTGTCCCAATTGCGCGAGGAGGCCGCGGCGGACTCCCAGCTGCGCGTCGCGCGCAATGCCATTACCAGCGTAGGGGTGGCCAAGGCGGCCCTTGACCGCGACCGCATTACCGCGCTCTACCCCACCACCGAGGTAAAGCTCGACAGCCTCGGGGTCACCGACCAGATGCGCTCCGGGCGCTGCTGGATGTTTGCCGCGCTCAACGTGTTCCGCCACCGCGCGGCCAAGGAGCTCAACATCGATGACTTTGAGTTTTCCTTTACCTACCTGCAGTACTTCGACAAACTCGAGCGCGCCAACTTCGCACTCAACCAGCTGCTGGATCTCACCGAAGACGGCACCGACTGGGATGACCGCGACGTGGCTACTTCCCTCGAGCTCACAGGCGACGACGGCGGCTGGTGGTCATTTTTCACCAACCTCGTGGACAAGTATGGCGTTGTCCCGGCCGAGGTCATGCCGGAGGTGCACTCGTCCGGCCACACCGCGCAGATGAACCGCGATATCGCCACGATCATCCGCCGTGCTGCGCACCGTGCGGTGGAAGGCGAGGGGGATCGAGGGGACATCGTCAAGCAAGCCCGCACCGATATCCAACGCGTGCTCGCCATTCACCTGGGCACCCCGCCCGAGGAATTTACGTGGAGCTACCGCACCAAGGACGAGCAATTCTTCCGTGTGCACTCCACCCCGCGCGAGTTTGCGGATAAGTACCTGCCGAAGTTGGACGAGTACGTCGTGCTTGCCGATGACCCCCGTACCACCAACGACAAGCACCGCCTCTACACCAGCGCCGGCGTGAACAACGTCGCTGGCGGCGCGCCCGCCGGCTACCTCAACGTGGATGTGGACGAGCTGCGCTCCGCCGCGCGCGCCAGCATCGAGGCCGGCGAACCGGTGTGGTTTAGCTGCGATGTCTCCCGCCAGTTCTCCTTCCAGAACGCCGTGTGGGACGAGGGCCTCGTCGATACCGATGGCCTCTACGGCATCGATTCCACTATGAGCAAGGAGGAGCGCTTTACCTCCGGCGAATCTGCGCCCACCCACGCGATGGCGCTGACCGGAGTTGATGGTGCGCCGCGGGCATGGCGCGTGGAGAACTCCTGGGGCACCAAGCCGCCGCGCAAGGACGACGCCGACGAGGTACCCGGCAAGGGCTTTGCCACGATGTCGGATAAATGGTTCGGCGAAAACGTCTTCCACATCGCCGTGCGCAAGGAATTCCTCACTCCCCAGCAGCAGCAAGCGCTAGAGACCGAGCCCATCGAGCTTCCCTTCTGGGACCGGATGAACTAAGGAGCATCGAAAAATGAATGAGATCAATCCACAGGAAGTTCACACCACCAACGCCACGCTTGCCAGCGAGCCGGCCATCAGGGCGGCGCGGAATGCGGTGGCGCAGGAGGGCATCGATAAGCTGAGCGTCGACCGCGACCTCGTGCGCGAGCTCACCACGGCGACCAGCCACAAGCTCGATAAGTGGGGCGCGGCCAACCAGAAGGCCTCTGGCCGCTGCTGGATTTTTGCGGGCCTGAATTCTCTGCGCGGTGGCATCATGGACCGCACCAACATCAAGGATTTCGAGCTTTCGCAGACCTACCTGTACTTCTACGACAAGCTGGAAAAGGCCAATTGGTTCCTCACCGCGGTAGATGAGCTCAAGGACCGCGATATTACGGACCGCACCTTGACCAAGCTCATGGATGACCCCATCGGCGATGGCGGCCAGTGGTCCATGTTCGTCTCCCTGGTGGAAAAGTACGGCGTGGTGCCCAAGTACGCCATGCCGGAGACCGCGTCCTCCGAGGCCAGCGCCATGCTCAACCGGAACCTGGAGACCGTCCTGCGCCGCGCCGCCCACCAGATCCGCGCGGGCAAGTCTGGGGCACAGGAGCAGGCGCTTGCCGATGTCTACCGCATCCTCACCGCCAACCTCGGCCTCCCTCCCACAGAGTTCCAGTGGCAATACCGCGATAAGGACGATAATTTCTACCGCGAAGGCACTTTTACCCCGCAGGAATTCGCCCGCGAATACCTCCCGAAGGACTTGGGCGAGTATGTCTGCGTGGTCAATGACCCGCGCAATTCCTACGGCGAGCTCTATACCGTGGACTACCTTGGCAACGTCGCCGGCGAAAAGGTCACCTACCTCAACGCCCCGGTCGAGGTATTGCGCGATGCCACTCGCTCTGCCGTCGAGGATGGCCAGCCCGTCTGGTTCGGCTGCGATACCAGCCAGCAATCCGATGCCGATAGCGGCGTCTGGGCCAAGCAATTGCACGATTATGAGGGGCTGTATGGGGTGGATATGGGCATAGAGAAGCCAGATCGCCTCCGCCTGCACGAGTCCCTGATGACGCACGCGATGGTCTTTACCGGCGCAGATATTGCCGAGGGCGGCGACGTCACCCGCTGGCGCGTGGAAAATTCCTGGGGCACCGAGAAGGGCGACAAGGGCTTTTGGACCATGGCCGATGACTGGTTTGACGAGTACGTCTTCGAAATCGCCGTCCACCCGTCCCGCCTGCCTGAGCAGTACCAAGAGGCGCTCAAATCCTCCGATATCACCACCCTGCCAGCGTGGGATCCGATGGGCGCACTGGCGAATTAGCGCGGCGCGGGTGGCGCGGGGAGGACCCGCGCCGCGAGAGTTCGTGCCGCGAAGTCTGTAGCGTTCGCCGATGTGGCTGCGTTGCGTGGCGTGACGCTCCGTTCGTTTGCGTAGCGTGAAGCTGCGCTCGTTTGCGTGGCGTGACGCGGTAGCCTCACGCCACGTGGCGCACGTACAGCATGCAGGTAAGGTCGCGGTCCTTATCGATGGAGATTTGCTTCTCCCCCACCCGCTCAAAACCGCGGGAATCGTAGAACTGATAGGTGCAGCCATCGTCGGTGTAAAGGTAAATATCCTTGCCGGGGTGGCGCTCCTCAAAGGCCTCAATGAGCGCGGTGCCCACGCCTTTTACACCCGAGTTCGGGTCAGCGACGAGAAAGCCGATCTCTCCGTCCACGGTATTTTCGGCCAGGTAGCTGACCAACATGTCCTCGTTCGCGGCATCATAGTCACCGCGGTGCCCGCCAGGGCGCAGGCTATTGAAGAGATCCACGGCCTTGACATAAGCCTTGCGCCACCACGGATACGGCAGCGCTGGTTCGCCTTTAATCGATGCCAGAATCACGCCGAGGAAACGCCCATCATCGGCATAGGCGGCCAAAATATCGGTGGCCTGGGCCCGCTCTAAATCCCAAAAGTAACGGCCGTAGGCACGCTCGAAGCGCGGGTTCTTCACAAACCAATGCAGGTGCATGCCTTCGATGGCAAACTCAATCGCCTTGGGCTCATCGCGCGGGTCGAGGTCGCGGATGTGGATTTCGGTCATTAGTCCTCCGGGGATTGGTCTTGTTCGCGCTGCTTTTCGCGCTCGAGCTCGGCCTTAGCCTCGTGCTCTTCAATATTAGTGAAACCAATCCCCAACGGCAGGCCAACGTTGTCAATTAATCTAACTCCGCCAATGGTGGCCGCAACGAGCAGGCGGGCATCGCCCTCGGCGGGTGGCTCGCCCAGATCGCGGCCGCGCACCTCTAAGTATTCCGGTTCAACGCCGGCGGCTTCTAGGACACCTGCGGCAACCTCGCGAACCTTGTCTGCCCCCGCCTCTGCGGCATGTGCCCCGGCGGTAAGCGCGGCGGACAGGGCGGCTACGTCCTCCCTCTTATCTTCGGGCACGCGGGTATTGCGCAGGCTCATCACCACGCCATCGGGCATGCGCACGGCGGGTACGCCCTGCACGCGAACCCCGAGGTGCAGGTCCTGCACCGCATGGTGAATGGCCAAGAGGAGCTCGTAGTCTTTTTCCCCGATGAGGACATCGGTGGGCGATAGTGCCATCATCAGCGTGAGGTAGAGGGTGAGCTCGCCTGATAGATCGGGCTCTAAGCCTTCAGGTGCAGATTCAGCATCAGGCGTCTGCTCGGCAGCGGCGGAGTTCGCGGCGTCGCGTTCGACGGCGACGCCGCGAGCCGAGATAGTAATCCGGCGACCATTGGGCCAGAGCTTCTCGGGAGTGTAATCCCAGATGACGTCCACGCCCTCGGCGCGCAGGAGATCTACATCCTCGGCACGAGGTTCTTGGAGCGCCACGACAGTCACCGCGCCGCGGATGCGGCGGGCCGCACGCACCAGCGCGATATGCCCAGCATGCACGCCGGTGGTCAATGGCACGAAGGCCACAGGGCGGCCGGTCTTGCGCAGCGCGCTACCCACCATGCGGATGCGGTCGACCTCGCTGATGACGGTGGCTTGTCCCATCTTCAAGCTCATCGGGATTCCTCCTGCAAGGCCCACATTTCCAATTCGGTGCGATCTTCTACTTCACCCAAGCGCCGAGCGGTTTCTAAGTAGTGGCGGCGCATTCCGGGATCCGTGGCACCGCGATAGGCTGCGATGATGTCTTCTGAATCGATGTCGAATTCAGACGGTGGGATCTCATCAAACTCGGCAAAGAAATTGGCTTCTACGGCAGCTGCTAGGTGCAGGCGGCTAAGCATTTCTATGTAGTAGGAGCGGGCGGCGAAGGCGGGACGTTCGGCATCGGAAAGCGGCACTGCCTGCCCCCGGAATTCGCTCACTACGAAGTCAGCGATGTTTTCTCCCAGCTCATCTAGCGTGGATACTGCCCAGCGCCCGCCCGCCATGGGTGCGACGGCCGCCACGATGCAGCCGTGGGTCTCCAGCGGGTCAAGGCCTTGCACGCCTCGGGACAGGCACGTGTGAAAAGCGATGAGACCCTTGTGTACGTGGTCCTCAACAAGCTCTACAGCAGCATCCAGCCGTGCCTCACCCACGGCAAGAATCAGTGCCTGGAAGGAGCCAAGCTCGGCCGGATCATCAAGCATCTCCACGGTATGGCCGGCGCGCTCCATGGCAGTGGCCAGGGAGATCCCGGCGAGGCTGCGCCCGAAAAGGGCAACGCGCATGCGCGGTGGACGCATTTATTTATCCTTCTTCATCTGTGCCAATAGCTCCGACACGGACACGGAACCATCGCGCTGTTCATCGCTGCGGCGGCGGCCGCGGGTCTGCTGCTGGCGGCGCGAGGCCGATTGCTTCTGCTCGGCGGCCACGTGGTGTCCCGAGCCCTTATATTCCTCGCGCGCATCCTTGCCTGTGGTTTGCTGCGGGATGTTCTGGGTCACCGCATCGGAAGCGGGCTCGGCTGCGGTATCAGCCTCTGGCTTGCGGTGGCTACCTCGTGCGCCAGAGTGAGCTGCGTTGCCAGAGCCCGACTGCCGAGAGCCTTGGCGCTTGATATTGGAGTCCCCACCCGAATCCCAGCGCACGGCCTGGAAGCTGCCGGTATCGAAGGAAACGTCCTTCGGTTCCTTCGCCCCCGCGGCCTCGCTGGACGTGGCGGGCTTGGGGGCATCGGCAAGCTGCTCGGAGTGGGCGGGCTTAGCGGCATTATCGGCCCGCGAAGAGCTGCGCTGCGCGCGGGTGTTTTCGCTGATGATGTCATTGAGCGGGTTAGAGTCCGCGTGCGCGCCGGAGGGTTGATTGCCCAAGCGGCCAGCGATGGCATCGGCAGACGGCGCACCGGTAGAGGTTTGCTCAAAGTCGACGTTTTCTTCCCTGTGGTGGGACGCCGCGGCGGTCTGCGCCTCCAGCTCCATGATGCGGCGCGCCTCCGCGTGCAAGGCGGCTGGCTCGTAGGTGAAATCGTGGCCGGACAAATCCTCGATCTGCTTCCGGATAGAGGCCAGCTCGGTGCGGATCTCATCGAGGATTTGCTGATCCGGCAGCTCCTTGCCTTCGGCTGCGCGGGCCTGCTTGAGCTCCGCGCGGTGGGCGCGCTCCTGCAGCTCCAGCTTGGTCACGGATTCCTCGGCCTGGCGGCGGTAGCGCATCACCAAGAAAAAGCCCACCACTGCGGCCCACAGGGCGGCAATCAGCGCAATCTTGAGCGCCGCTGCGGAGCCGGAAATGAGCATGACGATGCTGGCGATAACGGCCAAGATGACGAGGGCGATAATCCCAATTTGTCCCCAATCTGGCGAGGACGACGAGTTTTTGGAAGAAGAGCGCGGCTGAGTCATGTTCCCTAATGTACCGCTTGAAGCCCGTCCGGTGGCGGCGGGGTCTCACAGTGTCGCTCCAATCGCAGGCCAGCCGCAGACATGGCGATGCCGCCAATCGCGGATGCAAGCACTCCCACCAGATCATCGGAAGCCGCGACAAGGGTGCCCGCATTCGGGATGACATACACCGCCACCCCTGCATAGAGCCCACCGACGATCGCGCCCGTCCACGCCGAAGCCTTACCCACCAGCATGAACTGCGCGATGGTCATGGGATTAAGCTGCGAATTATCTAGCCCGATGCCGTGGTCCTCATCGGTGGCCTTATCCACCTTCCAGGTAAGCCCCAGGCACACCACCACCATGAGCCATAGCGTGGCAGATACCGTGACCGGGATGGACATCATGGAGCCATAAAAGCGCGTGGTGAGGATGGCCGCCGCGGCTGCCATGAATATCCCAACACCGATAAGCGCACCGAGCGAGGTTCGTTTCATAACTCCTCCATCAGGCCCAAGCGGTGGATATTGACGGTTTCCTGCGGGTCCAACGCGGCAACCAGCGCGGAGACATCCTGTCCCTTCAACTTAGCAACCGCATCAGCGGCCAACCAGGGTATAAGCACGAATGCGCGCTCGTGGGCATAGGGATGCGGAACGATAAGTTCCGCATCGGAGGAGCTATAGCCCTCGATATCGACGATGTCCACGTCCAGGGTGCGCGGGCCCCAGTGGCGCACGCGCACGCGCTCAGCCGCCTCTTCCAGCTTCTGGCCGCGCCGCAAGAGCTCCAGCGGGCTCTCCTCGACGTCCACGATGAGCACCGCATTCAAGAATTCATCCTGGTCCGTTACTCCCCACGGCGGGGTGGCATAGACGGGCGAGGCCGCCACGATGTCCTCGCGGAACTCGGTAAATACCGTGCGCAAAAGCTCCACGCGGTCATCCATATTGGAGCCGATGGATAGTACCGCGCGCATTACTTACTCCCGGGGTTCGTGTCGGGGCACTGCGCGTCGGCTCGCTGTGCCTCGGCCTGCGAAGTGCCTGCCTGCGAGGCGGACCGTGGGGCTCCGGTACGCGCGTGCTTGCGGGAGCGGCGGGCGACGACGGCGACATCGGCAAAAGTGCGCGGGATCGGCGCCTTGGGCTTGTGCACGGTCACTTCCACCGCGTGCAGGTCGGCGAAGGATTCCATGATGGTATCGGCCACCTCGCTGGCGACGGTCTCAATGAGGTCGCGGGAGGGGCCTTCGACGATGCTGGCGGTGACATCGGCAAGCTCTGCGTAATTGATGGTCTTGGTCAGATCATCGTGAGCTGCGGCCTCGGCAAACTCGGACCAGCAGGTGATATCGACGATGAAGGGCTGGCCGGTGCGCTTTTCCTCATCAAAGACGCCGTGGTAGCCAAAGCACTCCAGGCCGGTTAATTCGATGCGATCTGCCATGGTTAATTCCTTTCCGTACCCATCGCGGTAGAGGTCACTGTGCCCGTGCCGGTGGCGGCATTGCGGTAGCTGCCGGTGGCATTGGCGCCGCCTACATAGGACTCGCCGGCGTTCCACGCGGCGGCCACGTCGACGGCATCGCGGGATACGCCCACCTCGTGCACGCGCACGCCCCACGCGCCCATCTGGGCGGAAATGGCGGTCACGGCGGCGGTGGCGGGATCGGCAAGCAAAGGGCTCGCCTCTACCCCGCGGTCTTCCCGGATAGCGGCGAGGAAGCGCTTGCGCGAGGCACCCACCAGGATGGGAAATTCGCCATCTAGAAACTCGGGCAGGGCCTTAAGCAGTGCCCAGTTATCCTGGGGGCTCTTGGCAAAGCCCAGGCCCGGGTCCAGCACGATATTTTCCTTTTTCACGCCCGCATCCAGGGCGTTATTGCTCAGGCGGGCGAGGGTCTCGTGTACGTCGCGCACCACATCGCCACCGTGATCCGCCGTGCCCGCTGCGGATCCGAACGCGCCTTCTTGGAGCGTGCGCCAGTGCATGAGGCAGACGGGAACGCCGGCATCGGCCATGGCGGCATACATCTCAGGATCGGCGAGGCCGCCGGAGACATCATTAATCATGTCCACCCCGGCCGCTGCCGCCGCAGTGGCAACCGAGGCGCGCATTGTATCCACCGAGGTGCGAATGCCCTGCTCGTGCAGCGCCTGGATGACCGGGACCACGCGGTCGGCTTCTTCCTGCGCGTCCACGCGCACTGCGCCCGGGCGGGTGGATTCGCCGCCCACATCGATCATGTCCGCACCCTGTTCCACCAGCTCGCGGGCATGATTGGTGGCGGCGTCAAAGTCGAGCCACCGCCCGCCATCGGAAAAGGAGTCCTTCGTAACATTCACGATGCCCATGACGAGCGTGCGCTTCGCGATGGTCAATTCTCCAACTGAGGAAGCCGGGTGCACTGCGTTCTCCTTTTCGCTCGACAAACTCGACTGCGTACGCGCTACGTACGAATGAAGCTCAACACTTCCGCGCGCGAGGCGGCGTTATTTTTGAACCCGCCGCGCACCGCGGAGGTCGTTGTGGTCGCGCCCGGCTTGCGGATGCCGCGCATGGCCATGCACAAGTGCTCGCACTCGATGACCACGATGACGGACTGGGCCTCGAGGACATTCACGAGGGCATCGGCAATCTGCTGGGTCAGGCGCTCTTGGACCTGCGGGCGCTTGGCGTACATATCCGCCAGACGCGCCAGCTTGCTCAGCCCGGTGACGTGCCCATCCTTGCCGGGGATATAGCCAATATGCGCCACCCCATAAAACGGCACGAGGTGGTGCTCGCAGGTGGAGTAGATGGGAATATCGCGCACCAGGACCAGTTCCTGGTGGTCCTCGGCGAAGGTCTTGTGCAGCACCTCCGTCGGATCCTCGTGCAGGCCAGCGAATACCTCACGGTAGGCGCGGGCCACGCGTGCCGGGGTTTCGCGCAGGCCTTCGCGGTCAGGATCCTCGCCCACGGCAAAGAGCAGCTCGCGAACTGCCGCCTCCGCCCGCTCCTGGTCATACGGCGCGCGGGCGGGCACCTGCTGGTTATCAGTGTGATTTTCAGACATGCACGTACTTCTTACTCTTTATCATCGCGCGGCTTTTCCGCATCGCGCGCGTAGGGGTTATCGCGGCGGGAAGATTCATTCCAGCCAGGGGTGAACCATTGGCTGGTTTCTCCCTCTGGCTTGTGGTGCTTGCCCCTGCTTTCCGATGCCGAATCCGATCGCCCTTCCCCACCGTCGCGCTCCCCGCGGTTTTCGCCGGCGTTGTGGACGTTACCGTCGCGGTCGCTCCGGTCGGCGCGGTCGCTCTGGTTGTTTCGGCCGCTGCGGCCATCGCTGCGGCCGCTGCGGTCCTCGGAATCGCCGCCGCCGTGCAACTCGCGCACGGTTTCGGGGTTCACGTAGTCACCGGCGTGCTGGCCAAAGTTAAAGCCAACCTCGCCCTTGATCTCTTCGCCGGCGAGGCGGCGCTCGCGGGCGGCACGGGAGGCATCGAGAAGCGTCATGCGTTTAGGAAGTTCCTCGCCGCGCTCCTTGGCCAGCTCGACCGGCGTCTTGACCGGCGCGTAACCGAGCTGGCGCGGGAAGCGATCGTCTTCGCCGGGGAAGACATCATAGGCATCGCGCGGCACGATGCCGTTGAAGATGCTCTCCAGGTCTGGCCGGCGCAGGGTCTCCTTCTCAAGGAGGGCCTCGGCCAGCTTGTCCAAGAACTCGCGGTTGGTGCGCAGGATGTCGTAGGCCTGCTCGTGCGCGCGCTCGAGGAGGTAGCGCATCTGCTGGTCGATCTTGGAGGCAAGGTCATCCGAGTAATCGATGGAGCCGCCACCCCCGCCCATCTGGCTGAACGGATCGCCCTGCTCCTGGCCGTACTTGACGGTGCCCAAGTCAGGAGAAAAGCCGTATTCGGTCAGCATCGCGCGGGCGATCTTGGTGGCGTTCTCGATATCGGAGGACGCACCCGTGGTGGGAGCGCCGAAGACCAATTCCTCGGCGGCGCGGCCACCCATGGCAAAGACCAAGCGGGAAAACAGCTCGTCGCGGGTGTACATACCCTTGTCGTCTTCCTGCGAGGTCATGGCGTGGCCACCAGTGCGGCCGCGGGCCAGGATGGTGACCTTGTACACGCGCTCGATATCCTTGAGCGCCCACGCGGACAGGGTGTGGCCGCCCTCGTGGTAGGCGGTGACCTTCTTCTCGTGCTCGGAGATGATCTTGCCCTGGCGCCGTGGACCGCCCACCACGCGGTCGGTGGCCTCTTCCAGCGCGTCATAGGTAATGACATTGCCGCCGATGCGGGCGGTGAGAAGCGCGGCCTCGTTAAGCACATTGGCAAGGTCCGCACCGGACATGCCGGCGGTGCGCTTGGCCAGCTGCGCCACATCGACCTCTTCCGCCAAAGGCTTGTCCTTGGCGTGGACGCGCAGGATCTGCTCACGGCCGGCCAGATCCGGGTTGGTGACCGGAATCTGGCGGTCGAAACGGCCCGGGCGCAGCAATGCGGGGTCCAAAATATCTGGGCGGTTGGTGGCCGCGATGAGGATAACGCCCTCGCGATCGCCAAAGCCGTCCATCTCCACCAGCAGCTGGTTCAGGGTCTGCTCGCGCTCATCGTGCCCGCCGCCGGTACCGGATCCGCGCTGGCGCCCCACGGCGTCGATCTCGTCCACGAAGATGATGCACGGGCTGTGCTCTTTGGCCTGTTTGAACAGGTCACGCACGCGGGAGGCACCGACACCGACGAACATCTCCACGAAGTCCGAACCGGAGATGGAATAAAAAGGCACGCCGGCCTCGCCCGCAACGGCGCGGGCCAACAGGGTCTTACCGGTACCCGGAGGGCCATAAAGCAGCACGCCACGCGGAATCTTCGCGCCGAGCTCGTAATAACGGGAAGGATCATCAAGGAAGTCCTTGATTTCCTGCAGCTCATCCACGGCTTCATCGGCGCCGGCAACGTCCTCGAAGGTATTGGTCGGCATATCCTTGGTCAGCTCCTTGGCCTTGGAGCTGCCGATGCCGAACATGCCGCCTGCACCCTGCTGCATGCGGGACATGAGCCAGAACAGCAGGGCGAAGAGGATGACCATCGGCAGCAGGAAGCTGAGCATGGAGCCCAAGAAGGAATCCTGGGTGACATTGGTCTGATACTTCTCCGCACCCGAATCCTTGACCGCATCAAAGACCTGCTCGGAGGCGCGCGCGGGGTACTGAGACACGATCTCTTGTACGCCCTCGCGCTCTTCTACCGTGATTTCGTCCTTGAGCTTGATGCGCAGGCGCTGCTCGCGGTCATCAATTTCTACCTCGTCAACGTTTTTATCCTGCAGCTGTTTCAGGGCCACGGAGGTATCCGTGTCCACATATCCGCGGGTCTCGTTGCTAAAGAACGTAAAGGCATACAGCGCTACGAGGATCAGCGCCGCAATGCCGCCGTAGCGAAGGAGTTTATTGTTTTTCATTACTGCGCGATTTTAGTTGGTGGTATAGACATCAGGGTGAAGGGTGCCCACAAAGGGCAGGTCGCGGTAGCGTTCCGCGTAGTCAAGGCCATAGCCAATGACGAATTCATTGGGGATATCAAAGCCGACATCGAGCAGATCGATCTGCGCTTTTACCACTTCCGGCTTGCGCAACAAGGTCACCACGTTGAGCGACTTCGGGTTGCGCCCCCGCAGGTTGCGAATGAGCCAGGATAGCGTCAGGCCCGAGTCGATGATGTCTTCCACGATGACCACATCGCGCCCGGCGATATCACGGTCCAAGTCCTTCAAGATGCGCACCACCCCTGAAGAAGACGTGGAGGCGCCGTACGAGAAGACGGCCATAAACTCCAGCTCCGAGGGGATGGATAGCTTGCGCGCGAAGTCCGTCAGGAAAAAGGCCGCACCCTTTAATACGCAGACCAAAAGCAGGTCCTGCTCGGCGTCGGCATATTTCTCAGATACCGCATCCGCCAGCTGCTGGACGCGGTCTTTAATTTCCTCTTCCGTGATGAGGATTGCTTCTACATCGTCTCCGTAGCGGTTTGCGGGGACGGCGAAGTCTTTCTTGTCGTGCACGAGTGCGCTCCTTTAATGACCAGACAATAGTGCCAGTTTGCCACCTATACGTGCTACTTCCAACCTCTGCCCCGCTTGCCGCGCCGAACTCACAGCCACCGGCCCTTGTCCGTGCCAGTTGGTACACAGCTTGCCGATGCCCCCAAGCCCCTCCCTCGTCACCTTCACTCCCCGCTCGACAAGCCAGGCCGCAATAGCGCGCCGGCGTCGCGGCTCCGGCAGCGCGGCCAATTCCGCACAGTCCGCGGTGGCCGGCGTGGCGAGGTATCCTTCATCGCGCGCGGTATCCATCGCCGCTTGCGCCAACGCCGGTACCGCATCACCGCCCATTACCCGCGATAGCTCCGGGATGATTTCCCGGCGCAGCGCTACCCGCCGAAAATCCGTATCCGCGTTCTGCGGGTCCTGCCACACCTCTAACCCCAGCTCCGCGCACGCGCCCTCCGTATCGGCACGGCGCACCTGCAGAAATGGCCGCACTACCCGCGCGCCTTCCACTACTGTCCGCTCCGGCATGCCGGCCACCCGGCCGCGCAGGGCTCCAAGAAGGAGCGTTTCCGCCTGGTCATCGGCCGTATGCGCCACGGCAATCTCCAACGACCTTCCTCCTCTGCGCGAAGCTCCGTCTTCGCGCGCGGCCGCGGACATCGCTCGGTAGCGCTCTTGCCGAGCCACCGCTTCCAGCGAATTCCCCGCTTCGTCCGGCACCTGTACCACGAGCACCCGCGCCCGCGCGCCCAAGCTCTCTGCTTGCCGAGCCGCCTTCTCAGCCTGCGCACGCGAACCGTCCTGCAAACCGTGGTCGACGCACAGCGCGATGACATCGTGGCCCTCCGCGATCATCGCCGCGCACAGCGCTAAAGAATCCGCGCCGCCGGAAAGCCCCACCGCCACGGTGTGTTCCATCTTTGCCGCGCGGACCGCGCGCCGGCAGGCCAAAAAGTGCGGTGAGACCCGCGGCCAAAACGGCGTTACTCCAGGCTGTGGGCTCATTTAGAACTCATGCAGCGCCGCAGCGAGGTCGTCTTGGGCCGCGCGAGCCGCCATAATCTCGCCATCATTGACCAAGAACGCAAAGGAATACACGCGTCCGGATTGGCCTTGCGCGGTGCCCGCCAGCGCGGATACGCCGGTCAATGTGCCGGTCTTCGCCCGGACAAACCCGCGCGCCGTGGACTCCCCGTAGCGCTCGTGCAGCGTGCCGTCACCTCCTGCTACCGGCAAATACGCAGCCAAGGGGCGCAGCTGCGGGTCCTCCACCGCGCCGTTGACAATCTCAGCCAGCACGCTCGCGCTCAACCGGTTATCTACCGAAAGACCCGAGTTGTCCTTGATATCCACGCCACTTACATCGAACCCGTGCTCGCGCAGCACGTCCAGCGTGGCTTGGGTATCGGCTTGGAAGCTGGGCTGCTTGCCGCGGGCATCGGCAAGCTCGCGGGCAATTGCCTCTGCCATGACGTTATCGGAATGCCGCACCATCTCCAGCGCACGCTCGCCCAGGGGATCCGACTCGACGCTGGCCAGCTCCTCCGCACCGTCAGCCATCGTGCCCGCGGCGAATTTATCCGTGCCCAGGCGCTTGGCCAGCTCGCCCGCGACGTCGAGGGCCGGGGTGTGACTGCGCGGCACATCGCCCTCCGTAGCGCCAATGCGCCCGCCATACAGCATGGCCGGTTCCATGGGCGCGACGAAGCCCTCATCGACGTTTTCCGGATCCCAGCCCGGTGCCTGCGGCTCGCCCGCCCACGCGGAGGTATCGATGTACACGCCCGCGACCTGGGTACCGGTCTTTTTAATCTGATCCGCCAGGTCATCGAGCTGCTCGTTGGTCATCCAGGCATCGCCAGCCGCCTTGATCACCACGTTGTTCGGGTCCTTGCCGCGGTAGACCTTGGTGGTAATCCGCTTCGACTCATCCAGGGCGAGCGTTGCCGCGGCGGTGGTCAGCACCTTCGTCGAGGAAGCCGGGGTCAGCGCCTTATCTGCATCGCGCTCCCACACCACCGTGCCGGTCTCACTATCGATGACCTGCCCGCCAAAGGTGGCCAAATCCTCGTTCTTGCCCAGCTCATCGAGCTTCGCGCTGAGCGCCGCAAAATCCACGTCCTGCGCCTTAGCCGGCTGCAGGGGATTCTCCGGGGCCTGGACCGTTTCGGCCTCGCCATGCGAAAGATCGCCGTACTCGCGCTGGATGGTAACCCCCAGCGCAGCCGTGCCCCCGACCGCCGCCGTGACCACCAGCGCGGTTACTGACCACCAAACCTTCTTAGCTTTCATCGCCACCAACCCTAGCGCGGATGGGCGACGCGCTAGACTATTGACGGTAATTAACACCCAATCCCACATGGAGGACATCGCTGTGAGCGTTGAAGTAACCATTGAAATCCCAAAGGGCTCCCGCAATAAGTACGAGGTGGACCACGAGTCCGGCAAGGTCTACCTGGACCGCTACCTGTTCACCCCAATGGCCTACCCCGCCGACTACGGCTTCATCGACCACACGCTTGGCGAAGACGGCGACCCCCTCGACGCCCTCGTCATCCTCCCCGAGCCCGTTTTCCCCGGTGTCATCGTTGAAGCCCGCATCGTCGGCGTGTTCAAGATGACCGATGAGGCCGGCGGCGACGACAAGCTGCTTGCCGTCATCGATGACCCACGCTGGGAGCGCTACCAGGACATCGATGATGTGGAACAGCACATCAAGGACGAAATCGAGCACTTCTTCGTCCACTACAAGGACCTCGAGTCCAACAAGGAAGTTTCCGGCTCCGGCTGGGGCGACAAGGCCGAGGCCGAGAAGATTCTGGAAGACGCCAAGGCTCGCCTGAAGTAGGCTGCGGGGGTTTCTCGGGGGCTTCGGGGGGTTGGCCGCGGATTTTCGCGGCCAAGAAACCTGCTGTGGCGGCCAGCTGATGAGTTTTTGGTGGCCGCGTGATGCGTTCTTGGCGGCCAGCTGATGCGTTTTTGCAAATAGGCCACGGAAACCATGGGGTTTGCGGCCACTATTTGTCAAAACGCACCAAACAGGCATCAAAACGCACCAACCAAGCACCACCCAAACGCCCAGCCGCGCTGAAAACCGCCCAAACGGGCCGCACAACCTTCGTTTCGGGGGATCGAGGGATACGAATGGAAATTTTTCGGGGGAAAAGTGCCGCTCAGCAAGCGGTACGACACGGCGCCGTCCGGATTGCGAACGGCTTCTGCCTGTCAGAGGAGCCGACGCCGAACCAGCTCGCGCGCATCATGAGCGAGCAATGGCCGGATTGTGCGCTCGACGGCTACTCGGCGGCGCTCAAGCACGTCGAAAAGCCGCTGCACTTTCCGCTGGAGTTCTTGCGCAGCTCATCGCTGCCGTCGAGTAAGTACTTCACTTCACGCCGCGCCCGGCCGAAGGGCGCGTTGACCTGGGACGGCGTCACCGTGTGCAATCCGCTGCAGGCGGTCGAGGCGATGCCGGAGGATGATGCGGTTGCCTTCCTCGAGGACTTTTATTCCGGCAAGGACGGACTCCAACGGCTGGAGCTAAATAAGCTGGACTACCAGCGGTTTCCGCGGCCGGTAAAGCGTGCCCTGGACAGGGCGATCATCGGCACGGATAGCGTGCCGGAGCGCCAATTAACGCGCGCCCTCGCGCCGCATTTCACGGTGCATAACAACATAAAAATAGGCCCCTACCACTGGGATCTGGTGATTGAGGAGCACAAGATAGCCATCGAGGTCGATGGCTACGCCTACCACCGGGGAGAAAACCGCCGCCAGTTTGAGTTGGACAGGCACAAGCTTAACGATGCCGTCCATCGCGGCTGGAAGCCCCTCCACTTCACCGCGACGACGATTGACCACTACCCGGATTTCGTGGTGCAGCAGGTACTGGCCACGGCGAAGAATAAGCGGCCCTTTGCGCGGCCGCCGTGGCAATGGCACCGCTTGTGGAGGCATGAAGGCGCGCGGCGCTAGTGCCAAGGCCGGGCCCAGGGCGAGCTAAGCTCAGTAAAGCAAAGCCCAAGGCGACCGAAGCTCAGGAAACCGGTTATTCCTTGCGGCGGCCGCTGCGGAGAACGTGGCCGCGCAGGGGCTCGACGAGCGCGATGGCGAGGAAGGTCACCGCCCAACCCACGGCGAGGAAGCTGAAGGAAATGAGGAGCCGCCCGGCGAGGTCGACGCCTTCTTCCCAAACGGTGCTAAAAAACATCAGGCCGGCGATGCCGCCGCCGAAGAGGAAGCCGAAGAGGCTGAGCGCGACGATGGGTCCCATCACGGCGAGGGTGTTCGTGCGGAAATGGAAGCGGCGCGGCACGCCCATCAGGTCGAGGGAGCGGATAAGTTCCTTGTCCTCGAAGGCGGACGATACTTGGCCGAGGAAGATGGACATGCTGGTCAGCGCGAAGCCGAAGAGCAAGGTCAGGACGACCCCGGTGGAGACGTCTCGGAACATGATGCCCGTTTCTTGTTCTTCCTTCATCGCGGTGGCAAGCGCATCGGTGCCCATGGGCGCGCCCAAGAGGAAGCCGGCGAGGAAGCCGAAGAAGCCGATGGCCGCGCTTTGTCGCCAGGCGCGGCGGGCGTTGGCGTTGACGCGCTGGCAGGCCACGAGGTGTGCGGTGCCGGGGAGCAAAGCCAAAAGGCGGGCGCCGATTTGCAGGAGGTAGGGCGCGACCAGGTTGATGCTCATGACCACCGCGAAGAGCACGACGGCCACGGAGATTTCGGGTGCGCCGGATTTGCCTTTGAGCAGGGCACCGCCGACGGTGACGATGAGGAGGAAGGCGATGAGGCGCCACCATCTGAAAGCGGCGGGCATCTGGCGCTTGGCCACGCCGAGGGGGCTGACGCGCACGCGCCGCATGCCGGCAAGGGCCGCGGCGAGGGCGAGGAGGAAGAGGACTGCGGCCACCGCGAGGTATCCCCACCAGGGCAGGATGATTTCCTCAAAGGCGACGGGGCGGTCCTGGAATTTCACGTGCGTGAAGACCGGGGCGATGAGCACGCTGACGAGCCAGCCGAGCACAATGCCGATGAGGGCTTGGATGCCGGTCTCGACGGCGGCCATGCGCTCAACTTGGTGGGAGCTTAGGCCCAGAAGGCGGAGGGTGGACAGGCGCTGTTCCCTGCCGGAGGCGCCGAGGACGGCGGCCTGCGCGGTCAGGTTAAACAGGGCGGGAACGATGAAAGCGCAAGCCATGAGCGCGAGGACGAACCAGGGCAGGAAGTAATCTTCCGGGGTGTCTCCGGCAGCGGCGCGCAGGGCGGGCACGGCGGATTCTGGGTGGTGGGCGCGCTGCCAGAACATCCAGGTGCCGCCGGCGACGAGAAAGGCGATGGCAGAACCCAGCGTCAGGCTCACGATGGCCAGCACGCTGACAATGCCCGCACCGGAGCGGGCGCGGACGGATTCGCGCTGGAGGCCGAGGACTAGGGTCGCGGTGTTCATGGCTGCACTCCTAAGCGGCGGTCATCGTGAATGATGCCGTCGCGGATTTCCACGCGGCGCTGCATCCAGTCCGCCACCTTGGGGTCATGGGTGACCATGACGAGGCTGGCACCGGATTGGCGCACGGTGGTGGTCAGCATCTGCATGACCTCGTGGCCGGTGGCTTGGTCGAGGGCGCCGGTGGGTTCATCGGCAAAGACGACGCCGGGGTTGGCCACGAGGGCGCGGGCGATGGTCACGCGCTGGGCCTGGCCGCCGGAGACTTGGGCGGGGCGGCGGTCTGCGAGATCGCCGAGCCCCAGCTGGTCAAGCAGCGACAGCGCCTTTGCGCGGGCCGCGCGCCGGCCTAGACCGTTGAGCATCGCGGGTAGCGCCACATTGTCCAGGTTGCTCAGCTCCGGCAGCAGCTGGCCGTCTTGGAAGACGAAGCCGAAGTGGCGGAGGCGGGTGCGGGAGCGGGCGGCATCGGAAAGCGTGGAGATGTCCGCGTCACCGAAGCGGACGCTGCCGTCGGTGGGCGTGAGCACGCCGGACATGCAGTGCAGCAGGGTGGACTTGCCGGAGCCGGAGGGCCCCATGATGGCGACGAGATCGCCAGGGGTGATGTCCAGGGTGATGCCGGCCAGCACGGGGCCGCCGCCGAAGTCCTTCGTGATGTCGTGGAGGGAAAGTGTCTGTGTCATGCTGTTCATTTCACCGTGCCGGGCGCGCTATTCCTACAGCGCTAAGGATACTTTCCCGGTAGTGCTAGCTTTACCCCTGCCTGGGGCGCGCGCGATTAGGCTTGGGGGCGTGATTTTCAGCAAGAAGCAGGCCACCAGCAATGAGGAGCAGCAGGCGCGGGTCATCGCGGAACTGACGGCCTCGCGCCGCGCGATCGCGGATGCCTACGAGGTAGAGCGCGCCCGCATCGAGCGGGATCTGCACGATGGCGCGCAGCAATATTTGGTGGCGGCCAGCATGAAGCTCGGTGAGGCCCTGCTGGATGCCACCGGCACCGAGGCCGAGCTGCTCACCGCCGCGAAGCAGGACGTGGATCGCGGCCTGCGTTCGCTGCGCGCGACGGTGCACGGCATTCACCCGCAGGTCCTCCAGGATCACGGTTTGGTGGCCGCGCTTGCCGATGCCGCCTCCGCCCACGGCCCCCACGTCAGCGTCTACGCCCCACACCCGTTGCCGCGGCTTTCCGCCAGCGTGCTGGCCTGCGGTTATTTCTTCGGTACCGAGGCGCTGACCAATGCCGCGAAACACGCGCCCGGCGCGCCGGTCTCGGTGCTCATCACCTCGGATGCGGCGCTGCATATCTCGGTGGTGGATGAGGGCCCGGGCGGAGCACGGGTGGAGCCGGGGCGCGGGCTTTCCGGCATGGCCGAGCGGTTGGCGGCCTTTGGCGGGGAGATGTCGCTGTCCTCGCCGGAAGGCGGCCCGACGCGGGTGAGTTGTACGATTCCGCTCCTCTTGGAGCGCGGGCAGACGGGAGTATCAGCATGAGTGGATTGAGGATTGTGATTGCGGATGACTCCGCGATCCTGCGCGAGGGCCTTGCCGGGCTCTTGGAGCGCCGCGGCCACGAGGTTGTGGGCAGGGCGGGAACGGCGGTGGAGCTGGAGGGGGTCATCGGCAAGCTGAGTGCCCAGTTGCCGGATGTGGTGATAACGGATGTGCGCATGCCACCGGAGATGGGCGATGATGGGCTGAAGGCGGCGGTGGCGCTGCGCCGCGCCTATCCGGGCCTGCCGGTGATGGTGCTATCGCAGTACGTGGCGCCGGCGTATGCGGTAGCGCTGTTTGATTCCCCGGATGCGGGCACCGGGTACCTGCTCAAGGATCGCGTCTCTGAGGTGCGCGATTTCCTGGCCAGCCTCGAGGTGGTGGCCCAGGGCGGCACGGTCATCGATCCGACGGTGGCGCAGGCGCTGATGCGCTCTGGGCGCAGCGGGTTGGGCGAGCTCAGCCCGCGCGAGCGCGAGGTCCTAGAGCTGATGTCGCGCGGGAAGTCCAATAAGGACATCGCCGCCGAGCTGGTGCTCTCGAACGCCGCGGTGGCCAAGCACGTATCCAATATCTTTACCAAGCTGCGCCTGGATCCCAGCGAGGATAACCGCCGCGTGAAGGCGATCTTGCAGTACCTGTCCGCGGCCACCTACGGCGGCTAGCGCGCGGCACGTAGACTGCGGGGTATGCAAAACGTACAACCCACCGAAGTTCCAGCAGGCGCGCAGCTTATCGATGTGCGCGAAAACGACGAATGGGCCACCGTGCATGCGGAGGGCGCCACCCATATTCCCATGAGCGAGATAACGGGTCGCATCCAGGAAATCGATCCGGACCGAGATATTTATGTGATTTGCCACCTAGGCGGGCGCAGCGCGCAGGTCTGCCAGTATTTGGAGAACTCCCTGGGCTGGGACGTTATTAATGTTGAGGGCGGCACCGATAAGTGGGAGGCGGATGGCCTGCCCGTCGTTCGCGATTAATTGGCCTTTACCCATCTTTTGATGATTATGATGATGGTATGGCTTCCACTAATAATTCTGGCATACCAACCTCCCTGCTCGAATCCCCGTCCTTCCAGCTAGAGCGCCTGCGCCGTCGCACCCGCGATGGCGTCGAGGTGGCTCTGCAGACCAAGCAGACGACCATCCGCGAGTTCTGGGTGCTTACCTGCCTCGTCGAGGCGGATGCCGCCTCCCAGTCCTTCCTGTCTGAGACCTTGGCCATCGATGCCTCCGATATGGTGCGGCTTATTGATGCCCTCGAGGAGCGCGGCTGGGCCAAGCGCGAGCGCGATCCCAAGGACCGCCGCCGCCAGATCGTGGCGTGCACCAAGAAGGGCACCAAGACCCACAAGGACTTGGCGGAGCTCGTCGCCAGCGCCGAGGATGACGCGCTCGACGTATCCACCAATAAGCAGCTCAAGCACCTGCGCAAGCTGGCCAAGGCCATCATCGCTGCGGACGAGGACGAGGCATAAGCATGGACGAGCCCGAAGAATGTAGTAGGTCTAATACAGAACTTCCCAGCGTCCCGCAGCAGTACCTCCTGCGCGATCTGGCCCCGCGCCCGCGCACGCTGTGGGACATCATCACGACCACCGCTGAGATTCACCCAGAAGCCGCCGCGCTTGATGATGGCGAGATCATCACCTACGCCGAACTCATCCACGAGGTCCAGCTGTGGGCCACAGAGCTGCACGTCAATGGCGTGCGCCGCGGCGATCGCATCGGCATCCGGATGACGTCTGGCAAGCGCGATCTCTACCTCGCCATCCTGTCCACTCTGGCCGCCGGCGCGGCCTACGTGCCGGTGGATGCGGACGATCCGGATGAACGCGCGGAGATGGTCTTTGGTGAGGCCGATATCGATGGCTTGTTTAGCGATGACGGCTTCCGCTTCCTGCGCGAAAAACCGCGCCACGCGGCCAAAGGCGTCGAAGCCCCGCGGCCCGAAGACACTGCGTGGATCATCTTTACCTCCGGTTCCACGGGCAAGCCGAAGGGCGTTGCCGTCAACCACCGCTCGGCGGCCGCCTTTGTGGACGCGGAGGCCAGCCTCTTCCTCGTCGATCACCCCCACGGCCCGCTCGGCCCGGAAGACCGCGTGCTAGCCGGGCTTTCGGTTGCCTTCGACGCATCCTGTGAGGAGATGTGGTTGGCCTGGGGCCACGGCGGCTGCCTTGTCCCGGCACCGCGTTCCTTGGTGCGATCCGGCATGGACCTTGGTCCGTGGCTGATTCGCCGCGATATCACCGTCGTCTCCACGGTTCCCACCCTGGCGGGCCTGTGGCCAGCGGAAGCACTGGATAATATCCGCCTGCTCATCGTCGGCGGCGAGGCCTGCTCCCAGGAATTGGTGGACCGGCTAGCCACCGAGGACCGCGAGATGTGGAATACCTACGGCCCCACGGAGGCCACGGTCGTCGCCTGCGCGCAACGGATGATTCCGGGGCGCGCGGTTTCGATCGGTTTGCCGCTGAATGGGTGGGACCTGGTGGTCATCGATAAGCAGGGCCAACCCGTTGGCCTGGGTGAAACCGGCGAATTGGTCATCGGTGGCGTGGGCCTGGCCAGCTACCTGGACCCGCAGAAGGATGCGGAGAAGTACGCGCCGCTGGAATCCATGGGCTGGCAGCGCGCCTACCGCACCGGTGACCACGTGCGCCTGGAAGAAGACGGCCTGTACTTTGTGGGCCGCGTGGATGACCAGGTAAAGATTGGCGGGCGCCGCATCGAGCTGGGTGAGGTCGATGCGAACGTCGCCGCGCTGGATAACGTCTATAACTCCGCAGTGGCCGTGCAAAAGACCCCGGGCGGTGAATCCGTGCTGGTGGGATACGTCTCGCTGGAAGATGAGGCGCGCGGTTTTAACCACGGCGTGGCCCACGAACGGCTGGCGGAAACCATGCCTGCGGCGCTGGTCCCGCGCATCTGCGTGATGGATGAGCTGCCGGTGCGCACCTCCGGCAAGGTGGATAAGAAGGCGCTGCCGTGGCCGCTGCCCGGCGTTGGCGTGGAATCGACCACGCTGACGGAGACCGAGAAGTGGCTAGCCGAGCTCTGGGTCGAGACCCTCGGCGTATCCGTGGAGGATGAGAACGCCGATTTCTTCGACCTTGGCGGTACCTCCCTGGCCGCGGCGACGCTGGTGGGCCACATCCGCGATCGCTACCCCACCGTGGCCGTGCGCGATCTCTATGACCACCCGCGGCTAGGTTCGCTGGCGGAGCTCATCGCCGGCGCCGAACCGCGCCCCGAAGCGGAACAACAGAAACCGCTGCGCGAGGTCACCCCGGTTGGCGCGAAGACCCACGTGGCGCAAACGCTGCTGCAGATCCCCGCCATGACGCTGGCGGCGACCACCTGGCTGGCCTGGCTCATGCTGGGCTCAACGGTGGCCGCAGCTTTAGGCGTGGACTGGGCGCAGTCCTTCCCGTGGTGGCTTGTTATCACCCTGGTGCTCATCTTTGCCACGCCGCTGGGCCGCATCCCCATCGGCAGCTTTGGCGCGCGCCTGATTACTGCCGGCATCACACCCGGCGATTACCCGCGCGGCGGTTCGACCCACCTGCGCATTTGGGCCGCGGAGCGGTGGGCCGATGCCTCCGGATCGCGCTCTATCGCGGGCGCTACCTGGGTCAATAACTACGCCCGCGCCTTGGGCGTGAAGATGAAGCGCGGCGTGGACCTGCACTCGCTGCCACCGGTGACGGGCCTGCTCACCCTGGGCAAGCACGCCGCGGTGGAACCGGAGGTCGATCTCACCGGCTACTGGCTCGACGGCGACGTGCTCCACGTCGGCGCCATCGACATCAAGGAAGGCGCCCGCGTGGGCGCGCGCTCCACCCTGCTGCCCGGCACCGTGGTGGGCAAGTACGCCCACGTGGAGGCGGGTTCCACCGTCACCGGCCGCAAGAAGATCAAGGACGGCCAGCGTTGGTCCGGCTCTCCTGCGAAGAAGGTGGGCCGCTCCAAGCACCGCTTCCCCTCCAAGCCGCCGAAGCGCCGCCCCTGGTGGGTGGCTATTTACGGTGCGACCTCGCTGTTCCTGGCCGCGCAGCCGCTCATCGCGGTGCTTGTCGGCGCCATCGTGGATTTGGCGCTGGTGCATTCCACGGACGGGAACCGCTTCGTCGGCGCGGTGCTCTTCGCTCCACTCGCGGCGCTTGCGGCCTTTGCCACCTACATGCTGCAGACCTGGCTGGGCGTGCGCATCTTGTCCATCGGCATCTCGCCCGGCGTGAACCCGGTGCGCTCTGCCGCCGGCTGGCGCCTGTGGGCCATCGAGCGCCTCATGGATGAGGCCCGCACGCAGCTCTTCCCGCTCTATGCCTCGCAGCTGACCCCGCGGTGGCTGCGCGCTTTGGGCGCGCGCATTGGCAAGGACGTGGAGATTTCCACCGCCGTGATGATCCCAGCGCTCACGGACGTCAAAGACGGCGCCTTCCTTGCCGATGACACCATGATCGGCGGCTACGAGCTCGGCGGCGGCTGGATTCACTCCGGCGAGGCCAAGGTGGGCAAGCGCTCCTTCGTGGGCAACTCCGGCATTACCGCACCTGGGCGCAAACTTTCCAAGAACTCCCTGGTCGCGGTGCTGTCCTCCACCCCGAAGAAGACGAAGTCCGGGGCCAACTGGTGGGGTTCCCCGCCAGAGCGCATGCGGCGCGTTACCGCGCAGATCGATGCCCCCGCCGAGTCCGCCGAGGCGCTGACCTACAACCCGGGCTTCAAGCTCAAGGCCGCCCGCGGCGTCGTGGAGACCATGCGCCTCCTCGCGCCGATGTTCTCGGCCATGCTGCTCGCCGCCACCCTGGGGACGCTGTATTACCTGCTTGCCGATGTCGGCTTCCCCACCACCTGGGCCCTTTCCGGCCTCGTGCTCATGGCCATGGGCGCTATCGCCATGGCGGTGACCATCGCCGTGAAGTGGATCTGCGTGGGCACGCACAGCGCGGCCGACCACCCGCTGTGGAGTGTGTTCGTCTGGCTCAACGAGCTACAGGACACCTTCGTGGAGGTCGTCGCCGCCCCGTGGTTCTTCCAGCACACCTACGGCACAGGAGAGATCAACCTGGGCCTGCAGGGGCTGGGAGTGGACATCGGCAAGGGCGCCTGGATCGATTCCTACTGGTTCCCGGAAACCGATCTCTGCCACGTCGGCGCCGGCGCCTCCGTGGGGCCCGGTACCGTGGTGCAGACCCACCTATTCCAAGACCGCGTGATGAGCCTGGATACCGTCACCATCGAGGCCGGCTCCACGCTCGCCTCTCATTCGGTGGCGCTGCCCGCCTCGCTCATTGGCGAATCCAGCACCGTCGGCCCCGGTTCGCTGGTCATGCGCGGTGACCGCGTCCCCGCCAACGCCACCTGGCAGGGCAACCCCATCGAGCCGTGGGGTTAACCCACGCAAACACCGAACCCCGGCTTTAGAGGGACCACCACAAGGTCAACCTCAAGCCGGGGTTCTGTAAGCAAAAGACCCCTCCTCAGCCAAGCCGCTGAACGGTTGACCACCACAAGGAGGGGAATACTATACCGAGTATAATCGGACGTGCCGCCTCAATCAAAAATATTTTTAAAGAGCCCTTAAGTTGGTAGCCATGAGTAGTAAACGGATTAAAAAAGAGTGGTTATCAGAAAACAGGTTGGAGCCCTACCTTACAAAACCGGTGGATCCACAGATAAGGCTTTTGAGCTCTACGAACTCGATCGCCACCTTAGTGCTTCCCTTTTTCACGAGATAGCCTTCATCGAAGTAGCATTACGTAACTCAGTTTCTGGATATCTCAGCACCGAATACGGAGATGATTGGTATTGCAAGCTCGAGATGGGGTTCGATAAACGGGTTCGAGACAATATCACAGAAGCATGGAATAGCCTGCCAAGAGACTTCACCAAGAATACCGAACGAAGCAGAAGGCTAGGAGGAAGGGTCATTGCTGCTTCGATGTTTAGAACTTGGACAAATATCCTCGATACAGGAGGCTCCACGGGCTTACCAGCCCCTTTCAACAATGCTGATCATGACAGAATTTGGTCCCGCCAAGCCTTAATTTCTGTCTTCCCAGGTGCGAATTCAGTAGCTCGGAAGAAAGATCCAGAATATTCCACTCACGGTCTGACCCGTAAGTGGGTTCATTCCAAAATCCTCGAGATAAAGAAAATTAGAAATAGGGTTGCGCATCACGAGTCTGTAGTCCTTCGCGGCATCCCTGTCACGGGCACAGATACTCGTTTACGGCCTAGAGAATGCCACGAGGCCTGCCAAGATGTAGCAGCGATGTTGGACCGTGATTTAGCCTCTTACCTCACGGAAAACCTGCCAACAACAGCAATTCTCACCGAGTTGGACACCTTCTACGCAGGTCTAAATAATTCAAACAAATCATAAATGACCCACCTTCCCCAGGCCGCTAAAGCCTAAGTACCAACCCAACGGCAGGGAAAGCAGGTCATTATGTGCCGGGCCTATTGAACCCGAGACACGCTATCTTCTACACGTGGCGGTCCAGCCAGTCCACCACGGTGTCGAGGGCCTGGTCAGCGGCTGGCTCGTTGAAGACCTCGTGCTTCTGGCCCTCCCAGTTGATGTATTCCACGTCATCAGAGGAAATGGAGTTGTACCAGTCCTGGGAGAAGTACGGCGGAACGATGCCGTCCTTGGTGCCGTGCATGATAAGCGTCGGCGCGGTGAACAGGTCCGCGTTCACAGCATCGTAGGTAGCGATAGCACCCAACTGCAGCGCGGTACCGGCGCTGGTCTTTTGCGCGATGAGCGGGCTAGACGCGTACTCGTCCTTTACGGCCTGGCTGGTGGAAATGCCTTCCGTAAAGGGGTTGGACAGCATGATCTTCTTCGTGAACTCCGGCGACTGCGCACCAATGTAGGTGCGGTGCGGGATCAGGTTCTGCGCGTAGTGGGCGTTGAAGCTGGTGATATCCGCCAACGGCAGGCGCTCGAACAGGGTGGGGTCGAGCTGCTTTTGCACCTCAGAGATCTCGTCCGGCGTGATGGTCTCGCCCGTCGCCTTCTTACCGGACAGGTTCAACGGTGCACCACCGCCATTGGTGATGATGCCATCAACCTTGCCAGGTTCACGAATACCGTATGCCTGAACGGTCAACGAGCCCATGGAGTGGCCCAGCAGGAAGGTCTTTACATCGGGGTGCTCACCCTTAGCCATATCGACGACGCGGTCGAAGTCATTGAGAATGTACTGGAAGTTATCGATGTGCCCCAGCGGCGTGCTGCCGGAGGCAGACTTACCGTGTCCACGGTGGTCCAGGCGGTAGACGTTGTAGCCAGCGTCCAGCAGGCGCTTGGCCACGTAGTCATAGCGGCCAGAGTGCTCAGACACACCGTGTGCCAACACGACGTTGCCGCGTGGGTTTTCTACCAGCTGCTTGCGGTAGTAAATCTTCACGCCCTCGCCGTCGTGGCTATCGAAGTAGCCGTCTTCATCGGCGATCTGCTTATCAGAAACGGTGGAGCGACCGAGAACGTCGGTCTTATCTGCCGCCACCTCTGCTACTGGCTGGCCGCCTTCTGCAAAGGCGGTAGCGGTGAGCGTTCCTGATACTGCGATGGGCGCCATGGATACAGCGGTTGCGGTAGCCAGAACGCACAGTT
This sequence comes from Corynebacterium sp. KPL2861, assembly GCF_040225475.1. Taxonomy (NCBI): domain Bacteria; kingdom Bacillati; phylum Actinomycetota; class Actinomycetes; order Mycobacteriales; family Corynebacteriaceae; genus Corynebacterium; species Corynebacterium sp. KPL2861. Next base: position 122,540 of record NZ_JBEHFW010000008.1, read on the forward strand.
TCTTCCTCATCATGTACGTACTCCTTTTAGTGGTTTGTGTCACGCATATTGATAGGATGACTTTTAGGTCACCTTGATAGTAGTTTCCCCGGGAACGTAATTCAAGTATTTTTTATTTATGGCTGCCAGCTTTTTAAGAAATAGCTGTGAGAATTATCAGGCACCCTCAGGCTGCCGCCATGAAGATGGTTAAGCGACATCAGAGGCCTTAGACATAGCAAAGCGGGAAGACCGATCTCCTCGATCTTCCCGCTCAACGGCGCTAGGGATTAACGCTACTAATCACCAATCTGGTCGCGACCGCGCTTGACGATGTTCCCGTCCGGCTCACCCACCACGTCGTAATCTTTATTGGTGTATTCAAACTTGGACAAGACATACCGCATCGCATTGACGCGAGCGCGCTTCTTGTCATTGGACTTGATGGTAATCCACGGCGATTCCTCAGTATCCGTATAACGGAACTGCTCTTCCTTCGCGCGCGTGTAGTCATCCCACTTATCCAGAGAAGCCAGGTCCATCGGCGAAAGCTTCCACTGGCGCACCGGGTCAATCTGGCGGATAGCAAAGCGCGTGCGCTGTTCCTTCCGGGTAACAGAGAACCACAGCTTGGTCAGCGAAATGCCCGATCCCAGGATCATGTTTTCTAGCATGGGCACCTCGCGCAGGAACTCCGCGTGCTGCGACTCGGTACAAAAGCCCATCACCCGCTCAACGCCGGAGCGGTTGTACCACGAGCGGTCAAAGAAGACGATTTCGCCGGCAGCCGGGAAATGCTCGATATAGCGCTGGAAATACCAGGAGGTGGACTCACGTGGGGATGGCTTTTCCAACGCGACGGTGCGCGCACCACGCGGGTTCAAGTGCTCATTGAAGCGCTTGATGGTTCCGCCCTTACCGGCAGCATCGCGACCCTCAAATAAAATGATGTGGCGCTGGCCAGTTTCCTTGGTCCAGTTCTGCCACTTCAATAGCTCAATTTGAAGTGCGCGCTTAATGGACTCGTATTCATTGCGAGTCATACGCTCTTCATAAGGGTAATTCTCCCGCCACGTCTGCACCGGAGAGCCATCCGGCATGATCAGCGACGGATCATCCTCATCCGTTCCGTCAACGACGAAGCCGTCGGTTTTTGCAAGGTCAATCTCAGGAAGATCGTCGTCTTTAATATCAGCCATGCACTTAGTGTAACCCGAATGTAGACATCTAGCGCGCTAACTTTTCGCAGGTGCACCCCATAAATAAAGGAAAGGAAAACGAAAAAAGACCTACCGAAACCGGTAGGTCTTCTTTGTTTAGTAAGCCTTAAGGCTCACCCGAGGATGCTCTTAGACGAACATGCCGATCAGCTGGGATGCACCGTTAGCAATGTCGATGAACGGGCTAACAATGTCGTGGCCAGCTTCTACGATGGTGTTAGCTACGCCGTTTGCCTTGGAGGAAAAAGTGATGATTTCCATTATGGTCTCCTTAAAATGGGATGGAAAGTAATCCGGTTTAGATTACTAGGAAGACAGTTCGGTGATTGCGTCCGGCAAAGCTGCCTCAGTAGCAGTCTCAGCTGCGTTCTCCAAGTTACCAAAGGAAAGAATCTCGGTAACGCCGGACAGTACCTTGTACCAGCCTTCCTGGGTGTTTACGAAGTTGTCTAGGTGCATCTGGATGGTGGCGAGATCCACGTTCATGTTTTTCTCCTCGAATAGGTCCGAAGCTTGTACCCCGAAGGGGCTTTGCAATGTGCAGGCACCCTCGGTGGGCGCTACGAGAAGTATTTTGCCATAGGGCTTCAGCGAAGCAACCCCAGATTTCCAGAAACCTTCTCAGCGCCTTAAGTTTTCATAAAAATTTTACACTGGATTTTTACTTCAACCGTTTACCTTATTTACAACTGTATGCCGCTGAACTGGGATTACCGCACCACCCCCTTCGCTGCTAGGTTAAGGAAAAATTATCACCGTAAAGATTGTTGGTGAATTTTCCTATAAATGCAGTACCGGAGGTTTATATGGAATTAGTTTTCATTACCGCGGTTTTTGCCCACTTTTTACCCTAATACGGGGTTAGTTCCGGTAACTAAAGGCGATTGAGAAGACTGCCGATGTAACGAAAAGTAGATTCCAAGCTATACAAACGGATCCGTTCGTATCCCCTGTCCCCTCAAAGGGGTATCCGCCTCAGCGCTTTGCAGAGGGGCATAAAACGCCGCTGCGCCCCTCCCCGCGTGCGTTCAGCACACAGTGGAGGGGCGCAGTTTCGCCAGACTCAAGCGCATATAAGAGCGGGAGCTCAGTATGCGCCAGGCGTGGTGGAGAGCTCTTAGAAGCCCATGCCGCCCATAGCGTCAGCGTCAGGCATAGCGTTGTTGGAGCCGGCAGGCTCTGGCTTATCAGCCACAACAGCCTCGGTGGTCAGGAACAGTGCCGCAATGGAGGCGGCGTTCTGCAGTGCAGAGCGGGTGACCTTAACCGGGTCGTTGATGCCGGATTCCATGAGGTTGACGTACTCGCCGGTAGCGGCGTTGAGGCCCTCGCCGGCGGGCAGGCCGGAGACCTTATCTGCAACGACGCCTGGCTCCAGGCCAGCGTTGTGAGCGATCTGCTTCAGCGGTGCAGACAGTGCCTCGCGGACGATCTTTACACCGGTTGCCTCATCACCTTCAGCCTCGATGGAGTCAAGAACGGTAGCGGCCTGCAGCAGGGCAACGCCACCGCCGGCAACGATGCCTTCTTCCACGGCTGCCTTGGCGTTGCGGACAGCGTCCTCGATGCGGTGCTTGCGCTCCTTGAGCTCAACCTCGGTGGCTGCACCGACCTTGAGCACGGCCACGCCACCGGAGAGCTTAGCCAGGCGCTCCTGCAGCTTCTCGCGGTCATAATCGGAATCGGAGTTCTCGATCTCAGCGCGGATCTGCTTGATGCGGCCATCGATCTGCTCCTGGGTGCCAGCACCCTGGACGATGGTGGTCTCATCCTTGGTGACAACGACCTTGCGTGCCTGGCCCAAGTACTCCAGCTCGGCGGTCTCTAGGGAAAGGCCAACCTCTTCGGAGATGACCTGGCCGCCGGTCAGGATGGCCATGTCCTGCAGGGTGGCCTTGCGGCGGTCACCGAAGCCCGGGGCCTTCACGGCAACGGACTTGAAGGTGCCGCGGATCTTGTTCACCACGAGGGTGGACAGGGCTTCGCCCTCAACGTCCTCAGCAATGATCAGCAGCGGCTTACCGGACTGCATGACCTTCTCCAGCAGCGGGACGAGGTCCTTGATATTGGAGATCTTAGAGGAGACCAGCAGGATGTACGGATCCTCCAGCACCGCCTCCTGGCGCTCCATATCGGTAGCGAAGTAGCCGGAGATGTAGCCCTTATCAAAGCGCATACCCTCAGTAACCTCGAGGTCCACGCCGAAGGTATTGGACTCTTCCACAGTGATAACGGAGTCCTTATTTACGGAACCGTTGCCCACGGTGTACATAGCCTCGGCAATCTTTTCACCAATTGCCGGGTCTGCGGCGGAAATGCCAGCGGTGGTAGCGATCTGCTCCTGGGTTTCTACTTCCTTGGCGGAAGTCAGCAGCGAGTCCACAACCTTCTTGGTTGCGGTCTCGATGCCGCGCTTGATGCCCATTGGGTTGGAACCAGCGGCCACATTGCGCAGGCCTTCGCGGACGAGTGCCTGTGCCAGAACGGTTGCGGTGGTGGTGCCGTCGCCGGCGACGTCATCGGTCTTCTTGGCAACTTCCTTGACCAGCTCGGCGCCGATCTTTTCGTAAGCATCCTCGAGCTCGATTTCGCGAGCGATGGAAACGCCGTCATTAGTAATGGTCGGTGCGCCCCAGGACTTTTCTAGGACGACGTTGCGGCCCTTGGGTCCGAGGGTGACCTTGACTGCGTCAGCCAGAGTATTCAGGCCGCGCTCAAGGCCGCGGCGGGCCTCTTCATCAAAAGCGATAATCTTTGCCATAGTGTTTGTGCTCCTTGGATTTATTGAGGACGACACTCACGTCTTTCTCGCTGCGGACGCCCGCGACGGCATGGCTGGTGAGTGTGGACCAACCTCAACCACAACGATGGAGATTTATCTAGCACTCATCCTGTCCGAGTGCTAACGCCCATTCTGGCACTCTCCTACCCCTACTGCAAGAAACAACGCGCTTGCCTGTAGCGATCTTTTGCCCGCCGCACACCGCGCTGTGGCACTTCCCCTCGGAAGGACGGCTGAGGCGGAAGGTGGCGCGGTGGGGAAGGTGGGGGCATCGGCAAGCGCGGGCAGGAATGCATAGGAATTGTCGTGAGGATCGGTCTTGCGGCCCAAGCGCTCAAGGTACCGTGGATTGCATGACAGATATGATTGACACCATACGTAGCGACCGTGACACCATCTTCCGCCAGCTCAGCGAGCTCGTGGGATTCAACTCCGTACACAATGAGCCGGGCTTGGAGGACCAGGCCCAGGGCGCAAGCCAGTGGGTGAAGGCCGCGCTGGAAAAAGCCGGGGCAACGGTAGAAACCATCACCACCGCGGATGGTTCCACCGCCATTCTGGGCGAGCGCAAGGGTGAAGAAGGCGCCAAGACCGTCCTGTTGTACTCGCACTACGATGTCGTGCCTGCAGGAGACCGCGCAGCCTGGGAATCCGATCCGTTCACCCTGACCGAGCGCGCCGATGCCGAGGGCACCACCCGCTGGTACGGCCGCGGCGCGGCAGACTGCAAAGGCAATGTGGCCATGCACCTGGCGGCCCTGCGCGCCCTCGAGGCCAATGGCGGCACGAAGGTAAACCTGAAGTACCTCATCGAGGGCTCCGAGGAGCGCGGCGGCGAGGGCCTGTCCCAGCTCATCAAGGACCGCCCGGAGCTTTTCGCTGCCGATGCCATCCTGATTGCAGATGCCGGCAATGCCGCGGTGGGCCAGCCCACCTTGACCACCTCCCTGCGCGGCGGCGCGCAGATTGAGGTCGAGGTCAATACCCTGGCCGCGCCCGTGCACTCCGGCCAATTCGGCGGCGCTGCCCCAGACGCAGTGAAGGCGCTAATGCGCACGCTGGATTCGCTCACGGATGAGTACGGTCGCACCACCATCGATGGCGTGGATACCAGCGCCCATTGGCAAGGCCAGGAATACCCGTCCGAGGCCTTCCGCGGCGACGCACAGCTGCTCGAGGGCACCGAGATCATGGGCTCCAAAGACCCGGAGGGCGCTACCCCGGTGGCAGACATGGTGTGGTCCCGCCCGGCCATTTCCGTGACCGGCTTTACCTCTACCCCAGTGGCTGAGGCCGTCAACGCCGTTCCCGCTACCGCGGCGGCCAAGCTGAACCTGCGAGTTCCGGCCGGCACCGATGCCCGCGCCATTGGCGAGGCCGTCTGCGAGCACGTGAAAAACCACGCCCCCTGGGGCGCGCACATCAAGGCAGAGGTCGTGGAGGCCAATGCCGGTTTTTCCACCGACCCGGAAAAACCCGCCGTGGCGCTGTTGGGCCAGTGCCTTTCCGAGGCCTATGGCAAGGAAACCGCGGCGCAGGGCATGGGCGGTTCCATCCCGCTGACCACCGAGCTGCAAGAGGCACACCCCAACGCGGAAATCGCCCTCTACGGCGTGGAGGAACCCAAGTGCACCATCCACTCCGCCAATGAGTCCGTCGATCCCACCGAGATCGAGCACGTCGCCGCTGCGGAGGCGCTTTTCTTGCAGCGCTACGCGTAAGAACATGCGCGCAACGGCGGCATATAATACTGTGTGCTAAAAATAATCTTTCGAAGTTGTGGAAAAACCGGTAAACTTTCGACGAGTTGACCCCGTTTCCGGCCACGCTGCTTGCACACGTGGGATAGTTCGTACTCGGCCGAGTACGAACTGTCTTGGTGTGTATATGACTATGGCGCATATCGCCACGCCCCGCGGCAATGAGGGTCTGAGAACTTGACACAACCTAAGGAGCGCAGATTCCAACGTGCTAATACTTCTGGGTGCCCTCATCGTTGCCACCGTGGTTGCACCGCTGCTCATTATGAATGTGGGCCGCCCAGCCTTTGGTTTATTGGCAATCGTTCCCGGTGTCGGTTTCGTGTGGACCCTCGCGCACTTTGCCCGGGGTACCTTCCACGACGGCGGCGCGCTGAATTACACCATCGAGTGGATGCCGGCCGCGCACCTCGCCGTGGATCTGCGCATGGATGCCCTGGGCGGGCTCTTTAGCCTCATCATCTTAGGGATGGGCGCGTTGGTCCTGCTGTATTGCTGGGGCTATTTCGATTCCACGCGCCGCCGCCTTGCCATGTTCGCCGGCCAGATGGTGGGTTTTGCCACCGCCATGTTTGGGCTTGTCACCTCCGATAGCCTGCTGCTCATGTACGTCTTCTGGGAGATCACCTCCCTCTTGTCGTACCTGTTGGTCAGCTACTATGCCGAGCGCGCCTCTTCGCGCCGCGCCGCGCAGCAAGCCCTGATGGTCACCGTCTTGGGTGGGTTGTCCATGCTGATGGGCATCTGCCTGCTCGGCCGGCAAACAGGGGCGTGGACGTTTAGCGAAATCCACGCCTACGATCACTTCCCCCAAACCCCATACGTCACCGTCGCCATCGTGCTCATCCTGGTCGGCGCGCTCACCAAGTCCGCCATCGTGCCGGCGCACTTCTGGCTGCCGGGTGCTATGGCAGCGCCAACGCCTGTCTCGGCGTACCTGCACTCCGCGGCCATGGTCAAGGCCGGAATCTACCTGATCGCTCGCCTGGCACCGGATATGTACGAGGTAGCCACCTGGCACCTCGTGGTCATTTCCTTAGGCGTATTTACCATGCTGCTCGGCGGCTGGATGGCGCTGAAGCAAAAAGACCTCAAGCTCATTTTGGCCTATGGCACGGTCTCCCAGCTGGGCTTTATCACCTCCATCGTGGCGGTTGGCTCCCGGGAGGCCATGCAGGCGGGCCTAGCGCTGACCTTTGCCCACTCGCTCTTTAAAGCCGCACTCTTCATGGTGGTCGGCGCCATCGACCACTGCTCTGGCACGCGCGATATTACGAAGCTATCCGGCCTCGGCCGCAAGCAGCCCTTCCTCTACGGCATCGCCATTATCTCCGCCCTATCCATGGCGGGCGTTCCCCCGCTCTTTGGCTTCGTTTCCAAGGAGGCCGTGCTGGAATCCACCATGCACGAAGAGCTGCTTATTGGCATGCCGCGCAATATGATCCTGGTAGCCTATGTGGCAGGTTCCATCCTCACCATGGCCTATGCCCTGCGCTTTTTGTGGGGTGCCTTTGCCACCAAGAACCTCCCCGAGGATAAAGACGGCGTCTCTAAGGCCGTGGCCACGATGCACAAGGTCAACGTGGGCCTGTGGCTCGCCCCCGCCGTGCTCACCGCGCTGACCATCACGCTCGGCCTCGCGCCGCAGGCGCTCTCGGCGACCATCGATCAGCACCTCGATTCCACCTTTGGGGCAGGCGAGCACCACGGCCTAGCCCTCTGGCACGGGTGGTCAGTGACCTTGGGCGTATCCGCCATCATCATCGTGGCCGGAATCATCGTGCACTGGCGCCGCCAGGTCCTGGAGCAATGGCAGTTTGCGTACCCCGCACTTGGCGATGCCGACGCCGTCTACGACAAGGTCATCTCCACCCTGCGCAAGCTCTCCCTGCGCACCACGGCCGTCACCCAGCGCGGTTCGCTGCAGCTCAACCTGACCGTCATCTTCGCCACCCTCATGGTGCTGCCGCTGACCATGCTGATTACCGGTGATCTCACGGATATCCGCATGGTGGTTGCAGAAAACCCCTGGCAGGTCGTCGCCGCCATCATCATGATGGTGGCCGCCATCGCAGCCACGGTCACCGATAACCGTCTCTCCGCCGTCATCATCGTCGGCATCACCGGCTACTCGTTGTCCTTTGTCTTTGCCATCCACGGTGCCCCGGATTTGGCGCTGACCCAGTTGCTCACGGAAACCATCATCATGGTGCTATTCATGCTGGTGCTGCGCCGCATTCCGGCGTCTACCGAGTGGAAGCAGGACCCGAAGATGGGACGCCTGCGCGCCTGGCTCTCCGTTGGCACCGGCCTGACCGTCACCATCGTGGCGATGTTTGCCATCAACGCGCGCTCGGCAGAACCTATCTCGCAGTACATGCCGGAGCTGGCTAAGGAGATAGGCCACGGCGCCAATGCCGTCAACGTCTTGCTGGTGGACCTGCGCGCCTGGGATACCTTTGGCGAGATCACGGTGATTATCATCGCCGCGCTCGGCGTGGCCTCCCTGATTTATCGCACCCAATCCTTCTCTAGGGATAGCCGCCGGCCTACCCTGCAGGTCACGGGCCGGCGCTGGCTGGCCGCGGGCTCGGAATCAGAGCAGGCGCTCAACCGCTCGCTGATGATCGATGTCTCCACCCGCGTGCTCTTCCCCTCCATGATGGCGCTGTCCTTCTACTTCTTCTTTGCCGGGCACAACGCGCCAGGCGGCGGCTTCGCCGGTGGCCTTGTGGCCGCACTCGCGCTCATCCTGCGCTACCTGGCCGGTGGCCGCGCGGAGCTCGATGAGGCCCTGCCCATCGATGCCGGGCGCACCATGGGCGCTGGCCTCTCCCTCTCTGCCTTGGCGGTGGTGGTGCCTATGTTCTTTGGCCATCCGCCGCTTACCAGCGGATATACCTCGCCCGAGATCCCTCTTATCGGCGCGGTCTCGCTGCCTTCGGCGCTGGTCTTTGACTTGGGCGTCTACCTCATCGTCGTGGGGCTCACGCTCTACGTGCTCAGCTCGCTCGGCGCCAAGCTGGATGAAGAAGAAGAGATGCGTAAGCAGCGCGCCCGCGACCGCGCCCGCTCGCTGGCGCGGAAGAACCGGGAGCGCAGCACCAAGCAAAAGGCCCAACGGGCGCAAAAACAAGAGAAGAAAAAAGAAAAGATACCAGCCGCAACGAGCTCCTCCGGCACAGGTTCCGGGGATAACGCAGGAAAGGAGAAATAAATGCAAGCCAACCTCTTCCTCCTGCTCGCCGCCGGAGTAATGGTTTCTGCGGGCATCTACCTCTTGCTCGACCGCGCCATGACCAAGATGATGCTCGGGCTGCTCTTGCTGGGCAATGGCGCCAACCTCTTTATGCTGCAGGCCGGTGGCCCGGCGGGCTCGCCGCCCATCGATGGCCGCGAGGCCCAGCCTTATGGCAGCGATATTGCGGATCCTCTTACCCAAGCGATGATCCTTACCGCCATCGTCATTTCCATGGCGCTGACGGCCTTTATTCTCACCTTGGCCTACCGCCAGTACCGCTACCGCACCGCCGACGTCATTGAAGATGACGCCGAAGATACCGCGATTGCCGCTAAGGCCTCCAAGCCCGGCAACGCCGCGGCGAGCGCGGATCATGATGCCTCCAATGACCCCGCCACCGGACGGGCCACCAAGGAAGGCGATAATTTCGGCCCCGAATCCTTCGAGGAGCCGGTGAAGGGAGCCGAAGATGACTGAGCCATTCCACCAGGCGGCCGAAACAATGTACCCGTACGTCGGCGCCCTCATCCCGCTGCCCGTCATCATCCCGGCTGTGGCCGCGGCGCTCTCGCTGCTGTTTGCCCGCATGCCTAATGTGCAGCGCCAGATCGCCTTTTTCTCCCTGCTGATTACGGCTGCGGTGAACGCGAGCCTGATCATAATAGTGGATTTCCATGGCATACAGACCCTGCAGATAGGCGGCTGGGACGCCCCCGTGGGCATCACATTGGTGGCGGACCGGCTCTCCACGATGATCCTCTTTACCTCGTCTGTGGTGCTGTTCTCCGTCATCTGGTACGCCATTTCCCAGGGTGTGCGCGATGGCACCAAGGACGAACCGGTCGCGGTCTTTTTGCCCACCTACATGTTGCTGACCATGGGCGTGAATATCTCGTTCTTGGCCGGCGACCTCTTTAACCTCTACGTCGGCTTCGAGGTCTTCCTCGTCGCCTCGTACGTGCTGTTGACCTTGGGAGCATCGGCAGGCCGCGTGCGCGCCGGCGTGGGTTATGTGATGGTCTCGATGGCCTCATCCATGATCTTCTTGCTGGCGCTAGCGTATGTCTATGCCTCCGTCGGCACCATGAACATGGCCCAGATTGGCCAGCGCATGCAGGACATCCCGGAGGGCACCCGCACCGCCATCTTCGCCACCTTGCTCGTGGCCTTTGGCATCAAGGCCGCGGTGGTGCCGCTGGCCGCCTGGCTGCCGGACTCCTACCCCACCGCGCCTTCGCTGGTCACGGCCGTGTTCGCCGGCCTGCTCACCAAGGTTGGTGTGTACGCGATCATCCGCGCGCGCACGTCCATCTTTACCAATGGTGGCCTCGATACCGTGCTGATGTGGGTGGCGCTGGCCACCATGCTGGTGGGTATCTTGGGCGCCATCGCGCAGACCGATATTAAGCGTCTACTGTCCTTTACCCTGGTCAGCCACATCGGCTATATGATCTTCGGCGTCTCCTTGGGCACCGCCCAGGGGCTATCCGGCGCCATTTTCTACGCCATCCACCACATTTTGGTGCAAACCGCGCTCTTCCTCGTCGTCGGCCTCATCGAGCGCCAGGCCGGTACGTCCTCGCTGCGGCGCCTGGGCTCGCTGATGTATTCCGCCCCGCTTATCGCCGTGCTGTATTTTATCCCAGCCATCAACCTGGGCGGCGTGCCGCCGTTCTCTGGCTTCCTGGGCAAGATCATCCTCATTCAGGCGGGCACCAATGAAGGCTCCTGGCTGGCGTGGGTGCTCATCGGCGGCGCGCTGGTGACCTCGCTGCTGACCCTGTACGTCATGATGCTGGTCTGGGCCAAGGGCTTCCAGCGTGACCGCGCCGATGCCCCCGAGGGCAACGTCGCCCTAGCACGCCCCGCCCCGCTTTCTGATATCACCGATGAGGTCGAGTTCTCCTCCCGCCAGGATGTCGGCCGCGTGCCGTTCGGCATGGTGGGTGCCACCGCACTGTTGGTCATTGCCTCGACCTCGATCACCTTCCTAGCCGGCCCGATTTCCGGTGTCACCTCCCGCGCGGCCGAATCCGCGCAGGATACCTCCATTTATCAGTACGCCGTATTGGGCGAAAATGCCGATAACCCCACCCGGCACCTTGACCAGAAGGACCGCTACGAAGGCGGCGCGGACTCCTACAAAGAGCGCAGCCACCTGCTGCCGGACCCCGGCCCGGCCCACGATCCGGAATCTGCTGCCAAGGAGACGGCGAGCTCGGAGACACCAAGCTCGGACGCGTCGACGAAATTGAGGGCACCAGAAAGCCCTACGCCAGTAAAGAAGGAGGCCCGCGATGACTAAGAGCCGCTTTGCCGGTCTGCGCTACCGCTTCCGGCCGTGGTTTACCGTCTGGATCACGGTCATGTGGTGCATGCTCATGGGCGAAATCACGGTGGGCAATGTGGTCGGCGGCCTCCTCGTCGCCCTGGTCATCGTCTTCGCCCTGCCACTGCCGGCGATGCCCATTGCCGGCGTCGAGGTCGCGTGGGGCAAATTCTTCCGCTACATGCTGCGCTGGTTCTGGGAGCTGTTTTATGCCTCCCTCAAGGTGGGCTGGCTGGCCTCCCGGCCGCAGCCGCTGCCTCAAACCGCCATCCTGGAATTGCCGATGCGCCTGGAAAATGAGTTCATCCTCTCCCTTGCGGTGACGCTGTACAACCTGCAGCCGGGTGGAACGGTGACAGACATTGACATCGCCAATCGCATGATCACCATCCACATCCTGGATGCCCGGGATGAGGCGCAGATCCAGCGCGAAATTGATGCCGTGTCCCGTCTAGAATCTTCCATGATCGAGATCTTTGAAAGGAGCCACCCATAATGGATCCGCAGATCTATCACGCCATCCTGCTGGTTCCCGCATTCCTGCTGTGGGTCTCCGTATTAATTACCGTCTGGCGCATTATCGTAGGGCCCAACTCCCTCGACCGGCTGGTGGGAATGGACGGTTTTACCGCCATGTTCCAATGCGCGCTGGCGACCTACATGTGCTGGTCACTAGATACCTCCGTAGTCTCGGCCATGCTGGTCATCGCGCTGCTCGGCTTCATCTCCACCGTGTCTGTTACCAGGTTTAGGAAGAGGGATAACCAATGAGTTGGTCACTAATCGCCGATATCCTCTCGCTCATCCTCGTCATCAGCGGCAGCCTCCTCATCCTCGCCGCCGCCATTGGCCTGGCGCGCTTTAAAGACACGATGTCCCGCGTTCACGCCGTGAGCAAGCCGCAGACCACCGGTCTCATCCTCACCATCATGGGTGCGTTCATCCGCATTACCGGCGCCGAATCTTTCAGTATGGCCGAGCGTGGTGATTTGGGTATGCTTATTTTGCTGGTACTGTTTGCGATGTTTACCAGCCCGGTAACCGCGCAGCGCACCTCACGCATTGCACGCCGTGAAGGCCTGTATGGTTCCGAGGAATCGATGTCGCGCAATGACCGCCCCGCCGGCCGTTCGCTGCGCCGCAAATAGGAGGCACCTTTAACCGTGAAAAAGCTATACGGACTGCCTACTCTGGCTACCCTTCTGATTGCCTTCTTTATCTTCAGCATATCCCGCTATAGCAAATACGACGGTCCCAATGCCTTCATCTGGCGCGTGCCGCTGGATTTGAAGATTTACTGGCTCGCCGGCGGCGAGGTGGCTAACGGCGCCAACCTTTATGACAACGCTTATATTGGCAACCTTCCTTTTACCTACCCGCCCTTTGCCGGCACGCTGTTCAAGTGGATTTCTGCGCTTGCCGATGACCCCCTTATTATCCTCTGGCAAGGCGGCACCATCCTTGCTTTATTGGCCGTCATCCTCATGGTCTTCCACGAGCGCGGCCTTAAACTTTCTCCGCTGACCTGGTTTGTTGCCATCCTACTGGTGCTGTGCGCCCCGGCTGTAGAGCCGATGTACGGCACCTTGTTCTATGGCCAGATCAACGTCTTTTTGATGTTCTTGGTCGCCCTCGACGTCGTTCCTAAGAAGAGGGCCCTACCCGGCATTGGCATCGGCCTCGCCGCAGGCTTGAAACTCACCCCGGCCTTTATGGGCTTGGTACTCCTATTCCAGAAGCGCTGGTGGCAGGCGGTTATCTCCGTCCTTACCTTCGCGGTGACCGTTGCGATTGGTTTCGTCACCATTCCGGATGCCGGGGTGTTCTGGACCGATGCCATCTTCAATTCCTCCCGCGTGGGTGAACACACCAACCCGGGTGCGCAATCCATCCGCTCGGTCATGGTGCGCGCGTGGGGCATCGACGGCGGTTGGATGTGGCTCGCCGCCGTAGCGGTGGTCTTCGTCTTGACTTGCTTGGCCCTGCGCACAGCGATGAAGCACAAGAATAACTCCGCCGCCATGTCCCTTGCCGGCATTAGCGCCTGCCTGGTCTCGCCCTTCTCTTGGTACCACCACTGGGTCTGGGTCTTCCCGTTAGCCATCGTGGTTCTCATCTCCGTCAACCAGGCACTGGGCAAGCGTCTGCGCGGGGTCATCGGCGCGCAAGTAGCAGCACTCATTTCCTTCGCGGCCATGTGCGTGGTGCTGCTGCCGTACGTCTCCGCAGCCTTCTGGCTCGAGGGCTCCAACCGCTCTTTGAACCAGTTGGACTTCCAGCCCTGGGCCATGCTCCTTTTCACCGCCTCCGGCATCCTTTACATCGCCTTTTATGCCCTGTGGGGATTTATCCCCGGCACCCAGCCCAGCGAGGAAGATGCCCCCAGGGGCCGGCACGCGGCACAGCGTGCTGCTCAGCCGCAGTACGCCCAACAGCACCGCGCCCAGCAGCCCCAGCACGCCCAGCCGCAGCACGCCCAGCCGCAACGCACTCAGACAGCCGGAGCTCACGCGTCTGGCGCTACCGCACGGGGTTCTGCCACTACCGACGAAACCGCAGAGTTCCCAGTATTTAACCCTGAGACCCGCGAGTTTCCCTCCACCGAGGGCTATACCGATATTCCGGCTCCCCCGTCCCCCGGCGGCCGCCACGCCCTAGATAACGACTAAGCCGCACGCAGCCGCCGCATGCCGGCAGCCATCTGCGCACCACCGCGCCGGCCTCGTACAGCTTCCTCCAGTGCGACCCTAGGCTTGCGCTCACTAAACGCACGCCTAGCCGATCATCGCTTAGCTGATTAGCGCACCGGCCGGAAGGTGTGGAGCTCGCGGCAGGTTTCTTCGACGACATCGCGCCAGCTGCCGGTTTCTTGGAAGAGGCGGCGTTGGCGTTCGTATCCGGCGCCGCCGTCGATGATTTCGTGCACCAAGGCCAGCTCTTCCGCGCAGCCCAACTCGCGGGCTAAGGGCGTGAGTTCTTCTACCATCTGGGCCAATTCATCTTTGACCCAAGCCTCGTCCGTATCGCGCGATGTAATAACGAGGGCATCCATGCCGTAGCGCGCGCCGCGCCACTTATTTTCCGCCACGTGCCACGGCTGCAAGACGGGTAGCTCCTCGCCCGCATCAATCATGCGGTCATAGTGCACGACCAAGCAGTGCGTGAGAGCGACGACGGCGGATAGCTCCCGCAGGTTCGAGGTGGCGTCGGATACGCGGACCTCTACGGTGCCCCACTTCGAGGCTGGGCGGATATCAAAGTGCATCGAGCCGGTGTGATTGATAACCCCGGAGATGGCCTGATCCCGCATATAGGACTGCCACTCGTCCCACGTGAAGAATTGATACGGCATGCCAGCGGTAGGCAGCTGTTGATAGAGCATCGTGCGGTTGGAGGCGTAGCCCGTATCGAGGCCTTCCCACCCGGGCGAGCACGCAGAAATGGCCAAGAGGTGGGGGTACTTCGTCATCAACGCATTGATGATGGGCCAGACGCGATCCTCGTGGCTGATGCCAACGTGGACGTGTGTGCCCCACAGTAGCATCTGCTTTCCCCAATACTGGGTGCGGGCGATGATCTCTTGATAGCTGGGTTTATCCGATAGCGGGTTTTCCCGGAAATCCGTAAACGGGTGCCCGCCAGAGGCCCACACATCGATACCGAGCTTGGCAGCTGCTTCTTCCACGGCCGCCAGCGAGGTTTCTAGCTCCGCAATGGCTTCTGGCACCGTGGTGCAAATGCCCGTGACTAGTTCCACCGTATTCTGGAGGAATTCCTTTTCCACGTGAATATCTGGGTGGGCGGCAGTGGCGAGATCAATAAGCTCAGCCCCACGCGGGACGAGATCGCGCGA
The DNA here is from genome assembly GCF_040225475.1 of Corynebacterium sp. KPL2861. NCBI lineage: Bacteria > Bacillati > Actinomycetota > Actinomycetes > Mycobacteriales > Corynebacteriaceae > Corynebacterium > Corynebacterium sp. KPL2861. The sequence continues at coordinate 137,704 of NZ_JBEHFW010000008.1, forward strand.
GTCGCGGTCCACGAGCGCGACTTCCCATTCCACCCCGAGCGTGGGCTCGGGGGAACGGGCGAATACTTCTGCCGGAATCTTCACTGGTCCAGCTTAACGGGTGGCAGGTAATATTCCATGAATTTTATTTAGGCCTGTGGGACGGCGAGGGCGACCACAACGGCGCCGTCCTCGGTAGCTTCCTTGGGCAGGTCCTTATTCATGGGCTTGATTTCCGCCTGGTAGCGCGCGGCGACTTCCTTAGCCAAGGACTCCGCGGAGGTATCGCCTTCTGGGTAGAAGACGGTGGTCTTGGGCACGGTCAGGACGTCGCCTGGCAGGTTGCCCACATAGCCCACCTTGAAGCCGCCGTCCTTCAACACGTCGGCTTCGTTCTTGGCCTTATCGGATTCACCGGAGTTATTAAGAACGCTGACCTTAATGTCATTGCGGTCGCGCGCAGCGGACGGCGTATCGTTGCCGCCGGCCCGGGCTTCATCCCCGCCGCGATCGTTACCTCCGCCGCGTGCACCGGCATCGCGGCCGGCATCGCGGTTAGCCTCGCCCTCGGCGTTCGGGTGCGCGTTATCGCCCTCGCCTTCGCGAGGCGGCTGGTTATTGGCCCCGTCGCGGGAGCCATCGCCGCGCGCGCCATCCGCGGCAGGCCCGCCGGCGCCGTTACCCTCCTGGCCACCATTGGCGGAGCCGTCTGACTTCGACTGCTCGGAATCGGAAGCGACGGTCGAGTCATCGTCCTCCGAGGTCATGGCATAAAGGCCCCACAGGCCGAGCATCACAGCTACGGCGATAAGCACCATGGCAAGCCCGCGCAGCGGTAAACCGCCCTTCTTGGCGTGGGCGCCTCCCCCACCGCCAGTTTCAGCCGCAGCGGCTCCCGCTCCGGCACCTGCAGCGCCAGCGGTAGCGTCCTCGCCGCCTACCTCATCGTCATAAGCGCCGTCGTAGGCGTCGTCATAATAAGCATCGCCATAATCGGTCGCGGCGGCATCCTCCGCGGCGGCACCGTCTGCGGCGTCGTCGAATTGCTGGTCGTATAGATTATCCGGATTCTCTTTAGTCACTTCAGTAACATTAGTAGCCAGTTCTAACGCGGTGGGGTATTTCCCCGCGCGGCGCGCCGCGTGTTTTCGCGCTCCTCCCGCAGGCGCTTCAACCGGGCCACCAAGAGAGGATGGGATTCGGCGGCAGCGGGGGCATCAAGAAGCAGGTTGAGGCGTTGGTGATAGCGCACCGGCGAGATATCCAGCTGCGCGCGGATGGCCTCTTCCTTGCGGCCAATGCTGCGCGGGGCGGTTTCCTCAAAATCTAAGATGGCGGCGTCTAGGTCAGACAAGGGGTTCATGCCTAAACTGTAGAGCATGACTATTCGCCCCATCGTTATCCACGGCGACCCCGTGCTTCATCAGCCCACCACGCCGGTGGAAGAATCCGAGATTTCCAGCCCTGAGATGCAACAGCTCATCGCGGACATGTACGAGACCATGGAGGTCGCCCACGGCGTGGGCTTGGCTGCGAACCAGGTGGGCATCGGCAAGCGGCTCTTCGTGTACCACTGCCCCGATACCGAAGGCCCGGACGGCACCGAGCTGCCCGCCGATAAGGCCGGCATGCGCAAGGGCTGCGTCATCAATCCAGTGCTGGAGACCTCCGAGATTCCAGAGACCATGCCTGCCGATGACGGCTCCGACGACGAAGGCTGCCTCTCCGTGCCGGGTGAGGGCTTTCCCACCGGCCGCGCCGACTGGGCGCGCGTAACCGGCAAGGACGAGCACGGCAACGACATTTCCGTGGAGGGCTACGGCTTTTTTGCCCGCTGCCTGCAACACGAGACCGGCCACCTCGATGGCTACGTCTATACCGATACCCTCATCGGCCGCTACAAGCGCCAGGCCAAGAAGGCCATTAAGCGCAATGGCTGGACCGAGCCGGGCTACACCTGGATGCCGGGTGAAGACGAAGACCCCTTCGGGCACGACGATTAATCATGTCCCGCATCTTTCGTTCCGATGAGGTGCAGGTAGGCGATCGCGTCGTGGCCCGGCGGGATTTTGGCGATGTGCACAGCGATGTCATCGGCCACGTCCTCAGCCTTAAGCCGCTGGTCATCCGTCCGCAGCAGGTCGGCGGCTATCCTTCCGATCTCGAGGCCGTGGAGATCGCGCCCGAGCAGCTGAAGATCATCAAGCGGCTTTCGCCGCGCATGGTGCGCAATTCCGATATTCGCGCCGTCGAATACGCCACCGCCCAGGCCTTTCCCGGCAAGGAGCACACGTGGACCGCGGACGGCTCCTGGCTCATGCGCGCCGGCGATGGCGTGACGGGCCGGTCCAATTCCGCCGTCCCGCTCGGGCCTTCTGCGGGCTTCATCCCGGTCCCGCTAGCGGAAATCACGGAGTTCTACCGCCGCCACAATCTCCCGGTGCGATTGCTCATCCCGGAGCGCATTGGCAAGCCTGCAGAGCGCCTGCTTGCCGATGCCACCTGGGAGACCGAACCCGAAATCCTCGTCATGGTCCTGCGCGATCTCGCGGGTCTATCCGCTGAAGTCCCGGGCTCCCACCCCAGCGGCGCGGAGTTCCGCATCGACGCCCAGCCCGATGACGCGTGGTTAGAGATGTACCACTTCCGCGGCCAGGCGCTGCCTGCCCAGGCCTTGGAATACCTGCGCGCCCGCATCGAGGGCACGATGGGCTTTGGGCGGCTGATTATTGGCGGGGAGACCGTTGCCATCACCCGCGGCACCATCACCGAATCCGGCGACGGCACCGCCTGGCTGGGATATTCTGCCGTGGAGGTAGCGCCCTCGCATCGCCGCCAGGGCTTAGGCGCCCTTTTGGGCCAGCACATGCTGCGCTGGGGTCGCGAGCAGGGCGCGAAGCACGCCTACCTCGATGTCTTGGCATCTAATACCGCCGGCATTCGCCTGTACGAAAAGCTGGGGTTCATCGAGCAGCACCGCCAGATCTACGCCCAACTGCGCGACTAGCCCCAGCTGGGTTAGTCCGCCTAGCCCGCCGGCCGCGGCCTGGACTAGTCCGGGCCATTGCCCGCGCGGTACTGTATTATCCATGCGCATCACCACGTGGAATATCAACTCCGTTCGCACCCGCATCCAGCGGGCGCTGGATCTTCTCCACAAGCACGATATTGACGTGCTGTGCTTACAAGAAACCAAGGTCAAGGACGATAAATTCCCCCGCGAGGCCTTCGAGGATGCCGGCTACCATGTCACCTGCCATGGCCTGAACCAATGGAATGGCGTGGCCATCATTTCCAAAGAAGAACCGGAAGAAGTCTTTACCGGATTCCCCCACCAGCCTGGCTTTGCCAAGGACCCTGAAAAGCCCCAGGACCGCGAGGCCCGGGCGCTTGGTGCGCGCATCCGCGGGGTAGAAATCTGGTCGCTGTATATTCCCAACGGCCGCGAGATTACGGACCGCCACTACGACTACAAGCTGGATTTCCTCTACCAGCTCTCCCACTACGCCGCGGGCCGCGCCCAATCCAAGCTGCTTCTAACCGGCGATTTCAATATCGCCCCGCGCGATGAGGACGTGTGGGATATCGAGGCCTTCCGCGGCAAGACGCATGTCACCGAACCCGAGCGCGCCGCCTTCCAGATGCTCGAGGAGGCCGGCCTCGAAGAGGTCACGCGCCGTTTTACCGAAGACCAGCGCTATACCTACTTTGATTACAAGGGAATGCGCTTTCACAAGAACGAGGGCATGCGCATCGATTTCCAGCTGGCCTCGCCGCCGCTGGCCAAGCACGTCACCGGCGCGCACGTAGACATGGAAGAACGCGCTGGCGAAAAGACCTCCGATCACTGCCCGCTTAGTGCAGATTTCGATCTGCCCGATTTCGATTCCGTGCGTTAAATGACCTGGTCGCTTGATCTCAGCTTCTGGCAGCTGATCTTCCTCATCATTGATTATTCCATCAAGATCATCGCCGTCGGCTTCGTGCCAGAAGGCCGCCGGCCCTCCAATTCCACCGCGTGGTTGCTGGCCATTCTGGTGCTGCCCGTCATCGGCCTGCCACTGTTTTTGCTCATGGGCTCGCCGTATATCAACCGGCGCCGCCACCGCATCCAGCAAGAGGCCAATGAACGCCTTGAGGATATTTCCGCCCGCACCCCGGATCATCCCAGGGGCATCCTGTCGGCGGAGGTGGAATCCGTCATCAAACTCAACCGCGAACTGACCGGCTTTCCGGCGCTCATTGGCCACAATCTGGGCCTGCATGCGGATTATGATGAATGCATTCGCGCCATCGCCGCGGCCGTGGACCGCGCCGAAAAGTACGTCTCCATCGAGGTCTATATCCAGTCCTGGGACGAGGTCACGGATGTATTTTTCCAGGCCCTCGCCCGCGCCACCGCGCGCGGCGTCAAGGTTCGCCTGTTGCTGGATCAGATTGGCAGTTTTAAGTACAAGGGCTATTCCTCGCTGGGGGACAAACTGACAGAGATCGGCGTGGATTGGCGCCTCATGCTGCCCATCCAGCTGCACAAGGGCAGGTTCCGCCGCCCGGATCTGCGCAACCACCGCAAGCTCGTCATCATCGATGGCGAGGTAGGTTTTATAGGTTCCATCAACCTGATCAAGCGCCAATACAAAACCACTGACCGCTTTTGGATCGATTACATGGTGGAGTTATCCGGCCCCATCGTCACCGCCATGAACGCGGTTTTCGCGGTGGATTGGTACACCGAATCCGGCGAGAACCTCCCGCTAGATGAGCTGCCCTATGACGATGCCCAAACCGTTGATGCCAACTATCTGCAGATGATTCCCTCCGGCCCCGGCTATACCACCGAGCCAAACCTGCGCATGTTTAACTCCCTGGTACACCACGCCAAGCAGCGCCTGGTGCTGTGCTCGCCGTATTTCGTGCCGGATGAATCGCTCTTAGAGGCCGTCACCACCGCCTGCTACCGCGGGGTGGACGTGGAGCTTTATGTCTCCGATACCGCGGACCAATTCATGGTCAACCACGCCCAGTCTTCCTATTACCAGGCGCTGCTTGAGGCCGGGGTGCATATCTACCAATTCCCCTACCCGTATGTTTTGCACTCCAAGTTCATCATCACGGATCCGGATGACCAGGAGTTCAATCCGCTGTGCATGTTCGGCTCGTCCAATATGGACCCGCGGTCCTTCGGCCTCAACTATGAGACCACCATGCTCGTGGCCAAGGGCGATCTCCTCGCCCAGTTCAACCAGCTCGCCGCCAATTACCGCGCGGTCTGCCACCAGCTCACCCTCGAGGAGTGGAACCAGCGCGGCTTTGTCCGCCGCTACATCGATAACGTCATGCGGCTGACCTCGGCACTGCAATAAGCTCTGCTTGCCGATGCCCCAATAGTCCACTCATAGGCTATCTAAACACAAGCCTTCTTTTGCAGAACCAGAGTAGAACTTCCCGCGTTGAACCGCGCACGGTATCACCGCAGAGATGAGCGTGTAGTCCACTTAATTGACTCCGGATCGGCGTTAATTATTGGAACTAATTGCGAAAGATACGCCGAATCCTCCGCAGATTTCTCTCTTGTCTATTGCTTTTACTATAAACCCTGATTCTGACTTTGATATTGCTTATGCGCGAGAGCGTATCAAAAGCTTAGGGAATACAAGAGTGATCATATCGCGGCTATTCCGAAGAGGATTATTAAAAGGCGCTTCTTTAACGCCCAAAATTCTGTACGGCAAAAAGCTCACCGTTCGCGCCAACGGCAATGCCCGTGCCAACCGTTTTCGCTTCTGGGTCCAGCAAAATCTTCCTGTGGCTGGGTGAATTCAGCCACATATTTACCAGCTTCGCATCTGCGAAATCGTCCCATGCTTGAAGGACGTTTTCGCCACCGGCAGGAATACTATCCGGATAGGTTTCCCAGTGATTTGGCCGATGCTGCAAATCCCCTGTTCCCACCAAATGGTCGGCCCAGTCTTGAGCGATATTGTTTAACGCAGGGTTTTCTGTCACGGGATTTAAACCATGATCCGCCCTTGCTGCATTGACTTCGTTAACAATAGAGTGCGCACGGGCCCCATCGGGCTTCATGTGGCTAACTACTTCAGCAGCGTTACCGATAGGTCCTTGTGCCTTAGCTGGAGGGGTAGTTGCGGCTACCCCACCTCCCACTAATGCGGCACCCGCGATAGTCGGGGCTACAAACTTTTCAACAGAATCTGGAAGCATTTCATTGGACACACTTACCACTCCCTCGGATAAACTTGACTACATTACTCTACACAATTTCTTTTTCTTCACCCCCAACCCTAACGCAAAAGAAAAATATTGTCAGTACATAAATAATATTTAAACTGCATTTCCGATAAAATAGAATTATATTTAAAGACGTTTAGAGTTTAATTTGCGATATGCGCCCATCCATAGGGTTCTCAAATATTCTCCCACCTGGAAAGGCTGTTTTCTGAGGCAGCCATTAATCACCACCAATAAAAGTAACCGGCTGATCACAATCAGCCGGTTACCAGTCATGTCTCAAACAACAGACCTACCCTCGCCTAAGCATCGCGCTTGTGCAGCACCAGCACGCCAAGGGCCCACAGCACTGCGGCCCAGATGAAGAATACGATGCCGCTGCCTGCGGATTCCGTCCACAGTGCGTTATCCACTGGGACATTGAATAGCCAGTTCTGGAAAGCAGTAAAGGGCATGAAGCTACCGATCTTATCGCCTACCACGGGCATCATGCTGACGATTTGATCCACGCCCAAGTACAAAATAAGGCCTAGCGCCACAGAGCCCGCAGTCTGGCGAATGAGCATGCCGATGCCTTGGGCAAAGGCCACCACGAGGACCGCGGCCAGTGGGTACTTCCACAGCTGCTCGCGGCCGACTTCATCGTTCCAGGGATCGAAGGTGGCGGAAATGGAGCTATCGGCAAGCAGATCCGTAAGCAGGTACGCGCCCACCACACCGATGAAGGTCAGTACGGCCGCGATGACCGCGTATAAGACCAGCTTGGACACGGCCACGCTCCAGCGCCGCGGGGAGGCCATGAAGGTAATGGCTTGGGTGCCGAAGCGATATTCGGTGGTCACCAGCATGATGGCCTGAATCATCAGCACCGGCAGGCCCAGGGTTACCAGGAATACGACGGTGAACTCGGCCCCAATAGGCTGAAAGCCCATATCAACGGCTTGCGGATCGAGCGGCTCCGTAAACGCAGCGGTGACACCGGCCCAACCCCAGGAAAATAGGAGGAATAGCGCGGTAGTCCACCAGAAGGAGCGGGTGGTGCGCAGCTTAATCCACTCGGATTTCAAGATATTCAACATGGCGGATTAAACCTCCTGCTCGTTGGGGCGGGCGAACCCACCGGATTGGCCTGGCTGGCCGGATTGGCCGACCTGGCCCGACTGACCTGCCTGCGCGCCCGAGGCACCAGGCGTGCCTGCGTGGTACTGCACGGCATCGCCAGTGAGATCCATGAAGGCATCCTCCAGCGAAGCGCTTTTCAGGGTGAGCTCATGCAGCGGCACCCCGGTGGAATAGGCCAGCTCGCCCACGAACTCGGTGGTCTGGTTGATGACCTCTAGCCGCGGGCGGCCCTCCTCATCCTTGGATTCGGTAAAGGAAACGCCCTCCTTCTTTAGGGCCTCACCGAATTCCGGGAGGTGGTTCGAGCGCACATACACCAAGGACTGCGAGTGCCCGCGGACGAACTCGTGGGTGGGCTTATCCGCAACCATCTTCCCCTTGCCAATGACCACGAGGTGATCGGCCGTCTGGGCCATCTCGGACAAGAGGTGGGAAGAGATCAAAATGGTGCGGCCTTCTGCAGCTAGCGCGCGCACGAGCTGGCGCACCCAGCGGATGCCCTCTGGATCCAGGCCGTTGACCGGCTCATCCAGAATGAGGATTCCCGGATCGCCCAATAGCGCACCCGCAAGGCCCAAGCGCTGGCCCATGCCGAGGGAAAAGCCGCCGGCTTTCTTACCGGCGACATCGGAAAGCCCCACCAGCCCCAGCACCTCATCGACGCGGGAGGCAGGAATGCCATTGGACGCCGCCATCCACTTCAGGTGATTCGCGGCCGTGCGGTTGGGGTGCACCGCCTTCGCATCCAAAAGCACGCCCACCTCACGCAGCGGGTGCGCCAAGTCGCGGTAGTGCTTGCCGTTCACGCGAATCTCACCCGCCGTGGGCTCGTCCAAGCCCACGATCATCCGCATGGTGGTGGATTTGCCGGCGCCATTGGGCCCCAAGAAGCCGGTGACCACACCGGGCTTTACCTGAAAGGTGAGATCCTCAACGGCGCGGACAGACCCGTAATCCTTAGTCAGTCCCTGTACTTCAATCATGAGCACTACAGTGCCATAATTTTGGATACTTTACCGGTACAGTTTTTCCACCCGCTGCCGCAGGGCAGGAAAGGCGTGGCGGAATGGCGCGATAAGCGGCAGGTTTTCCACCTCATCCAGGCCCACCCAGCGCAGCTCGTGCGATTCCTCGTTGGCGGTGGTGGGCAAGCGCAGGCCGCTGCGGGTGCGCGCCAGCACGGTGGTATAGGTCCATTCCCCCGGCAAATCCCCCGCCGGAGGATAGGGCCCGGCCGTCACTTGGGTGTCGAGCACCTCGACATCGGCAGGCGCGATGGCGCATTCCTCGTGCGTTTCCCGCAGCGCGGCCTGGGTGGGGCTTTCTTGTAGGTCCCGCGCCCCGCCGGGAATCCCCCAGGTATTTCCGTTATTGGTCCACGCGGCGCGGTGTTGCAGCAGCACCTCGCGCCCGGCGACGAGGAAGAGGCCGGCGGCACCGAATTTTCCCCATACGCGAATGCCACTGGGGCCCGCCGCCCAGCCGTCTCCACTGTGAGGGTTATGCATATTTTCTATCCTAGCCACACACGCGGGTAAATGGTGGCGCCTAGCACACTGGGGGCGTTATTCTAAGTAAATGACTGAGCAGGCAGTGCGGGTAGAGTCAGAGCGCGAAGAGGACGCTCACCCCAGCGATCACTGGCTGGATGAGGTTACCGCGCCCTCTCGCCCGGCCCTAAGCGGGCTCACCCACCGCGCCATGGAATGGTTTGCGGGCCCGGCGCGCCTACTGCGGCGGTTTTATTACTTCGCCTCCACCACCCCGGGCAAGCTTTTTACCGTCACCCTGATCCTCACGGTGGCATTGGGAGCCGCCGGCTTATCGATGTCCCAATCTTCCGCCGCCCGCCACTCCGACCTCGACGAGCTGCTCAATACCACCGAGCCGATGTCCAACGCGGCCCACCACCTCTATAGCTCCCTATCGGTGGCAGATACCATCGCGACCACCGGATTCGTGCAGGCCGGCGTGGAATCAGAGGGCAACCGCGAGCGCTATAACGATGCCATCGATGCTGCCTCCATCGCCGCGACCGAATCTGTGCTGGGCACCACGCCTGACGATGCCCGCGTGCGCGATCTCGTCACCTTCATCCAGCGCGAGCTGCCCATTTATACCGCGATGATCGAAAAGGCGCGCTCGAACCACCGCGCCGGCAATGCCGTGGCTAATTCCTATATGTCCAATGCCTCCTCGCTCATGCGCGAGCACATTCTGCCGGCGGCATCCGAGCTCTTCCAGCTGACCACTGCGAAGGTTAACCAGCAGCAGCAAAAGCTCACCTCGCCGCAGTGGGTCCCACTATCTGGCCTTTTGGCTGCGGTTTTCTTCCTCATCGTGGCGCAGTGGTGGCTGTGGCGCCAGACGCGCCGCCGGTTTAACCGCGGCTTTTTAACCGCAACTGTGCTGCTCTTCTTGGCCGTTTTCTGGGTCGCGCTGTCTAACCTAGCCACCTGGTCCACCGGCCACCAAGGCTTTGAAACGGCCTCGCGCCCGTGGGATTCGCTGACAGCCTCGCGCATTGAGGCGCAGCAGGCGCGCACCTCAGAAACCCTCGCGCTGGTGCTGCGCTCCTCTGAGGAAGATACGCTCGAGCGCTTTTCCGGATCGGTAGATTCCATCGAAAAGGCGCTGGGGGATTATGAAAGCGCGCTGCATGATGATGACGTCGAGGTCAACGATCCCGAGCTCATCCACAGCGCCCGCGCCGCCACCGAAAAGTGGCAAAACTCGCACGAAAAACTCATGGAGGCGCTGAGCGAGGGCGACTACGATGAGGCCGTCTACCAGGCCACCATCACGGATCCTGAGGATGGCGAGACCACCGCCGCGCAGTCCTTTAATGAGCTCGATAGCGAGCTTTCGGAGCTCATCGGCCAGGCGCGCATCGCCATGCGCACCTACTTAGAGCGCGGGCTGACCGCCATGACCGCGGTCTCCTCCGCCGTCTTCCTGCTCACCCTGTGCGCCATCTTCGCGGTGTGGCTGGGCATTCGTCCCCGACTGCAGGAGTACCTCTAATGCGCTACCGAGCACGGCTTACCGCACCGCTGACCGCCATCGTTGCCACCTGCAGTGTCCTCGCGCTGGCCGGCTGCGATATTCGCTCCGCTCCGCCACTGGAATCACCCGAACAGCAGGCACTCGATGCCAGCCCCGGCCCGCCGCTGCCGGAGGGCTCCACCATAGAAGAAGCCGGTAGCACCGCGCCCAAGAAGGAAGACGATACCGAACTCAGAGGCACCTACCGGCCGGATGGCAAAACGGCGAAGGAGCGGGTGCCGGACATCGTCAAGCGCGGGCGCCTTATCGTGGGCGTGGACCGCTCCAATAACCTGCTGAGCTACCGCGATGCCGCCTCCGGCGATGTCCGCGGCTTCGAGGTCGATATCGCTCACGAGATTGCCCGCGATATCTTCGGCGATCCCAATAAGGTGGATTTCCGCTTCGTCGAATCCTCTGACCGCACCGCCGCGCTGGATAATGGCACCGTCGATATCATCGTGCGCACCATGACCATTAGCCCCGAACGCGAGAAGGAAGTGGCCTTTTCCATCCCCTATATGACCACGCAGACCCGCATGCTGGTCCTTACCAGCTCTGGGATGAATTCCATCGATGATGCGGAAGACAAAAGGCTGTGCGGGGTGCGCGGATCCACCGCGCTGGATACCATCCGCGAGCGCGCCCCCAAGTCCGATATCCTCATCACCCGCTCCTGGGGCGATTGCCTCATGGCGCTGCAGCTCAACCAGGCCGATGGCGTGGTGGTTGATGATGCCCTGCTTTCCGGCATGGCCGCGCAGGATTCCTATACCTCCATCGTGGGCGAGCCCCTAAAGACCGAGAATTACGGCGTTGCCGCGCGCCGCCCTAGCAAGGATCATGACTCCCGCCCGCTGCTGCGCCAGGTCAATTCCACCTTGGAGCGCATCCGCCGCGACGGGACGTGGTCCGACATCTTTGACAGGTGGCTAGGTGCTTACCTGGACGAGCCCACCCTGCCGTCGGGTACATACATCGAGGAAGATAAGTCATGAAGCATAACCCGAATTTCAGCGAAGACGAGCTCGAGTACCTAGAGCCCGAAAACCTCGATACCCAGCGCCAATTCCGAAAGCCCACCAAGGCTTCTTACCGCGACGCTGACCGCGACCAAGACCCTGACCAAGACCGCAGCCAGGACCGCGACCTCGGCGCTACCGACTCCCCTGACGCGGCCAGCACAGCCAGTACAGCCGACGCCGCCGACCCCGCTGGTCCGGATACCGCCGCTGCTCGCCCCAACTCTGCAAACCGCAACATCGACGTCGATACGGCTGCCACTCCTCATAACGCTGGCAATAGCAATAAAGGCGCTAGCGAAGCTGATGTTGATACCGCCGCGGCGCAGGTTTCCGGCACGGCTCCCGCGGCTGCCTTCCCGGATACGGAGGCCACGGGTAGGCGCACAGCGGGCGGCAGCACAGCTGGCCCAAACGCTGCGGGCCAGCGCACGACTGGCCCGGGCGCAGAGGGCCAGGGCACCGCGGCTCAGGGCGTACGAAATGGCAACGACGCCGATGAGAGCGACGATGCCGGCGATACCGGCGGAGTGGGCACGGCGGCCGTGGCGTATGACCCTTTCGCCAGCGAGCCCATCGAGCACCGGGAGGATCCGGGAACCTCGGCGGTAGCCTTCGATCCCTTCGCCGATGACGATGAAGACGACGATGGATCCATCGACCCGGATCACCTCTCCAGCCTGCTCGCGGACCTAGAGAATATCCGCGCCCAGCGCGAGAGCGAACGCGATGAAAAAACGGCGCAGGAAAAGTCCTCGGAGCGTTCGCGCCGGCAGGCAATCGATACCTTCCGCGAGCGCCGCGGCACGCAGCGCACCGAGCGGCCGGTTGCTGATGGCATGGTACGCCTGCCGTTTATCACCCCGGCCAATCCCACCGCCGCCCTTATCGATCCCACAGAGAAGATCAAGGGCAAGAAAGTTCCGCCGCCGCAGCTGGAACCGGGCGATATGGTCGCGGAGCAATACGAAATCCTCGGTGTCATCGCCCACGGCGGCATGGGCTGGATTTACCTGGCCAATGACCACTATGTCTCCGGGCGCGTGGTGGTGCTCAAGGGCATGCAGGCCCAAAAGTCAGCCGATGAGACGGCCGCTGCCGAGGCCGAGCGCGAGTTTCTGGCAGACATTACCCACCCGGGCATCGTCAAGATTTTTAACTTCATCGACGATGACCGCGTGCCCGGTGGATTCATCGTCATGGAGTACGTGGGCGGGCCATCGCTAAGAAGCAGGCGCAATAAGCAGCCCAACGAGCTGCTGCCCGTTGACATTGCCATTGGCTATATCCTGGAAATCCTGCCGGCGCTTGAGTACCTACACTCGCGCGGCGTGGTCTATAACGACCTGAAGCCCGATAACATCATCGTCACCGAGGACCAGGTCAAGCTCATTGACTTGGGCGCGGTCTCCGGCATCGGAGCCTTCGGGTTTATCTACGGCACCCAAGGCTTTCAGGCCCCGGAGGTTGCCTCCAAGGGGCCGTCCATCGCCAGCGATATCTACACCATCGGCCGCACCCTGGCGGCGCTGTGCCTCAAGCTGCCCAGCGAGGACGGTGTCTTCCTTCCCGGAATCCCCAACCCCTCCAAGGAGCCGGAGCTGCGCCGCTTCCTCTCCCTCTACCGCCTGCTGCTGCGCGCGACCCATCGCGACCCGCAGCGCCGGTTTAGCTCCATCAAGGAGCTGCGCACCCAGCTCTACGGCGTGCTGCGCGAGGTGCTCGCCATCCGCGACGGCCGCCAGTACCCCTCCCAGCACTCGCTCTTCTCGCCGCAACGTACCACCTTTGGCACCAAACACCTGGTCTTTCGCACGGATCAGCTTATCGATGGCATCGACCGCACCATCCAAATCACCGCCCCCGAGGTCGTCTCCGCCTTGCCGACGCCCCTGGTAGACCGCGATGACGTCGGCGCCAGCCTGCTGCAAGGTACGTCCTACGCCGAGCCGCAGGAAGCCCTCGAGACCCTGCGCCAGGCCATGCGCACCCCTGAATACGAACATTCCGCCGAGATTCCCCTCGGCGTGGTGCGTTCCATGATCGACTTGGGCTATACCGACGAGGCGCGCCAGTGGCTAGGCTCCATCGAAGACCGCCTCGGCCGCGACTGGCGTTACCAGTGGTATGCCGGCATCACGGAGCTCTTGCACGATGATTACGTCGATGCCCAGGAGTACTTCGCCACCGTCCTCGATTTATTGCCCGGCGAGGCCGCCCCGAAGCTCGCCATCGCGGCCATCAATGAGCTCATCCTGCAGCAAATTGATTACAGTGAAACATCGCTTATTGATGCCACCGTTGCCCGCGCCTGCTCCAACCTCTACACCACCTTGGCGGATCTCCCCTCTTCTGCCTTTGAGGGCCAGCCGGAAGTCTGGTCCCACGTCACCCAAGACCCGGGCGCGCTGCGGTTTAATTCCATGCGGCTATACGGCATCGTTTGGGCCACCAACCCCACGACGGTGTCCTCCGCCTTTGGGCTTGCCCGCCAATTGCGCGCGGAGGGCCAAGTGGAGCTGTCCGTAGCCACCTTGGATAAGGTACCCAATGCCTCGCGCCACTTCCGCATGGCGCTGCTTACCACCGTATTGCAGCTCATCGTGCACGATTTATCGGAATCGCGCATTCGTCGCGCTGCCCGACGCCTCGAAGAAGTCCCCACCAACGAGCCGCGCTTTCTCCAAATCAAGATCGCCGTCATCTCCGCGGGCCTGAACTTCCTGCGCAACGCCGATCTCGCGCGGGCGTCCTCGCCGAATGATCTCTTTGAGTACGCCTTTACCCAGCGCGGCCTGCGCACCGGCCTGGCCGAGACCCTGCGGGCCCTTGCCCGCCAGGCCCCGTTTAGCCGCCACCGCTACGCGCTGGTGGACTTGGCCAACCAGGTCCGGCCCATCACCACCTTCTAGGGCCTACTTACATGGCCTACTTAAATAGGCCGTCCTCGCGCGCCTTGGCGGCAACGTCTGCGGACTTCTGCGCGATGGCCAGCTCCTCGTTGGTGGGAACCACCAAGACCTTGACCGGGGAATCATCGGTGGAGATGACCCGAGGCTCATCGGAGCGGACGAGGTTGCGCTCTTTATCAAAGTCGATGCCGTACATATCCAGGTTGTACAGCGCGTCCTGGCGCACCTCGGTGTCGTTTTCACCCACGCCGGCGGTGAAGGTAATCGCGTCCACGCGGCCCAGAGCAATCATGTAGGAGCCGATGAAGCGGCGCAGCTGGTGGATGTAGATGTTATACGCCAGCCATGCGTCTTCATCGCCGTTATCGATGTGCTCGCGCAGCGTACGGAAGTCATTGACGCCCGCAATGCCCTTGACACCGGATTGCTTATTGAGCAGCTTATCGATCTCGTCGATGCTCATGCCCGCCTGGCGCACCAGGTGGAAGATGATGCCTGGATCGATATCGCCGGTACGCGTACCCATGGCGAGGCCGGCCAGCGGGGTCAGGCCCATCGAGGTATCGATGGCACGTCCATTGCGGATGGCGGCCGCGGAGGCACCATTGCCCAGGTGCAGCGTGATCTGGTGGGTGTGCTCCGGATCGCGGTCCAAAATCTTCGGCACCTGCTGGGAGACGAACTCGTGGGAGGTGCCGTGGAAGCCGTAGCGGCGGATATCGTACTTGGAAGCAACCTCGCTATTGATGGCATAGAGCGCTGCGGCCGGCGGCAGGGTATTGAAGAACGCGGTATCGAAGACCGCCACGTGCGGAATATCCGGCAGGATCTTGCGCGCCACGCGGATGCCGTCCAAGTTGGCCGGGTTGTGCAGCGGGGCCAAGGGGATGAGATCCTCGATCATCGATTCAATTTGATCCTCGATGAGCTGCGGCTCCGAGAAGAGGCGGCCGCCGTGCACGACGCGGTGTCCCACGGCGATGATATCGACGTCCTTCGGGCCCACCTGATGATCATCCATGAGGTCAAAGGCGCGTTTTAGGCCAAAGGAGTGATCGGGAACTTCCAGTTCCTCGGTGACCTTTTCCCCGTTGACCTTGATGGTAATGGCGCCGCTCGGCTCGCCAACCTGTTCCACCAGGCCGGAGACGAGTGGATCATCGGTGGCAGTAGCGGTTGGGTCCACCAGCTGAAACTTGATGGACGAGGATCCCGAGTTAAGGACCAGTACGTATGACATTTATTTCTCTCCAGCCTGGATAGCGGTAATGGCAACGGTATTGATGATGTCTGGAACGGTAGCGCCGCGGGATAGGTCATTGACCGGCTTGTTCAGGCCCTGCAGGATGGGGCCCACGGCCAAGGCGCCGCCGGTGCGCTGTGCGGTCTTATAGCCAATATTGCCGGCATCCAGATCGGGGAAGACGAAGACATTGGCCTTACCCGCGACATCAGAATCCGGCATCTTCTTCGCGGCAACGCCGGGATCGCAGGCGGCGTCGAACTGCAGAGGGCCATCGACCTTGACCGAGGAGTCGAGCTTCTTGGCGGCCTCGACGGCTTCAATGGCGCGCTCGACGTCCGGGCCGGTGCCGGAAGCGCCGGTGGAGTAAGACAGCATGGCTACGCGCGGATCGATGCCGAACTGGGACGCGGTCTGCGCGGACACCACGGCGATTTCGCCCAGCTGTTCCGCGGTCGGGTTCGGGTTTACGGCGCAGTCGCCGAAGGCCCACAGGCGCCCGCGCATGACCATCAGGAAGATGGAAGAGACCACCGATGCATTCGGCTTGGTCTTGATGATCTGGAAGGACGGCTTAATGGTGTGGGCGGTGGTGTGGGCGGCGCCGGAAACCATGCCATCGGCAAGCCCCTTGTGCACCATCATGGTGCCAAAGTAGGAGATGTCCTGCATGGTCTCGCGGGCCTGCTCCAGGGTCACACCCTTCTTCTTGCGCAGTTCCGCGAAATCGGCGGCGAATTCCTCCGCAAGCGGCGATTCCAGGTGGTCGATGATATTGGCTCCCGAA
This sequence comes from Corynebacterium sp. KPL2861, assembly GCF_040225475.1. Classification (NCBI taxonomy): domain Bacteria; kingdom Bacillati; phylum Actinomycetota; class Actinomycetes; order Mycobacteriales; family Corynebacteriaceae; genus Corynebacterium; species Corynebacterium sp. KPL2861. Next base: position 154,063 of record NZ_JBEHFW010000008.1, read on the forward strand.
ATATCCAGCCCCAGCTCCTTAGCGCGGGCCTTAATATCGGATTCCTTGCCCAGGATGGTCAGCTGGGCAACCTCATCGCGCAGCAGGGCATCGGCGGCTTCAAGGATGCGGTCATCATCGCCCTCTGGCAAGACGATGTGGGATCCAGTCGTCTTGGCTTGGTCGATGAGCTGCTTTTGGAAGAGGTCTGCGGACATGACGGGCGCGGTCTCCTCTGCCGCGCTTAACGCACCTGGCACGGCCTCTAGGTCGGTGAAGACGCCTGCCACGGTGGCGCCGAGGGACTCTGCCTTGCGCTGTGCCAGCTCCGCGGCGCGCTCTGGGGCGCCGGAGATAATGACCAGTGGCAGGCCCAGCGCGGCGGCGACCTCCGCATCGAAGGAGATTTCGCCGGTGCCTTGGACCAAGAGGGCACCGGCAGTAGCGGTGGGCGCGTGGGCCAAGACATCCGCCACGGTGGGGTCGAAATCTTCTAAGCGGATCAGTTCAGCGCCAAGGCTATCCGCCAAGGCGGGAATATCGAGGCCGTCGAAGCCGCGGCCGATGGAGCTTAACACTGTGGACTGGGATGCAGACATGCGGATTACCTTTCCTTTGCCGTCACGGGAACACTTGGAACACGCGCCGTAACATTATGCCGTACATCACAGTTACTAGCACGTGGTGACGACTCCACTGTACGTGAATCACCCCCTCCCCCGCCCTTCCGCAACCTCCTAAACTGGGGGTAGATAACTCAGAGCAGTGTGGCATTTATCGCACTGCCACCGCGTAGAATGTGAGAAAAACCAAAAGAAAGGACACCCTAAACAGATGACTAGCCCCATGCGTGTCGCCGTGGTCGGCTCCGGACCGGCCGGCATTTACGCCTCTGACCTCCTCGTAAAGTCCGATGTGGACGTGCAGATCGATCTCTTTGAAAAGATGCCCGCACCCTTTGGCTTGATTCGCTACGGCGTCGCCCCGGATCACCCGCGCATTAAGGGCATCGTGCAATCGCTGCACAACATCATGGAGAAGGAAGACATCCGCTTTCTGGGCAATATCGAAGTGGGCAAGGACATCACCGTCGAAGAGATGCGCGAGTACTACGACGCCATCATCTTCGCCACCGGCGCCACCGCCGATAAGGAAATGGGCATCCCCGGCGAAGACCTCGAGGGCAACTACGGCGCCGGCGAATTCGTGGGCTTTTATGACGGCAACCCCAACTTCGAGCGCGATTGGGACCTATCCGCGGAGTCCGTCGCCGTCGTGGGCGTGGGCAACGTTTCGCTCGACGTGTCCCGCATCTTGGCCAAGACCGCGGATGAGCTGCTGGTGACGGAGATCCCAGACAACGTCTACGCTTCCCTGAAGGAAAACCGCGCCAAAGAGGTCCACGTCTTTGGCCGCCGCGGCCCGGCGCAGGCCAAGTACACGCCGAAGGAGCTCAAGGAGCTCGATGAGTCCCCCACCATCGAGGTCATCGTGGCCCCAGAAGACATCATCTACGACGAGGCTTCCGAAGAAGCTCGCCGCGCCGCCAAGTCCACCGACTTGGTCTGCCAGACCCTAGAGTCCTACGCCATGCGCGAGCCTGGCGATGCCCCGCACAAGCTCTTCATCCACTTCTTCGAGTCCCCGGTAGAGGTGCTTGGCGATGACGGTCACGTCACCGCCATCAAAACCGAGCGCACCGAGCTCAATGGCGATGGCTCCGTGAGCGGCACTGGCAAGTTCACCGAGTGGCCCGTGCAGTCGGTCTACCGCGCTGTGGGCTACCACCCGCAGTCCGTGGAGGGGATTCCCTTCAACAACGACACGGCCACCATGCCCAACGACGGCGGCCACGTGCTTGCCAATGTCGACGGCGACAAGCTACCCGGCCTCTACACCACCGGCTGGATCAAGCGCGGTCCGGTGGGCTTGATTGGCAATACTAAATCCGACGCCAAGGACACCACCGGCATGCTGCTTGAGGATTACAAGGCAGGCGAGCTCGAATCCGCCACCAAGCGCGATCCGCAGGATATCCTCGACCTGCTCAGCAGCCGCGATATCGCCGTCACGACCTGGGACGGCTGGCACCGCCTCAACTCCGCCGAGCAGGCCGCCGGCGAACCGCACGGCCGCGAGCGCATCAAGATCGTCGAGTGGGACGAGATGGTCAAGCATGCCGGCCCACAGCACTAACCAGCGCTGCACTGCGGGCCTGACTAGGCACCGACTGGCACGGTCGGCAGCGCCCCGAAGCTAGTCGGTATCGTCCACCCCTGAGGTCAGCTTGGGGTCGAGCTCGACCCCACCCTCGTATTCAACAACCTCGATATCGGGCACATTGTCCGCTTGCGGGTCGATGCCGCGCGCACCGCCCTGCGCGAGCAGGCCAGGAGTCGAGGTCACGCTCACCTTATGCGCGGCCAGTGCGGCGCGATCGCGGGCCTCTTCCACCGTTTCCGCCGTCGTGGTCACAAGCCCCATGCGCCGGCCCTTATAGGCATCGGGCTTGCCAAAGAGCTTCACGTCCGTCTCGGCGTAGTGGAGGGCGGAGGCGATGCCGGTAAAGGCGACATCGGCAAGCGGCTCAGGCGCGTGCAAGAACATGCTGGCGCCCGGGGTTATCATCGTGGCATCGATGGGATAGCCCAAGATGGCGCGGGCGTGCAGATCGAACTGGGAAAAGCGCTGCGTATAGGCGGTAAGCATCGCCGTATCCGAAGGCCGCGGGGAAACCGAAGAAAAGTAAACATCATCGCCGGCGACGAAAAGCTCCACGCCGTACACGCCGCGCCCGCCCAGCTCATTGGAGATGCGCGCCGCAACCGAGCGCGCGTTCTCCAACGCAATCTCGCTCATGCCGGTGGGCTGCCATTCTTCGATCAAATCGCCCTTCTCGTGGCGGTGGCCGATGGGCTCGCTAAACCACGTGGCCAACTTGCCCGTGGCCGGATCGATGGAGCGGATGGCCAGCAGCGTGACCTCCAGGTCAAAATCCACGAAGCGCTCCGCCACCACGCGCTGCGAATCCGAAGAAACGCGGCGCACCGTCTCCCACGCCTCGCGCACGTCTTCTACGTCCCGCGCCAGCATGTGGCCCTTGCCCGAGGTGGACACGTCTGGCTTCACAATGCACGGAAACCCCAGCTCCGTCGCCGCTTCTTCCAGCTCCTCCACAGAGGAGGCGAAGCGGTAGGCCGAGGTCGGCAGCCCAATATCTTCCGCCACCGCGCGCACCCGTTCGCGGTCTTGGGTAAGGGCGCAGGCACGCGCCGTGGGCACGACGACGGCATCCGTGGACTGCTCAACCTGCTCTAAGGCCTCCACCGCGACGATTTCCACCTCCGGCACCACGTAGTGCGGCTGAATCTGCTGCACCAATTCCGATACCTGCGCGGAGTCAGTAATATCCGCGATATAGCTATAGTGCGCCACTTGGTGCGCCGGCGCCCCCTGGTACTTATCCACGGCGTGGACCTCAAGGCCCAGGGACTGGAATGAAATAGCCAGCTGCTTTCCCAACTCGCCCGCGCCGAGCAGCAATACCTTCGTGGCATTGCCCGTCAGCGGCGTGCCGATATGACCGGCGATTTTGCCTGGAATATCCATGACTTTGCTCCTTTGATTCCGCTCCGAGCAGCAGATACTTCCCCAAATTATTTCATAGATGCCCGCCGCACCCCGGGCGCACATGCGTGAAGTGCATAAACGCAAGCGCCCGGCCAAGGATTCTCATCCTCGAACCGGGCGCTCGTTGGGCTCTAGAGCGTGCTACTAGGCCTGGGGTGCCTCTGGTGGAACCGGGGCATCGACTGGCTCTGCCACGGTAATAATGTTGTCCTCATACCCCAGCGCACCGCCGACGAACTTGCCGCCGCAGGTGATAAGGACCAGGCGGTTGGTACCGTCCGTATCATTAACCACGTCCGGGAAATCCCCGCCCTTGGGCAGGCGGTACGGCTTTTCCGTCACGCGGAAGGTGCGCTCCTCACCATCGATGACCACCGTGAATTCCTGGTTTTCTTGCAACCGGGTGAATTTCTCCGCATAGCCGGTGCCTTGGCCCTGGTAATTCACGTGGCCGGTGATGACACTGGAGCCGACATTGCCGGCATCGCCAGGCACAGCCGAGGCGGAGTACCAGCCCAGGCGGGAGACATCGTGTGGCGGCAGCAGCACGCCCTGGTCCGTCACCTGCACCGGGTCCACGGCAGCGTACTCGCCATCGATGCCCACAGACATGCCTTCGAAGCCTTCGAATTGGCCCGGGGCCGGCTCGAATTCGTGCTCCTGCGCACCGGAATCATCGACGTAGGCATCGCCCTTATCGTCCGGAGTGTCTACGGCCGAGACGCTTTCCGATGCCCCCTCACTAGCCTCATCCTCTTCCCCACCGGTGGTGAGGTAGAGGGCCAGCTGTATCAACATCAGAATTACGGCCACTACCAGCACGATAAAGCCGATCTTCTTACCCTGGCTTACGGGTTCCTCGCGGCCTGTCTCCTCAGACATTGCCCAATCTCCTCATTGTGGTCTTCTCGATGGTTCATCAGATGGGTTGCCCCCTCCAGCGTGTGCGGTGACACCCTGAAGGGGGACATGTTGTGCCCAGGCGCTATGGCCTGTTACCTGACCAGTACGCTCACACTACTGAATGTAGTCCCGCATACCTGGGTCAAGCTTGGTAGCACCGGACGGTACGGACTTGATCTGCGTACGTCCTGCGTCGGACGGTAGCGGTTTACCAGTCTTTCCAGGCTCTTGGCCCATAACCTCGACAGGACGATCGTCCTTGTCAGTACCCTGGTCAACCTTATCCGGCGTATCTTGGCCCTTCACCTCGGTGGGGCGAGGCTCTTCGCTGGAGTTCTGGTCAACCTTATCCGGCGTATCCTGACCCTTCACCTCGGTGCTTGGGTGCTCGCCGTGGCCCTCGGTGTCCTTCTCAGGACGATCCTTAGGCTTGTCGTGATCATGGTGGCCGTGGTCGTGATCATGGTGGCCGAAGATAATCTTGCCCAGGCCGATTCCCAAGCCAATGCCCGGAATCAGGATGGCCCACTTAGGAATCTTGCCCTTAGACGGCTTGCCTGGGACATCGGAGTCATCAGAGGTTACGGTCTGATCCTCATCATTGATGTCCTTGTGCTCAGCAATCTTATTCGGCTTCTCAGCATCCGGAGTGTCCTCACCCTCAGCGTCAACCTCAGTAGAGGTCAACTC